>NZ_CAXUBQ010000084.1:0-515 GCF_964249465.1 Ruminococcus sp. Marseille-P328 | reverse complement strand
CGGATCCCTTAGTTTCGGTGGTACGTTTCAGCCCCGGACATTTTCGGCGCAGGGCCTCTCGACCAGTGAGCTATTACGCACTCTTTGAATGAATGGCTGCTTCTGAGCCAACATCCTGGTTGTCTTCGAGACCCCACATCCTTTTCCACTTAACGTACACTTTGGGACCTTAACTGAAGGTCTGGGCTCTTTCCCTTTTGACTGCCCAACTTATCTCGTGCAGTCTGACTCCCGGTCCTGTCTACATGGCATTCGGAGTTTGATATTCTTCGGTAGGCTTTGACGCCCCCTAGGAAATTCAGTGCTCTACCTCCACAAGACTCATGACCGAGGCTAGCCCTAAAGCTATTTCGAGGAGAACCAGCTATCTCCGGGTTCGATTGGAATTTCTCCCCTACCCACACCTCATCCCCACCCTTTTCAACGGATGTGGGTCCGGACCTCCACTGCCTCTTACGGCAGCTTCATCCTGGACATGGGTAGATCACCCGGTTTCGGGTCTACTCCTACTGACT
>NZ_CAXUBQ010000083.1:0-537 GCF_964249465.1 Ruminococcus sp. Marseille-P328 | reverse complement strand
CTCGATTCTGCAAGTAGCGGCGAGCGAACGCGGAAGAGCCTAAACCGGAATGCGTGCATTCCGGGGTTACGGACTGCATTTAAGATTCTCGGAAGCTAACAGAACGGTTTTGGGAAAGCCGGCCGAAGAGGGTGAAAGCCCCGTATGTGAAAGCAGATGAGACTGAGCAGGATCCAGAGTACCACGAGACACGAGAAACCTTGTGGGAAGTCAGGGGGACCACCCCCTAAGGCTAAATACTACTTAGTGACCGATAGCGCATAGTACTGTGAAGGAAAGGTGAAAAGGACCCCGGGAGGGGAGTGAAAGAGAACCTGAAACCCTGTGTCTACAAGCTGTGGGAGCACCTTATGCGTGCAACCGCGTACTTTTTGTAGAACGGTCCGGCGAGTTACGCTTACTGGCAAGGTTAAGTCCTTAAGGGACGGAGCCGTAGGGAAACCAAGTCTTAACAGGGCCAAGTCAGTAGGAGTAGACCCGAAACCGGGTGATCTACCCATGTCCAGGATGAAGCTGCCGTAAGAGGCAGTGGAGGTC
>NZ_CAXUBQ010000082.1:0-539 GCF_964249465.1 Ruminococcus sp. Marseille-P328 | reverse complement strand
GAGCCAATTGAGGCGTCCAACTTAAGCAGCATGATTGATTATATCTTGAGCTGCACCAAGGAACTCAGAGAGTCCATGATCATTCATGTGATAAGTCCGACAAAAGTAGAACTGTATTCCGGTCTGAATGCAGAGAGAAAAAGAGAGCGCCTGTTTGTGTGCAGGGCTGAGACTCCACGCTTCCGCTATGATGAGTGGTACGATCAGGAGCGTTTTCTCATTGAAATGCAGGCAAACTTTGAAGAGAACACTGATCTGGAAGCTATCCTGAAAGTATCTGGAAATGTTGAGGCAAAAACAACAGCCAATTATGGTGATGACGGCGTTACCCAGAAGACAACCATTAAGCAGGGGATTGCATCAAAAGCAGATGTTCTGGTTCCGAATCCGGTTACCCTTATCCCATACAGGACCTTCCTGGAAGTGAAGCAGCCGGAAAGTGAGTTTGTTTTCCGTATCAAGGACGCTGGTGGTGCTCCGGTATTCAAGATCGTAGAAGCCGAAGGTGGTCTCTGGAAGAATGTTGCAATGAAAGAAAT
>NZ_CAXUBQ010000081.1:0-595 GCF_964249465.1 Ruminococcus sp. Marseille-P328 | reverse complement strand
AAAAGGAAAGGAAAAGAAAGGAGAGTATATATATACGGCTCCGCCGGGTACATACTTTGAAGATTCTTCTCTGAATGATGCCTTCCTGTTATTCCTGAAGGTAAGACAGAACAATGGAGACAGTCTGACGAAAGAACAGGTACAGCTTCTGCGGGAAGAACTTCTGTCCATGTCTGACAAACCAGAGGAGCTGACTGCCATTGTAAAGAAATCTGCTATGAACGGATGGAAGAGCTTCTACCCTCTGAAAAAAGCAAGAACCAGGAAGACAGAAGCAAAGGGCAGTAAGAACCGATTCAATAACTTTCCACAGAGGGAATATGACTTTGAGGAATATGAAAAACAGCTGTTAAAGAAAAGCCAGGAGGGACAGAACAGAGTTAATGAATGATTTACAGATATTAGAAAAGCCTGGCTCACAAATGTACTGTAGGGATTGTTATTGCAAGACCTGCTTGCGCTGGTGGTCTGACAGATGTGTGTATGGAAAATGCTGGGACGATTTTAGAGCAAAAGAAAACCCGTACAATAAAATATTCCCGGATAAACCGCCGCGTACTGGCTGGAGTAACTGGAATAAACCAGGAGAGCAGGA
>NZ_CAXUBQ010000080.1:0-600 GCF_964249465.1 Ruminococcus sp. Marseille-P328 | reverse complement strand
CTTTTGATTCTCATTGTTGATCTTTGTCTGCTCTCACAGACTAAATCGATGTCTTCCTATCTTACGTTTTAACGTTTTATATCAAGGATGTATGATTTTCATCATACTACATGTATGCAGTTTTCAAGGTACAATCAAAGGCTTAATCACTTAACCTCACGGCTAATAAAGATTTAAGCCTATGGGCTTAAGTGGACTCGAACCACCGACCTCACGCTTATCAGGCGTGCGCTCTAACCAGCTGAGCTATAAGCCCATTTGCCATCTCTGGCAGTGGAGATGAAGAGATTCGAACTCTCGACCCCCTGCTTGCAAGGCAGGTGCTCTCCCAACTGAGCTACATCCCCATAATCTGGCGCCCACCTGCTCTCCCACATCGTCTCCAATGCAGTACCATCGGCCGCTTAGGTCTTAACCGTCGTGTTCGGGATGGGAACGGGTGTTTCCCCCTAAGCGCATCGACACCAGAAATGTCATATTAAATTGTTATCTCCTTGATAACTCAACAGTAAAACACATAATTGATTTTCTACTTCTTCCTTAGAAAGGAGGTGATCCAGCCGCACCTTCCGATACGGCTACCTTGTTACGACTTCACCC
>NZ_CAXUBQ010000079.1:0-626 GCF_964249465.1 Ruminococcus sp. Marseille-P328 | reverse complement strand
GGGTTGTAATATTCGTAAATATGGGGATAAATTACTTACCAAACCATCAAAACAGAATGTTAAATCAATTATGCGTAAAATTCGTGGAACAATTAAGAAGTTCCGAACGGGCAAGCAATCCGATCTGATCAAATGCCTGAATCCTATTATCAGAGGATGGGTGAACTTTCAGAAGTATAACGTATCTTCGGTTGCATTTAGATATGTGGACTGGCAGACATTCAAGGCGCTATGGAGATGGTGCCGACGTAGACATAAAAACAAACCAGCCGCATGGATAAGAGATAAATATTTCCACAGAATCGGAAACCGTAGCTGGACTTTCTCTGAAAAGCTGACGGAGGATAATTATCTCGCATTAGTATATGCAACCGACACAAACATTACCCGTTTTACACGTATTAAAGCGGAAGCGAATCCCTACGATGAAATTTGGATGGAATACTTCGCTGAACGCAAAAATAAATCCTACAGCAATTTCAAATTTGTATACGAATGATATACAACCGGCTTATTGTGGCAGCAATAGGCTTTATAAGGCTTGAGCCGTATGATGGGAAACTATCACGTACGGTTCTTAGGGGAGGGAAGGACAGTAATGCTCTTCTCTTACCCGACTATGCCAG
>NZ_CAXUBQ010000078.1:0-680 GCF_964249465.1 Ruminococcus sp. Marseille-P328 | reverse complement strand
TGCCGCTGGGCGGGGCTTGTAAGACCCAGGGTAATAATGTTAGAGAACGTAGAAGAATTTAAAACCTGGGGACCACTTAACAGGAGAAAACATCCGATCAAGTCCAAGCAGGGAAAGACATTTGAGAAATTTGTGCAGCAGCTTACAGACCTTGGCTATGAGGTGCAATTTCAAGAGCTGATAGCAGCAGATTATGGTGCGCCGACCATGCGAAAGAGATTCTTTCTGATTGCACGGTGTGATGGCAAGCCGATTGTGTGGCCAGAGCCGGCACATGGGGCAGCGGACAGCGAACAGGTGAAGAATGGCAGCCTAAAACCTTATGTTGGTGCATATACCCAGATAGACTTCAGCAGGCCGTGTCCTTCAATTTTTGATACATCCGAAGAAATCAAAGAGAAATACGGTATTCGGGCAGTGCGTCCACTGGCACCTAAGACAATGGCGAGGATTGCGAGAGGACTGAAAAAGTTTGTGCTTGAGAATCCAGAGCCGTTTATCATTCAGTGTAATCATGGTGGAGAGAGAAGGCCTAATGACATCAGAGAGCCAATGCCGACCATAACAGGGAAGCATGGATATGGAATTGTGGAGCCGTATATAGTTCAAATTGGACAGACAGGTTTTGCAGCAGACAGAAGCAAAGATGTACGGGATCCGCTGACTACTATTGTAAGTAA
>NZ_CAXUBQ010000077.1:0-715 GCF_964249465.1 Ruminococcus sp. Marseille-P328 | reverse complement strand
AATGAGGACAAATTTAACGCCATATTCACACTTCAGAGAAGAGGATACCAACCTCAACCGCTCAGACGAATCTACATTCCAAAGAAAAATGGAAAAAAGAGACCACTGAGTATTCCTACAATGAAAGATAGGGCAATGCAAACATTACACAAAATGGCACTGGAACCAGTCACAGAAACTCTGGCAGACGGCACTTCATACGGATTCAGACCCAACAGATGTGTTCAAGACGCTATAGAGCAATGTTTTGTCGACTTGGCTCGAAAAACAGCACCAGAATGGGTGTTGGAAGGTGACATAAAAGGATGTTTCGATAACATAAATCATGAATGGATGCAAAAGAATATCCCTATGGACAAAGAAATTTTGCACAAATTTCTTAAAGCTGGATTTGTGGAAAAGGGAAAACTCAATGCTACTGACCAAGGAACACCACAGGGAGGTACTATTTCACCGACGCTGTGTAATTATGTATTGGACGGATTAGAAAGATTATTGAAGAATAAGTTCAAACGGTATTGGTCGAAAGGTAGACAGATAAATCCAAAAGTAAATCTGGTGCGCTATGCAGATGATTTCATTATTACAGGAGCATCAGAGGAACTATTAAGAAACGAGGTACTACCTTTAGTAAAAGAGTTCATGCATGAAAGAGGATTAGAATTATCGGATGAAAAGACAGTTATTACGAACATACACGATGGATTTGACTTTT
>NZ_CAXUBQ010000076.1:0-717 GCF_964249465.1 Ruminococcus sp. Marseille-P328 | reverse complement strand
GGAATCATTCTGCTATCTACTGCACTGTTTAATAATAGATTTACAATCGTCAGCGAATGCTCCACTGACGTTTCTGCATAGCCATCTGCCTGTAATCTTTCCACCATATTACGAATATGGGCAGGGGTGAGACTTTCCAGTCTCACCGAGCCAATATAATCTGTAATTCGTTCAAATCCATCAACATAACCATTAATAGTCGTGTTTTTTAGGCGTCCTATATTATATAGCTTCATCCACTCATCAAACCACTCAGCAGTAGTATACTTTCGTGCTCCTGCATTAAGCCCCATAATATATCTTGCTTTTTCATGATCACGCTTCTTTTTGAGTTTGGCTAAATTGCTGTCATATAAGTAGATTGGTTTCGGGGAACCTTTCGTATATATTCTGGCCACATATAGCCCATCTGATCTTTGGTAAAGCCCACGTCCAAGTTCTTTACCTTTTAAAGATTTACCCATATGGCATTCATCCTTTCCAGACCAGATCTCAAGTACATCAGAATATTATCACGTTCTCACAAAATATTCAAGAGTACTGTTTGTCCAGCCATTTTTCAAATTTTTTCTTATGAACAAGCGTTCTTCTCCCGATCCGGACCGTAAACTCATTTTCCGCCATTATAGTTCGCACAGTTCTTTCTGATAAACCAGTTAATTCGCATGTTTCCTTTACTGAAAGAAGAAGTTTCTCTGGTTCTTCCTGTTTATTTCC
>NZ_CAXUBQ010000075.1:0-744 GCF_964249465.1 Ruminococcus sp. Marseille-P328 | reverse complement strand
TGAATACGTTCCCGGGTCTTGTACACACCGCCCGTCACACCATGGGAGTCAGTAACGCCCGAAGTCAGTGACCTAACCGCAAGGGAGGAGCTGCCGAAGGCGGGACCGATGACTGGGGTGAAGTCGTAACAAGGTAGCCGTATCGGAAGGTGCGGCTGGATCACCTCCTTTCTAAGGAAGAAGTAGAAAATCGAAATGTGTTTTACTGTTGAGTTATCAAGTAGCTTACTTATAAAAAAAATAAGAAAGTCGATAACCGATATTTCCGGTGTCGATGCGCTTAGGGGAAACACCCGTTCCCATCCCGAACACGACGGTTAAGACCTGAGCGGCCGATGGTACTGCATTGGAGACGATGTGGGAGAGCAGGTGGGCGCCGGATCAAAGAAAAAAACAAGTGAAGAACTTGTTCATATAGAAACAGACACCGGTAAGTGAGTTCTGTCGGAAACAGAACGGTAAAAGATGAAAACTGATGGACTGGTGTTAACCCATTCAGCAGGGAAGTGCTGTTATGATAACTGGTTTTACCAGTGATTAGAGGTTTTAAATAGAAGCTTTCTGATATTTAAGATTTCTAATGACTGATAAAAATTCAGTCAGATATGTACCTTGAAAACTGCATACATGTAAATTTGATTAAACTTTAATCAAATATCCTTGATACAAACGTTAAAACGTAAGATAGGAAGACATCGATTTAGTCTGTGAGAGCAGACAAAGATCAACAATGAGAATCAAAAG
>NZ_CAXUBQ010000074.1:0-749 GCF_964249465.1 Ruminococcus sp. Marseille-P328 | reverse complement strand
TGTCAAGCGTTTTTGAAAATGTCCTAAAATAATTGAAGTATTAGCCCCGGCTTTTTGCTGGGGCTTGTTATATTGATGTGCTTCATTCCTCAGGCAATTTTTGTATCTTGATCATTCTGGTGGTGTTCTTGCTGTTTGACAAATTTTCCAAACTGTTGACGACGCCAGGGGTGGTTCATTGGTGGAATGCGGGGCTTCTTTGGTTTTGGCGGAGTATAGTCTATATCTAAGTCTTTTGATTTTGTTTCGTGCTCGGGTATTTCTTCCAGTGCATAGATGTCTTTGTCATTTACACAGCAGTATTGACTGCCATCAAAAGCCTGAATAAACATTACCTTTGTTCCTTTTCGGTAGTGGACCTGATTGCCTCTGCTGTCAATCATACGGTAGTATTTATTGGAATGCCTTAAACAGTGTCCGGTATCTACCGTTCTTTCGCATAAAACTGCAAGAATCAGGTTGATTTTTTCAATTTTGGGTTGCACTTCGAACACAGACTTGATACCATGAAGGGGAAGGGCAAACTTCTCATTGAATTCCTTTATGTAGGAGTTTAGGAATTCATTGGCAGCGTCTATGGTCGTTATGCCTGCAAGTCTCAACTCGACTGGCAGGCGCGACTGTAGCGTCTGGTTCAGGCGTTCTACACGTCCTTTTGCCTGAGGCACACTGCTTGATCCCAGTTCAACCCCAAGCTGTTTACAGGCATAGGCAAACTGTGTATAGGTATCCTCATCGATAGATGGGGA
>NZ_CAXUBQ010000073.1:0-761 GCF_964249465.1 Ruminococcus sp. Marseille-P328 | reverse complement strand
ACTCTGCCGGTACTGTGTTTACAGGTTTTGTATTTTGGCATATCCATCTTAAGCATCTCTCCTTCCTACGCAAATCTTAATTGTCCTGTGGTTTCTTCCTTCATGCGGTCATTTCTGCAGATAGGATTTCGGGTGGCTACACAAAGTTCTGGTAGATTGCTTTTTACCAAGGCCGCCGGTATCGGAGGACATACTGCATTCCCGCACCTTCTGACTTGTTCACTTCTCGGATATGTCTTACCCGTGTAATCGTGGTCTATAATGTAATCTTCCGGAAATCCTTGACAGCCGTAAAGTTCACTTGGTTCTAACATTCTCAGGCCAATATCCGCAATTTGGTATTCAGTTCCGTCTATTTCCACAAGCCCAAATCTATCCTGCGCCGTAACTGTGTCAAGTGGTTCCTTTATGTCTTGGCCTGTGCCTGAGCCGTAATATTTAATCAAAAAAGCTCTCGCTTCTCCAAAATGTCCAGCTGATGTTGTTATAGTGTGCAGCGGTTCACGAACATCTTGTCCTGTACCGGATTTATAGAATTTGCTCAGAAACGAGGTTACCAGTCCGTATCTGTTTGAGCTGTCAACCGTCATTACCGGATCTGCAATGGTCTGCCCTCGGACTTCGTCCTTTAACGTTTCAGAATGGTACTGTATAAGTAGAGGGCTTATAAGGCAATGCTCATTTTTACTTACAATAGTAGTCAGCGGATCCCGTACATCTTTGCTTCTGTCTGCTGCAAAACCTGTCTGTCCAATTTGAAC
>NZ_CAXUBQ010000071.1:0-808 GCF_964249465.1 Ruminococcus sp. Marseille-P328 | reverse complement strand
CATTGGTGTAGGGGAGGTGCTTTTTATCCAGAGCGCAAGTGTGAGCACTATGTTGAATATACTGGCTGCACTATAGAAGATTGTATAGCTGCTCCTATACAGCTATTCCAAGATGGATTTTTGATTTGTACCCTAAAAGATTCTATTGGATGCGAAGCATGTATTGCCCGAGAGGAAGGAAAGAAGATTAATGATTACGCTTGTGAATTTATGACGGACACAGGATGTGAGCGGATGTTTACCGCGAAAAGCCTGATCCTACAGTCAATAATGGAAGGTAACGATATGGAGCCTTGCAGAGAGCAATGCTGCATGGGATGTAAAGCAATATGCGGATTCCGCTGCGGACAAGCGACATAAAGTAAACGAAAGGAGCCAGCCTCCGGCCGGGGCAATGGTATACCGGGCTTCTTGGAAAGAAAATGATTCATGGAGAATTAATTGTGGACAATTTTGCCGGTGGCGGCGGTGCATCTACAGGTATTGAGCTGGCAACGGGATATAGCGTTGACATAGCAATCAACCATGATCCTGAAGCTATTCGGATGCATAAAACCAACCATCCTAACACGAAACATTACTGCGAGGATGTATGGCAAGTGGATCCCGTAGAAGCCTGCAATGGACATCCGGTAGGACTTGCATGGTTCTCACCAGATTGCAAGCATTTCAGTAAAGCCAAAGGTGGAAAACCAAAGGACAAATTCATCCGCGGGCTTGCCTGGGTAGCATGCCGCTGGGCGGGGCTTGTAAGACCCAGGGTAATAATGTTAGAGAACGTAGAAGAATTTAAAACCTGGGGACCACT
>NZ_CAXUBQ010000070.1:0-841 GCF_964249465.1 Ruminococcus sp. Marseille-P328 | reverse complement strand
TATGAACCATTTATGATAATGTCCTAATATACCATAAAGGAAAATGTCCCAATGTAGTATAATGCTTCCATCAACAGATGGAGGTAACGATTATCAGAAAGGTAGAATTATCAATGGATGAACAAAAGAAATATGAGGTGATCAAATCATTGGCAGATCATCCAGCCCCTAACAAGCAGAGAGCTGCCCTTACTCTCGGTTGTACTGTACGTCACATTAACCGTATGCTTAAAGGCTACAAAGAACATGGCAAAGCCTATTTTATCCATGGCAACAGAGGACGTAAACCAGCCAATACCATCCCCAATGAAACTCGTAATCTTGTTGTCGATTTATACCGCAACAAATACTATGATGCCAATTTTGAACATTTCACTGAGTTATTAGGAAAACATGAAGATATCTACATCTCCCCTTCAGCGGTTATGTCTATTCTCGAAGCTGAATACATTCTCTCTCCCAAGGCTACAAAAGCTAAGAAAAAGAGAATCAAAGAACAATTAAAAGCCGATAAAAAAGCGGCGAAATCTCAGAAAGAAGCGGATCAGATACAGATTAATCTTGTTGCTCTTGAGGACGCCCATTCCCGCCGTCCCAGAGCCGCTTATTTCGGTGAACTGCAGCAAATGGACGCAACTCCCTACGAATGGATCCCCGCTCAGATATGGCATCTGCATCTGGCTATAGATGATGCTACAGGAAGGATTACCGGCGGTTGGTTTGATACCCAGGAAACTCTGAATGGCTATTACCACGTTTTCCATCAGATTCTCACAACTTACGGTATCCCCTACAAGTTCTTTACAGACCGCCGTACTGTTTTCACCTATAAAAAGAAAAA
>NZ_CAXUBQ010000069.1:0-859 GCF_964249465.1 Ruminococcus sp. Marseille-P328 | reverse complement strand
GCTTCATTTATGCGATTAATGGCATAAGGTAACTTGCAAATAGGCAAAAAAATGGCCGGCTGAAAAGGTGGCTTGGGTAAACACAGCCTGCTAAGGATTGGATGGACATTTATAGCGAAAAGGAAGACCGCATATAAAATAGTGATAAAATTTCGAATGATAGATTTACAGTTCAACACATTTATTATGAAGACACCAAAGTATCCGAACTGGGTGGTCTGGATGCTTGCGTAAGAGATGCTCTTAACAATACCATTTTAAAAGATGGAGCATTTTATGGTACTTTTGTCGCAGGCATACAGTATCTTATGATTGGATATCGATATTCAAATGCCGCATATGGTGCTGTAATATTGTTCGGATATAATAATAGTACTGAAAGATGGAATATAAATAATGGCGAAGTTATAAAGGCTTGATTTCATTTATATACAATTGTTCTAGTCAGCAAGATATATGTATTTTTCTTTTGCTATTGTAATATTTACCAGCTATTATTTAATAATGAATAATTGTCCACTCTTGCCAAGTCCCAGCAAGTTTATGACGTTTTCTAACAGTTCCAGAATAATATATTGCTATTTGTACGCCATAATCGTCCATCGAATACATGTACCCGAATATGACCGTAAAACCTCCTCCGAAAAGAGAACTGCCAATTCTGTCGTTGAACATAATAATATATGGTCTTGTTCTGCCAGTACCAAATAATAATGAAGGGGTATCAATTTTCTCCAAGGCATTTGCGTGATCTGGATAAATAACATCTTTCCAAAGAACGGAGTCACATTTAAAAGCAAATCTCTTGAATGGCTTCATGGAATGGTATTATCATCAGGCGACAATCTGACGATTACTT
>NZ_CAXUBQ010000068.1:0-950 GCF_964249465.1 Ruminococcus sp. Marseille-P328 | reverse complement strand
ACTGGAGTAAAGCTCCATGGGGTCTTTCCGTCCTGGCGCAGGTAACCAGCATCTTCACTGGTACTTCAATTTCACCGGATGCATTGTCGAGACAGCGCTCAAATCATTACGCCTTTCGTGCGGGTCGGAACTTACCCGACAAGGAATTTCGCTACCTTAGGACCGTTATAGTTACGGCCGCCGTTTACTGGGGCTTAAATTCAAAGCTTCGCGTTTCCGCTAACCTCTCCTCTTAACCTTCCAGCACCGGGCAGGCGTCAGCCCATATACCTCACCTTTCGGTTTCGCATAGACCTGTGTTTTTGCTAAACAGTTGCTTGAGCCTATTCTCTGCGGCCACTTCTCAGTGGCACCCCTTCTCCCGAAGTTACGGGGTCATTTTGCCGAGTTCCTTGACAATGCTTCTTCCGCCGGCCTTAGGATTCTCTCCTCATCCACCTGTGTCGGTTTACGGTACGGGTACGGTATAAACAATAGCGGCTTTTCTTGACGCATGGCTCACGGACTTCGCTACTTGTATTTCGCTCCGCATCACGGCTTCCCATTGCCACCCGGATTTGCCTGAGTGACTGGTACCCCGCTTGCACCGGGCTTTCCATTCCCGGCTTCCGCTTTCCTTACGTGTCCCCACAGTTCTGTCATACCGCAGTACAGGAATCTCCACCTGTTGTCCATCGGCTACGACTCTCGTCCTCGCCTTAGGCCCCGACTTACCCAGGGCAGATCAGCTTTACCCTGGAAACCTTGGATATTCGGCCTAAAGGATTCTCACCTTTATCTCGCTACTCATTCCGGCATTCTCTCTTCCATGCAGTCCACAGCTCCTTACGGTACTGCTTCGTTCCGCATGCAATGCTCCTCTACCGATCCTTGCGGATCCCTTAGTTTCGGTGGTACGTTTCAGCCCCGGACATTTTCGGCGCAGGGCCTCTCGACCAGTGAGCTATTAC
>NZ_CAXUBQ010000067.1:0-985 GCF_964249465.1 Ruminococcus sp. Marseille-P328 | reverse complement strand
CTACATAACGTATAGCTAGTATCCAGTTTTCATTTATTGTGGTGAGATTTTCTCATGATTGTCTGTCGGGAAATAGATAGTTCCAGAGCAGAGAGGGTATGACTCACAACGAGTCATACCCTCTCTGAATTTATCTGAAAAAAGAAAAAAGATGGCTAACGACAACCATCTTTCTCTCCGTTACATGTTATAATGTAACTATGCTAACCAATAATTATTATAATGATTTTTTTGAATTAGGGCAACAGAAAATTAACTTTAGTTTCTTCGAATTGAGTTTACCTGACGACGATCCAGTCTATACCCTGAAAAAAGTGATGGAGGAATTAGATTTTTCTGGCTTGTTAGCCAATTGTTCAGATAAGGGAAGAACCGGGTACAATCCAATCATGATGTATGCTGTAGTTACCTATGCAAATATGCGGGGAATACGTTCTGTTGACCGTATTGTTGATCTGTGTGAAAGAGACCTTGCTTTTATCTGGCTGACGCGCGGAAAAAAACCGAAATGTGATGCTTTTTATGACTTTAAAAACAGGAAGTTGACATCTGATGTCCTGGATGACCTGAATTACCAGTTTATGCGGCGGCTGCAGAAAGAAGGGCTGGTCACATTAAAAGAACTTTTTATTGACGGTACAAAGATAGAGGCAAATGCGAACCGTTATACTTTTGTATGGCGCGGAAGCATCAATTACCATCTTGCAGGCCTCCTGGATTCTATCGACCAGCTTTTTGGAAAATATAATGCTTTTTTATAATCTAATAGCTTTTGAAAATCTAATGCTGCTATTTTAAATCCGAAGAATAACCGGGTACGTTTTTTGCCATGCACAGGTATCTTGTCCACATGATATCTTCGACGAAGAAGAGAGGGAATTGCTTCTACTCCATTTCTAAATTTTGCAGAGACTGTGAGAAAAAGTCTGTAAATAAGATTCTTCTATGATATGCAAGGGTGGCAAGCCTGAAAATCAGGCTTCTC
>NZ_CAXUBQ010000066.1:0-1119 GCF_964249465.1 Ruminococcus sp. Marseille-P328 | reverse complement strand
ATATTCGACAAAATTTCCCTCCAAAAAAATGAGGGAATTAAACTTGATTCTACCCGAATTGCTAGTTAATTTCATTGGAAAATAAATAAGTCGTGCTATCCTAATCTTAAACCACTAAGCATTAGAAAGCGCACGACTTATATGACTTATAATAGCACACTTCCAAAAGTTTTTGTTTATTTACTGACAACCATTGAGACGCTTTATCAAACGAGTGTTCCCCTTGAGGTTCAAAACCGAAAGAACGTCCATCTCGCAACATCAGATTGCTTAGTTATCGCTTGTTACCTCTGGGGCGTACTGCATTTTAGTGAAACGCTTAAAGCTAAGCACCAATTGGCTCAAAGTTTATTTCCTAATTTCCTAGAATATTCTCGCTTTGTCCGCCGTTGTAATGCCCTCTTACCGAGTATCCAAGTCATTCGCCAAGCACTCGTCTTTAAAGAGGTTGAAGGAATGAGTGTATCCATTATTGACAGCTTCCCCATTCCTTTGTGTCAGCCTATTCGTAATTTCAGAAGCAAAGTTCTTGGAGATTATGCAAATGTTGGCTACAATGCTACAAAGGGACAGTACTTCTATGGATGTAAATGTCATGCTTTAGTCAGTGAATCAGGCTATGTCATAGACTACACAATTACTCCTGCTTCAATGGCTGATAGTTCAATGACCGAGGAAGTGTTGAGTCAATTTGGGACACCAACAGTCCTTGGAGATATGGGATATCTAGGTCAGTCACTGCATGAAAGGCTGGAATTAAAAGGAATTGATCTAATTACACCTGTCAGGAAGAACATGAAGCAAAAGAAAATCCTTTTCCCTAATTTTTCAAAACGTAGAAAAGTGATTGAGCGAGTTTTCTCTTTTTTGACAAATCTAGGAGCTGAGCGTTGTAAAAGTCGTTCGCCTCAAGGTTTTCAATTGAAATTAGAGATGATACTTTTAGCGTATTCTTTACTGTTAAAATCAGCTAAAACACTGGAACCAGAGACTTTAAGATATTCTATCGGGTATCAAGTCATGGCTAAATAATCAACTAGCAATTCGGGTAAATAAGATTAAAAATTATATTCACTTCCAGTGTTTACCTCTTACCAGTCTGTAAAGTTTATATCCAAC
>NZ_CAXUBQ010000065.1:0-1211 GCF_964249465.1 Ruminococcus sp. Marseille-P328 | reverse complement strand
TTTAATAGAGCTGTATCGCTTGGAAATACGCTTCTCTGGCGATTCAGTTTCCGGTAGGTAGAATTCAGGGATTCAATAGCATTTGTAGTATAAATCACCGTTCTGACCGTCGTTGAAAATTTAAAGATCGGCGAGATTGCGTCCCAGTTATCCTTCCAGCGCTTCATGGAATTCGGATATTTCGGTGTCCATTTTTCTGTTACACGCTCTAAGGCTGCCAGAGCTTTCTTTTCATCTGTGGCCTGATAAATGGTTTTCAGATCCGTAGCGAAGGCTTTTCTGTCTTTATCCGGGACATATTTCAACGTGTTTCTTACCTGGTGTACAATACAGCGCTGGTATTCCGTCTTTGGAAAAGCTGCTGCAATCGCTTCTTTGATTCCGGTTAAACCATCGGCACAGATGATTAATACATCTTTGACACCACGATTTTTCAGTTCATTCATAACGGAAAGCCAGTATTTTGCGCTTTCGTTATCGCCAACACTGATGGTTAAAACTTCTTTTTTTCCTTCCGTGTTGATTCCCAAAATCACGTAAGCGGCAAGCTTTCGGATCACACCATTATCCCTTACAGAATAATGGATTGCATCAATGTAGAGAATGGGATAGACCTCGTCCAGTGGCCGGTTCTGCCAGTCTTCGATCTGTGGCAGGATCTTATCAGTCACATCAGAAATAAAGCTTTCAGAAGTTTCAAAGCCATAAATATCTTCGATGGTTTCGGAGATCTGCCGGGTAGTCATTCCTTTGGCATACATGGAAATGATCTTCTGATCAATATCGGAAATATCTTTCTGACGTTTTTTCACAACCTGTGGTTCAAATGTTGATTTGCGATCCTGTGGCACTTCGATTTCCATCGAGCCATACCGGCTGTTGACCTGTTTCCGCTTATAACCATTGCGATAATCATCATTATCTGAGCGTTCGGATTTTTCGTAACCAAGATGATCATCCATTTCAGCTTCCATCATTTCCTTAATGGTGCCGCCTAAAAGATCCTTGAGCGCATCCTGAATGTCTTCTGCAGACTGGATATCGTACTCTTCCAGGAGCTGATGGATGATGTTTCGTTTTCCTTCTGTCATTTGTACACGATGTACAGGTTTCTTTTGTCTTGCCATAATAAAAGGCCCTCCTAATGATATTTATTGTATCATAGAAGAACCTTCTAAACATTATTTTACAGAAAAAGTTTCATACTCTCA
>NZ_CAXUBQ010000064.1:0-1216 GCF_964249465.1 Ruminococcus sp. Marseille-P328 | reverse complement strand
GACGCTGGTGGTGCTCCGGTATTCAAGATCGTAGAAGCCGAAGGTGGTCTCTGGAAGAATGTTGCAATGAAAGAAATCCGTGATTATTTTGTGCGCAACCTTGAGAGCGAGGAAGATCTTTACAAGCGTTTAACTATTATCGCGTGATAGAACGCTTCCCTGGTCTTAAACAGGCTGGGGAAGCGGAAAGGAAGACTTATATTTATGACAGCAATTTGTTTCACAGTGCCTGGCAAGCCTCAGGGAAAAGCCAGGGCGCGTACTTACTATAATGCCAAGAAAAAGGCTATGAGCAGCACAACACCGGATAAAACGGTCCTGTATGAGAATTTTATTGCTACCCGTTATATGGAGGCTGCTGGGGAACAGAGATTCTCAGATGGAGCCTATATCAAAGCGAGGATCCAGGCTTTTTATGAGATTCCCAAGAGCAGTTCAAAGGTGAAAAAGACAGCCATGCTCAGCGGGGAGCTACTTCCTACAAAGAAGCCCGATATTGACAACATCGTAAAAGCTGTTCTGGATGCTCTTAATGAGGTGGCATACCGGGATGATACACAGGTCGTGGAGCTGCAGGTAAGAAAGCAGTACAGCGAAAGACCAAGACTGGAGATCTGTCTGGAAGAACTGGAGGCTTAATCATATATGGCAAGGCGGAAACAGGAAGGAAATCGCTTTTTTCGCCTGGATGTGGATTTCTTCTCAGACAAGAAGGTAAAGATCCTGAAAGCCCGTTATGGGGCTGACGGGGTTACCTTATATCTGTATATTCTATGTGAGATATACAAAGCAGGATATTATTTAAAGATTGATGAGGATTTTGAGTTCATTGTCTCAGATGATCTGAGCATGGACAGCAATAAGGTGAAGCAGGTCTTGAACTTCTTATTGGAACGGTCACTGTTTGATAACACACTTTTTCAGTCGGACAAGGTCTTGACCTCTGCCGGAATACAGCGGAGATATCAGGCAATGGTAAAAGCCAGGGCACTGAAAAATCCGATCACAGTAGAGGGTTTCTGGCTCCTTCCGGAAGAAGAAACGGAGACCTTTATTAAAGTGAACCCTTCTTTAAATAATTCTGAGAATAATCCCGATAATTCCAGGAAAAATGACGATAATTCCAGGAAAAATGACATAAAAGGAAAGGAAAAGAAAGGAGAGTATATATATACGGCTCCGCCGGGTACATACTTTGAAGATTCTTCTCTGAATG
>NZ_CAXUBQ010000063.1:0-1299 GCF_964249465.1 Ruminococcus sp. Marseille-P328 | reverse complement strand
ACTGCAATTAAAGCCCTTTTCCCACCTCTGCGCGCGGCAATTCTTTGATAACGGGAGTAGAGATAACTTTGCTTGTTTCGTATTCCAGCACGAGCACATTCCACCAGCGTTGCTTTCAAATATTTATTTCCTTTCCGTATTCGTGTACTCATCTTTTTTCCGGCGCTTTCCTTACACTCAGGCACAAGCCCCGCCCATGAGCTGAAACGGGATTCATTTTGAAAGTGCTCCATTTCCACACCAGTTTCCGCTAAAATTCGTTCTGCACTTTTTCTTCCAATCCCAGGCATATCATCCAAAGCTTCGATTGCCCAATTTATGGATTCTGTTTTTTTTTAATATCTGCATCTAAATCCATAATTAAAGCGGTCAGGCTTTCAATATGCCCAAGTTGATGTTTCAACATTTTTTGCTGATGTTCTGATATCCGTCCTTGTAGGGATTTCTGCATTTCTGGAATTTTATCTCTGGCTCTTCCTTCAGCAAGTTCACTTAAAACAACCGGATCTGTTTCTCCAGATACAATTGCCTTTAAAATTGTCATACCGCTTTTTCCGCTGATATCGGTAATTACACTGCTCAATTTAACATTGCAGC
This sequence comes from Ruminococcus sp. Marseille-P328, assembly GCF_964249465.1. Taxonomy (NCBI): domain Bacteria; kingdom Bacillati; phylum Bacillota; class Clostridia; order Eubacteriales; family Oscillospiraceae; genus Ruminococcus; species Ruminococcus sp. Marseille-P328. Next base: position 702 of record NZ_CAXUBQ010000063.1, on the reverse strand, counting down.
CTTCTAACACAGCCTGGATTCGATTTAATTCACGAGCACGTTCTTCAATTACCTCCTGGCGGTAACGGGTTATTTCTCGCAGTTCTCTTTGATCCCTATTTGGTATGTAACTTGCTTTTACTAATCCATGGCGTACCAGATCGGCAATCCACTCTGCATCTTTTACATCCGTCTTACGTCCGGGAACTCCTTTGATATGCTGCGCATTCACAACCATGATCGGTATCTGTTCTTCTTCAAATATATTATATACAGGTTTCCAATAAGAGCCCGTACTTTCCATGGCAGCCATCTCACAATCTGTTTCTTTCAGCCACGAAACTAATTGGAGAATATCTTCCGTCATTGTTGAAAACTGACGGATTTCTTTTTTTCTGACACTCGTAAAAATACAGGCTACCATCATATTTTTATGAATGTCAATCCCACAACACCGCTTATACAATACTTCCATAAAGCAAACCTCCTTCGCATAAGCCGATGCAGCTCCTTGCTTAATTGTTGGCTGTCCTGCGTCCTCATCAAAACCCGATGGAAACAAAAAGTGGTACACCTAAGGAGCTGAAAATCAGTCTGTCGGACGGGCTTGTAAGCACCAATCCCCTTCCGATCTTATTCGGCACCTTAAGTATACCACTACATAACGTATAGCTAGTATCCAGTTTTCATTTATTGTGGTGAGATTTTCTCATGATTGTCTGT
>NZ_CAXUBQ010000062.1:0-1341 GCF_964249465.1 Ruminococcus sp. Marseille-P328 | reverse complement strand
TGGTGCTAGAATATAAATAGTACAAGTCAAAATGAGAATCCCTAATTACAAATTTTATGGTACTATGTAGTTACCGCACTGAAGGAGGATCTCATTATGGCAAAGCACTATGACAAACAATTTAAATTGGATGCAATCCGGTATTATCATGATCACAGAGAATTAGGATTGCAGGGTTGCGCTTCAAACTTAGGAATCAGTCATCAGACACTGTCTCGCTGGCAGAAAGAACTGCGTGATACCGGAGACATTGAGAGCCGTGGTTCTGGCAACTATGCTTCTGATGAAGCAAAGGAAATTGCACGTTTAAAGCGTGAACTACGTGATGCGCAGGATGCACTTGATGTATTAAAAAAAGCCATCAACATTCTGGGAAAATGACGGAAGCCATTTACCTCGAAGTTACTGAGAGGGCAGAAGCAGCCCACAAGGCTAAACGCCGTGTTTCTGTCTCCGGAATGTTGAAAATACTTGGCGTTTCACGTTCTGGCTATCGCGCATGGTTGAAACATGTTCCTTCCAATGCTGAAAAGCGTCGGGAATCAGTAAAAGCCAAAATCAAGGATATTTACGATAAATCTAAACAGAATTACGGTGCTCCCAAAATCACACAAGTGTTACGCAAAACAGGAGAAACTATTTCTGAGCGTACTGTTGGGCAGTACATGAAACAAATGGGCATTAAGGCTCAGTGGGTAAAGCCGTGGACAATCACCACAAGAGACTCCGATTTCAGTAGCAAACTTCAAAACATCCTTGATGAACAATTTAATCCAGAACGGCCAAATGCAGTTTGGTGTTCTGACATTACCTATATCTGGACGATAGATGGCTTCGTCTATTTGACCAGTATTATGGATTTATATTCCAGAAAAATCATTGCCTGGACATTGTCAAATACATTGGAAGTGTCCTGCGTGATTGAAACAATAAACAAAGCCAAGGCAAAACGAAAAATTGAAGAACCATTGATTATGCATTCCGATCGCGGCGTACAGTATGTTTCAAAGGAATACAAACGTGTCACTGCAAACATGCAGTGCAGTTATTCTAAAAAGGCTTATCCATGGGATAATGCCTGCATTGAATCATTTCATTCACTGATCAAGCGCGAATGGCTGAATCGCTTCAAAATCCGCGACTATAATCATGCATATCGCTTGGTATTCGAATATCTGGAGGCATTCTATAACACCAAGCGAATCCATAGTCATTGCGATTACATGTCACCAAATGACTACGAAGAACTATACCGTAGATTGCAACAGAACGAAGAGCCAATGGCAAGTTAAGATGGGGAAAACCTCATTTTAACTTGTACTAAATCTTGACATAGTACCA
>NZ_CAXUBQ010000061.1:0-1477 GCF_964249465.1 Ruminococcus sp. Marseille-P328 | reverse complement strand
CTAGGCCATGCAGGAGACGAAGGCCCTCATCTCTCGATGACGGGGGAATCTCGGGGTTGTTCTCGAGCGGCGGCCCCAGTGTGCGGTTTCTCACGAGGTACGACGGCGAGGTCAGTGAGCCTCTCGTGGGGCGCCAGGGAAGTCGGGTCTCCATGCGAGTGGCGAGGGGGAGCGCGTCATTGCTCCCGAGCCATGGTAGGGGAATCTGGCCTCGAGACGTGTTGAAGAAGGTCTCTCGAGGTCTTTCCCGGGTTGAGGCAGGAAACCCTGGGTTCCCTCGACTTGTGCAGGTGACCTCAGGGGGCTTCTCATGGTGGCTCTGAGAAGCCAGGGAAACTGGAGGTGGGAGGGGCCTCTCGGGACTCCACTGGGCTTGGTGCATTGGAAGAGGGCCTCATCTCCAGTTGAGGCAGGAACCGCAGGGTACCTCTGATTTCAGACTCCGATCGCAGGGTCCCTGCAGACTGGGGACAGGAGAGTCAGGCCTCGTCTTGGGTTGAGGCATGGAACTCCGCTTGCCTCTCGAGATGTCCCCGGGGAGAGAGGCCGCTTGTCGAGCTGTATTTGGAACCTGGGGTTTTTTCCGAACGATGCACGGAAAAACTGCCCCTTCGTGTTGACTTCATTCACAGGCTGGAGTTCGGAGAGGTGTCCGGGCATCGGGTTCTTATCAAGAGGGGACCGGGAAATCGGGGTCCTACGGAATGTGGAACCACCCACGAGGCCACGTCTGGAATGTCTTCGTGAGACCGGCCTCATCCTGAGGTGCGACCGGAAGGTCGGGAACCCCTTCCAGACAAAGCAGGGGAGTCGACCCTCCTGTCCAGATCAGGAGGGGAGAAAGGGCTCAGAGGAGGGGGTGCCGGAAAACCTCAGTGTTCCTCTCGAGGGAGACCGGGATTTCGGGGAACTTTGTGGGTCGCATCAAGGGTGCCAAGTGCCCTTTCGACCTCCAATTCCTAACGTGGGACTTCTCCTGAGGCGCTGTAGCGGGAAAGGGCTTCATCTTGCGATGACGGGGGAGCCACGTGGTTTTTCTCGAGTTACGGCGGGATTCTCGAGTTACGACGGGGAATTCAGGATGCCTCTTGTGTTGGCCCAGGCAAGTCCAATCTTCCATTCGAGTTGCGAAGGAAAGCTGGGGATTGCTCTCGAGTGACTGCAGGGCCAATAGACCTCATCTAGGCTTGTGTCCAGAAGCCAATGTTCCTCTCCAGGGGCGACAGGGATCTCGGGGTTGCATTCCAGACGCACCCGGGGAGACAGGCATTCATCTCGAGTGGAAGCAAAGAACCCCGCTCTGCTCTCGAGTCGCGACGGGTATCTCTTGGAGCTCACTGGGTGGACTCAAGGGAGTCAAGCCTCCTGAGGCGTTTGGAGAGAGGTCGCGAGATTGGTCTCTAGGCCATGCAGGAGACGAAGGCCCTCATCTCTCGATGACGGGGGAATCTCGGGGTTGTTCTCGAGCGGCGGCCCC
>NZ_CAXUBQ010000060.1:0-1482 GCF_964249465.1 Ruminococcus sp. Marseille-P328 | reverse complement strand
GAGACCGTTTCAAGTTTTGTGTAAACGTTAAAAACTGATATAAGATTTGTGAATAGTTACAAATGGGCAGAGCTGATTTTCTAGGTTCTGCCCATATCTGCATTATACAGGAGTTTTTGGGCATGTCAATAAGACCTGCCCAAAACAAGATGGTTTTACAGATTGCGTCCGATCAGACGCTCTTCAAAATAGATTTCAAGCTGGGAGTGGATCTGCCCCCAGTCCTGCCTGTGTCCGGTCCATTTTTTCGTGATATCCATAGTTGCCAGATACAGCATTTTCAAAAGGCTGTCATCTGACGGAAAAACGGTCTTGCTTTTGGTCACTTTACGGAGCTGACGATTGAATCCTTCAATGGCATTTGTGGTGTAAATTAGACGTCTTACTGCCTCCGGATATTTGAAATATGTGGACAGGGTTGCCCAGTTATCATGCCAGGATTTATAGATTTTCGGGTACTTGGAATCCCATTTATCTTTGAACAATTCTAACTCATTTAAAGCTGTTTCTTCCGTTGGAGCCGCATATACAAGCTTCAGATCAGCCATCAGCTTTTTGATGTCTTTGTAGGAAACAAACTTCGTTGAATTACGGATCTGATGAATAATACACTGCTGGATTTCTGTTTTTGGATAAACAGCTTCAATTGCCTGTGGAAATCCATTTAGTCCATCCACACATGCTATCAGGATATCTTCAACTCCGCGGTTCTTTAGTCCATTCATGATGGAGAGCCAGAACTTGGCGCTTTCGTTTTCTCCAACATACATACCAAGAACGTCCTTTTTTCCGTTCATATCGATGCCAAGAGCAATGTAGACTGCACGTTTTACAATGCGTCCTTCACTTCGGACATGATAGTGGATAGCATCCATAAATACGACAGCGTACACTTCTTCCAACGGACGTTCCTGCCATTCTTTTACAATTGGAAGGATTTTATCCGTAATCCGGCTGATGGTACTGTCAGAAATATCAATATCATACAGTTCCCGCATGTGAGATTCGATATCTCCGGTAGTCATTCCCTTTGCATACATGGAAAGGATTTTTTCTTCCATGTCCTGAGTCACAGTATTCTGATATTTTTTGATTAGCTGAGGCTCATACTCACCGTTACGATCTCTTGGAATAGCTACATCCATATCTCCATAGCTTGTGTGCATAGTTTTGCTGGAATGACCGTTTCTGCTGTTGTCTGTTTCTTTGTTACGATAATCATACTTGGAATATCCTAATTCTTCATCCAGTTCCTCATCCAAAGCACCTTCCAGAAGAACAGACATCATGTCACGCATGATACTGTTTACATCGGTGCCATCTTTGATGCTGATATCATTATTCTTCAGATAATCACGCATCATTTCTCTCATTGCTGCTTTTTGTGGACTGTCTTTTCTTCTTGCCATAAAAATAACCTCCAAACTGAGTAATTTTATCTTACATCAGTTTGGAGGTTTACACAAACTTTGGGATGCTCCC
>NZ_CAXUBQ010000059.1:0-1556 GCF_964249465.1 Ruminococcus sp. Marseille-P328 | reverse complement strand
GAAAATATTCCTCCAAAAGGAGTGAGCTTCTCGGATTTTATTTGTATTTTTGCCATGCCTGATGAGGTTTTGTTTGACCTCAAATCCGCAACTAAGCTCTTCAGCGTCCTTCTTGCGTCTAAACGTCCTCTCATCACTGAATTAGCAGATAAATTGAGGCTGAAATACCCACTTCTGCCCACAATATCCCCTTGCCCCACTATGCGACTTGAGGCAATACGCAGTATCATACCCATAAGTTGTAGGCGTTATCCAAAATCAGTCTGAAAAATATCTGCGTAAGCATTATTACAGGTATAGATATTCAGCACATACCGCCTTGATGTTCTGATCCACTTGGCTGGTACAGAGACAAACCTGAAGACAAACGCTTTTATGCGACTTGTTGCATTGAGTCCGAACCTCTTTACGTCAAGTCTGTGGATAATGGCCTTGTAGAAATTACGGATAAGTGCCGTAAGAAGAAGGAACACAGTGTTCTCTGCCATGAAGGATTTGGGCAATCTGTCCCACCCGAAACCATTGTTCATATCATCGAAGATACGTTCCTTTCCTCCACGAAGGTTATAGAACTCGACAATTTCTCTTGTGGAAGATTCATAGTCGTTAGTCAGGATACAACGGTATGTGTATTCTCCTTCCCAAAGATCCAGCACACCGTCCATCCGTTTCTGTCTTTGAATCACAAGTCGGTATGCTTTACCCTTCCACTTCTCAACAAGAATAGAGTTCAATTCGAACTCAATGCCATTGATTTCCTCAGTCTTCCAGCCTCTAAGAGCAAAGATGTCATTGTAGAGCGAACTGCAGCGGTTTGCGCGGATATAGAAGGATTTGCTGTGTTTCTCTATTTCCTCCACGATTTCCTCGGAACATGATCCACAATCAGCTCTGAAACGATTGATTGTAAGTCCGTTCTGCTCAAATCTCTCAAAGAATCTCTTCAGCGTGTCCTTCTGATGAAAACGAACGTTGGTGTTACCATCGCTATTCTCAATGCCAACAATCAAGTCGTCAATAACCGCCACGCCAGGGCGATAACCAAGGAACTTCTTGTATGTAGGCTTTGCATCATACTTCTCAGTCTCTATGAACTGATGGTCGAAATCAACATCATACATCTCGCCCTCTTTCAGTTGGCCGGATGCAAACATACAATTGAGCAGTAAGGTATTGAGTGTGTCAGCCGTGTTGAAATCGTAGTTCTTACCCGTATCTGATGTGTATGAGATGTTTCCTTGCGTCAGTTCCTTTATCGCTCTGAGGATAGTATCAGAACTACAAGTACGAAGTGTCGGATGGAGCGAGAGATGGTTCATCAAATGAGTAGTGACATCCTCAATGCATGAGCCACCACAGAAGTAGATACTCATGAGGGAACGGACGATTTCACTGTACTGATAACCGAACGAGCTACACCTTAGACCGAGTGTCGAGTCGATTACAGATGACAATGTGGAGTCAAATTGCTCCATGATTGAAAATATTCCTCCAAAAGGAGTGAGCTTCTCGGATTTTATTTGTATTTTTGCCATGCCTGATGAGGTTTTGTTTGA
>NZ_CAXUBQ010000058.1:0-1612 GCF_964249465.1 Ruminococcus sp. Marseille-P328 | reverse complement strand
CAGTTGGTAGCGCACTACGTTCGGGACGTAGGGGTCGGGCGTTCGAGTCGCCTCATTCCGACACACAAGGCTTGACTTACAATAAGTTAAGCCTTTTTTGTTCCGTTTTTGTTCCGCTAAATCTGCAATAAATAAAAATAATAGGTATTTCTGTCTGGGGTTACCTCTTTCGGATCAACGTAACAATCTGAGGGATTTTATATTTAAGCATATAATTTAGCAAGTCTATATAAGAAAAAAGCTCTATCTCTTACTCCTCTGAACTGTGCTCTAAATGCTTTGATTTTAGCATTGAATGACTCTGCTGCGGCATTGGTTGCCCTCCTTTCAAAGAAATTGATTATATCCAGATAATGTGTTTGTATAGAACGTGCGACCCTTCCAAAGGTGAGGAACCCTGATTTATCTACTTCATCATACCACCTTGCCAGCCTTGTCAAAGCAATATCCTTAAACTTACACTGATGATAGATTAAGCCTAACCGCATAGACAGATAATATCCTTTCTTTATATCGGGATATTCCTTGAAAAGAATTTCAGCCCGTATTCTTTGAGACTGAGTCCATAAGGATTCCTTCTTGTAAAGCAGATAAATACTTCTCGCTAACAACTGCTTTCTTGTATCTCCATTAGCGAAAACAGGTGCATGATACATCTTTCCACAGGCCTTTGCATAAGCAATCTGAGTGGACTCTTCATCCAAAGCCGCCCAGCGAGCTTTTACACGCATCTCCTGCACAGCTTCATAAGCTAACTTCTGTACGTGAAAGCGATCGGTAACACGTTTGGCCGCAGGAAAGCAGATGCGTGCAATCTGCTCCATGTTAGGAGCCATATCCAAGGTTATCTCGCGCACTTGGTAACGGCGGCGACGGGAGAGCTTAAGCAGGACAGAAGTGACCGTATGAACGTCCGTACCTTTAATGATGGCAATCATACTGCCTTTACCACCGTGAGCTTCTTTATTGGTCAGTACAGTATAGAGTTCCCCACGCGAGAGGGCTACCTCATCAATACAGATATAAGCACCGATATTCTTTTCGAATAGTAGCCAATCCTCTGCATGAACAAGTTGGTCCCAATGGAGATAACCACTTAGATGGTTACGGTATTGACGCTCCAATAAATCCCCGTCAACTCCATATAAAACACCTAAGAGCTTGCAACTGATCGGATAGCTATCAATATAGTTCTTTTAAAAAAGACGCAAAATCCTGCGTCATACGAGTACCTTCAGCCACCATACGCCAGTTACGGGAGATATACTCATTATGCTTCTTTAAGAGCCAGCGACGACGACGAATATTAAGGAAGACCTTCTTGCCACGAAGAGGAAAATCCTGAACAATAACAGGATCATAAAAGCCTTTACTCTCAGTATCCTGATCTGTATACTTCTCAGGAACGATATTTTTCTCCTCAAGGTAGATCACAACTTCATTTACGCTTTCCTTCACATCAACAAGATCAAAGTAGTCTAAAGTGCCTTCAGGAAGAAGAAGGCGATAACCGTTTAATTCCATAAGCTATGAATTTGGAGACAAAGATAACAATTTATAAATTTACCCCTCAGGTTTTTACATTGACCCCCTCTTTCTCCCTATCTTTGCA
>NZ_CAXUBQ010000057.1:0-1869 GCF_964249465.1 Ruminococcus sp. Marseille-P328 | reverse complement strand
AGTCGAGTAGACTAAGACCTCTCAATCTTAGCCCCTCACAGATCCGTACGTGCGGCTTTCCCGCATACGGCTCCTCGTAGTAACATTCGCTTCAATATAAACAATAGTACGTTTTAGGTTTTGCTAACGGGTAATACTTAAGCATTTCCACAAATCCATTCCATGTGTATGCCCGTCTACAACCTCTCCGATTCATGGCTTTGAATAGAAACTGTTGTACTCTGTGCAGGAATGTTGTTATCTTCCGAAAATTCCATGTAACACCATAATACCGATAGTGTCCAATTAGTTTTACGTTCAACTCTTTAATTATTTCTCGCATTGGTCGATTTCGATTATCGTAAATCCAGTTCTTGTATGCTCTAACCTTTTGCTCAAACTTCTTTCTTGAAGTCTGTACCTTTGGTACGAAACCTCCCTTTCGAGTTTTGCTACAGTAGAAGGTAAATCCCAGAAAATCAAATGTTTCAGGCTTACATTCTCCTCTTGCTCTACGATTCTGCTCTGCAAATCTCCCAAATTCAATCAGTCTGCTTTTACTACTTTCCAGCTCCAGTCCAAACTTTTCCATTCGTTCCTTTAACTCTCTATAGTATCTTTCAGCTTCTGACTTATATTGAAATCCTGCAACAAAATCATCCGCAAAGTTGACGAGAAAACACTCTCCCTGCATTTTCCTTTGCACCACCAGCTTAAACCACAGCGTCAGCACATGATGCATGTATATATTTGCAAGCATCGGACTCATTACTGAGCCTTGTGCCGAACCTTCCTCTGTTGGCTCGAATTTTCCTTGCTCCATTATTCCTGCTTTAAGGTATTTACGTATTAGCCACAATAAGTTCCTATCCTGTATATTCCATTCAAGGAACTTCATCATCCAATCATGGTCGATATGGTCAAAGAAACCTTTGATATCGGCATCTACGATATAGCTGATTTTTCCATAGCTTATCCGTTGGTATACTTCTTTTATTGCTTCGTGACACCCCCTATTCGGTCTGAATCCATACATGCAGTTTAGGAATCTCGGTTCATAAATAGCTCCCAGTATTTTCTTCACTGCCATTTGTACAATCTTATCTTCATAGGAAGCAATCCCTAATGGTCGTTTCTTTCCATTTCCTTTAGGTATATATACCCTCAGTGACGGAAGTGGCTTAAAGGATTTGTTTTTCAACCTCTGTACCAGTTCCTTGATATTTCTATCAAGGTTCTTCCCATACTCATCCTTAGTTACCTTGTCAATTCCGACTGCTTTGTTCCCATCTAATTCCTTATGGCATTGCTTTAGCATATCTTCATTTATCAAGTGGTACACTGATGTAAATATAGGATGTTTTGATGTTGCCGATATCTCAGCTATTCTTACTAATTTCGTTTCCATTATTTCCTCCGTCCCTGAGTACGGATAATGTGTCCTCAGTAAGACCTTTACTATGCAATCCCCTTCCCTCCATCGGCATTGCCCGATTTCTACAGTACTATGGGATTGTCCGACCACCTACCATTCATTTGAAATCCTCCGTTTTCAGTTGCAACTTCATACTCTTCTTCGAGAAATGGCAGGTTCTCCCCAGTTGATGTGTATTCACAATGTAAAACATGATTGGTTCTCTGACTCCGCAGTGCCACATAATACTCGCCATATCGCATTACATGATATTGTCTTCCGCACCAGTTAAGACGTCGACCGACTGAAGTTAACGTTTCGAAGCTCAATCACTATTCAACCCTGCTTTCTTGCTGTCTACGCTTGTCAGATGCCGTTACCGGCATCATCCCAAGACTCGCTATTATCTGGTTGGCTAAACCTTGGATAAACCGGAATCCCACCGGCTTGACTACACACCCTTAGCTGGGCGCACA
>NZ_CAXUBQ010000056.1:0-2283 GCF_964249465.1 Ruminococcus sp. Marseille-P328 | reverse complement strand
AATAAAGTGGTATTCAGCTGTTGTTCCAGACAATTCATGGCCCGGGTAATATTAGGCTGGCTGTTGTTTAACGCCTGGGCCGCCTTGGTAAAGTTGTGGTATTTTGCCACATAATAAAAGATCTTATAATACTCGAAATTAACGTCCATAATATTTTTTCTTTTTTGACATGTCATATATTTATTTCAGCCATATCAATTATATCTTTTACTTATTACTACGTCAAGCGTATTATGTACTCGAACAAAAAAGAACGCTGTTGTAGGGCAAAAAGCGGTTTATTGTAATAGGAAAACAGCAGCCCGACCAGTTTTCAAAGGAGGAACAAATGCTTACAGCAGTAACCGGTATTAACTGGGGCGATGAAGGAAAAGGACGTGTGATCGATCTTCTTGCAGAGCAGGCAGATGTGGTTGTCCGCTACCAGGGCGGAAACAATGCAGGTCACACAGTGGTAACCACCCAGGGCAAATTCGTTTTAAATCTTCTCCCCTCTGGTATTTTACATCCAGGTGTGGTGTGCGTCCTCGGGGACGGAATGGTGGTTGACCTGGAACATCTTTCCCAGGAGATCCATGAAATAGAGAAAAAAGGAATCCGGGTAACACCGGATCATCTGAAACTTTCAAAACGTGCTACAGTCTCCATGCCATGGCATAAGGTGCAGGATGAGTTAGAAGAAAACAGACTTGCAAAGACAGGAAGTGCCTTTGGCTCTACCCGCCGTGGAATCGCCTATGCATACAGTGACAAGTACCGTAAAAAAACACTTCGCCTGGGAGATCTCCTTCATTTAAAAGAGGATTCCGTAAAAGCCAGATTAAAAACCATGCTGGAGGCAAAGAACCTGGAGCTTGCAGGCTGTTATCATCAGGAGCCAATGTCCTACCCTGCACTCCTTACCTGGTGTGAGGAACAGGCTGAACTGTTTGGTCCCTATATTGCAGACACCGGGGAATATCTGGAACAGGCAGTGTCAGAGGGCAAAAAGGTGGTACTGGAAGCCCAGCTTGGAGCCATGAGGGACATTGATTACGGTATTTTCCCCTATACCTCAAGTTCCTCTACCATTTCTGCCTATGGTCCCATTGGTGCCGGAATCCCTGGAAAATCCCTGGATCACGTAATTGGCGTTTTAAAAGCGTATTCCACCTGTGTTGGCGCAGGTCCTTTTGTGGCAGAACATGCCATGTCCGATGACTGGGAAGAAGCGTTGCGGAAAGCTGGCGGTGAATATGGTGCTGCCACCGGTCGTCCCAGAAGGATAGGTCCCTTTGATGCCGTAGCCAGCCGCTATGGGTTAAAATGCCAGAATGCAGATAAGATCGCGTTGACAAAAATGGATGTCTTAAGTTCCATGAAAGAGATTCCTGTGATCACAGGCTATAAACGTGACGGTGTTATAGTAACCGATTTTGATCCTATGGATGAACTGGATAGTTATACCTCTGTAGTAGAAATGCTTCCAGGATGGAAATGCGATATTTCGGGCTGCCGGACCTATGAAGAGCTTCCGGAGAATGCAAAAGCTTACATTCGTATCCTGGAGCAGCTTCTGAACCATGAAATCCAGTTTATTTCCGTCGGAGCCAGACGGGATCAGTTTTTAACAAAAGGAGCCTGGTTATGAGACATTTGATCGATCCACTTGATTTTACCCTTGAAGAAACTACAAAAGTTCTGGATCTGGCTGACCGCATTGCAGAAAGTCCAGAAGTGTACAGCCATGTGGCAGATGGGAAAAAGATTGCCACTCTTTTTTACGAACCAAGTACCAGAACCCGTCTTTCCTTTGAATCTGCCATGTTAAGCCTTGGCGGAAAATCCCTTGGCTTTGCAGGTGCTGAACAGTCCAGTGCCACAAAAGGAGAAACGGTAGCCGATACTGCCCGGGTGGTAAGCTGCTATGCAGATATCATTGCAATGCGGCATCCCAAGGAAGGCGCTCCCCTTCGCGCTTCCATGTATGCCACAGTGCCGGTAATCAATGCCGGGGATGGCGGACATAATCATCCTACCCAGACATTAATCGACCTTATGACCATCCGCCAGAGAAAAGGTCATCTGGATCACCTGACAGTTGGTTTTTGCGGTGACTTGAAATTTGGAAGAACCGTACACTCCCTTGTAAACAGTCTGGTACGTCATCCAGAAAATGAGTTTTACTTCATCTCCCCGGAAGAGCTTAAAATCCCGGATTACGTAATTGAAGAGACCTTAAAGCCTAACCATTCTTTTTACAAAGAGGTTACCAGCCTGGAGGAAACACTTCCCAAACTGGAC
>NZ_CAXUBQ010000055.1:0-3173 GCF_964249465.1 Ruminococcus sp. Marseille-P328 | reverse complement strand
AGGAGCCGTATGCGGGAAAGCCGCACGTACGGATCTGTGAGGGGCTAAGATTGAGAGGTCTTAGTCTACTCGACTGTTGAAATCATGATATATCATCCCAGTGATTTCTAACCATTGCTTTGATACCATTGTGAATATCGGCATCCGAGTTCCCATCCAGAAATGTGACAACCCGGAAACCACTATCCGTATATTTCTTACATTCAGCTTCAAATTTTTCCTGCGAGGAGAAGTCGCTGCGCCAGAGATAATACGTTGGTTTACGCAAGGCTATCACATCCTTTTTGTTAAATTTTCTATCATTATCATATAAAAAGTGGACAGTTTTTGTGTCTGTCCACTTTAAAATAATTTTATCGTTCACGACCTGAATGGCTTAACTGACCTCTTTTTACCTGACTTGTAAATATTTTTGAGGCGCTATCAGCAATAAAATTGTTGTATAATACATATACATTACAGCAAAAATTAAGGAGGGAGCGAATGAATTTAGATATATATCAGAAATTATGTTCAGAGTCAAAAATACTCTGGACACAGCATTGTCTGCAACGGATGCAGGAAAGAGATATCAGTCGTGCTGATGTAAAAAATGGAATTGCAACCGGAGAAATTATAGAAGATTATCCTGATGACTATCCAAATCCCAGTTGTCTGATTTTTGGATATAATGTAAATGGCCGGATTTTGCATATTGTCGCCGGATGTGATAATATAAATATATATATCATAACCGCATATTACCCAGACACAAAGAAATTTGAAAATGATTTGAAAACTCGAAGAAAGAGGTGATGGATATGTGTATGTATTGTAAGAATAGTACAACTGTCAATAGCACAACAACGCACGTCGTAAATTATAAAAATTGTATTATCGTAATCAAAAATGTTCCATGCCTTGAATGTGATCAGTGTGGCGAAAAATACTATACAGACGAAGTTGCTGAACGCCTTGAATTAATTGTTGATATGGCGAAAAAATTAATGCAGGAAATCGCAGTTATTGACTATCCACAGGTAGCTTAATAATTTTCTATATTTTTATTGCGTTTTAGTAGAATATAGTATTCATCAGTGATCAGATTGCAGAAACTTGTGAAGCCTGCAATCGGGAGAGGGTGCTTAAGGCCCCTCCCCTTTTTCTTTTATACATTCTTCGCACTATTCATCCCATCCACCCAGTTGCACAAAACCACAATCGTCTCATAATTTACATGGATATATGTACGCCACCCTTACGACCGCCAAGAACTCTCGTATCTCTCAGATCATCCCATGAGAAATCCGGCATTTCTTCCCTTGCCACAAGGAAGTTTCCAGCCCTCTGGGTGAGCTGTGCGAAATTCACAACCGGATCAGTGGCACCTTCCTGATAGGCATAGATAGATGCCTCGGCCCCCATAAATCCAATATCAGCTTCTCCGGAAATGACAGCAGTCATAGTCTTATCCGCACCAAATCCTGTGACAAGTGTCAGATCCAGCCCTTCCTCTGCGAAATACCCTTCTTCAATCGCCACATATTGCGGTGCATAGAAAATTGAATGTGCCACTTCGTTTAAGGTAACCTTTGTAAGCTCCTCTTTTGATTCTCCATCCTTTGCAGCAAAGACTGTGGCTGGCAGTGCAGTTACTGCAAGAATCACAGCTGCTGCCAGTGAGATCCATTTTTTATTCTTCATACAGAGACTCCTTTTTGACTTCTGCTGTTAGGATATGCAAAATATGGGAAAGATGTTCGTAATAAGTATATTGCAAAGCTTAAAAAGAGGGTCGAGAAAAGTTATTTACCTGCCTTTTCTGATAAAATTTGTAATTGAATTTTTAACTTTCCTAACAGTTAAAAAATATGAAATGTATTTAACAACAATTCAATTGTGCTCATCTGTCAATTCTGCTATGCTTTAATCACAAAAGCTTTTGGAATTTTAACCGAATAAGCTGCGAAGCAGCATTCGGTTATGAGCAAGTAGCGAAGCGGACCTGGAATATCCGCTTGACTTAGGAGAAAAATATGATGAATATTGGAAATGTGATTAAAAAATATAGAAAAGAATTAGGTTACACGCAGGAAGAAATGGCAAACCGTCTGGGAGTAACCACTCCGGCGGTGAATAAGTGGGAAAATGGTGTTTCCCAAACAAAAAGATATTAAGAAACAGCCCATGTTTACCTGCTTGCAAACAAAAGAATATTGCTACTAGACTAAGAGATACTACATAAGTGTGTTGGTATCTCTTTTTTGTTGCCGTGAAACAGCAGACTATTTCATTTCTGCTTGATTACCTTAAAACTTATTAGTCTATGGTTTGTCAAGGGCTTGTTGCGTGAGAAATGCTGAATATCACCCTTTACAAAACATAGGCTGATAAGTAACTTTTCAAAAGCAGAAAAGAAATGGCAATGCTTATAACAATATGATATAATGCAGATGAAGACAAAAAAGGAATTTGTCGAGCTGGTTAGTTCGAGATAATTTTGAGTTTGTTAAGATGTGGTGCACTTGATGGAATCACAGGTACGACATCATATTATGGAGGATGAAATAGATGATAGGTTTGATTGTTGCGAGGTCAAAGAATAATGTTATAGGCAAGAATGGTAATATACCATGGAAAATAAAGGGAGAACAAAAGCAATTTAGAGAGTTAACAACGGGTAATGTGGTTATTATGGGGCGAAAGTCTTATGAAGAAATCGGTCATCCGTTGCCTAATAGAATGAATATTGTTGTTTCCACCACAACAGAGTATCAAGGAGATAATTTAGTTTCAGTTAAATCATTAGAAGATGCATTATTATTGGCTAAAGGACGAGATGTATACATATCTGGTGGATATGGACTATTTAAGGAAGCTTTGCAAATAGTAGATAAAATGTATATCAC
Source organism: Ruminococcus sp. Marseille-P328 (assembly GCF_964249465.1). NCBI lineage: Bacteria > Bacillati > Bacillota > Clostridia > Eubacteriales > Oscillospiraceae > Ruminococcus > Ruminococcus sp. Marseille-P328. Next base: position 285 of record NZ_CAXUBQ010000055.1, on the reverse strand, counting down.
AGAAGTAGATTTAAATATTGAAGATGGAGATACATTCTTTCCAGAATTTGATATCAATGATTTTGAAGTTTTGATAGGGGAAACACTTGGTGAGGAAGTGAAATATACGAGAACATTTTATGTAAGGAAAAAATGAATTGAGTAAATTTTGGATTTAGGGTGTTTTCATAAATATATTGCTTTTTATGCATATATAAATTGTTGTAAGACAAATTCCAGTTGTGCGCCCAGCTAAGGGTGTGTAGTCAAGCCGGTGGGATTCCGGTTTATCCAAGGTTTAGCCAA
>NZ_CAXUBQ010000054.1:0-3277 GCF_964249465.1 Ruminococcus sp. Marseille-P328 | reverse complement strand
CCATAAAAATAACCTCCAAACTGAGTAATTTTATCTTACATCAGTTTGGAGGTTTACACAAACTTTGGGATGCTCCCGTAGTAGGATAAGGGATTGAGCAAATTAGCTCCGTCTTTTATCCTATTTTCAAGTAAATCTTTACTGATAATGAAATTTACTACGCTCATTCCACATCTTCTGTACCATCCAAGTCTTGAGTTCGCAACTTTAAAAATTTCTTCCTGATTACATCCAGTCTTATTTTTCCAGTTTAGATAACTTAAATTTCTATAGATGGTTTTTGGCTTTTTCCACTGTTTCATTACAATCACTCGCATTTTGTGTCTCAGCCATTCCCCAAGTTCTTCTATAAACAGCTTCATCATTCCTATTCTGAAATAATTTATCCACCCTCGTACAATCTCGTTTACTCTTTTAATTGTAACTGCAAGTGGTCTTGCTACCGCTTTTCCTCTTTTCAGATATTCGCTTAGCTTCTTTTTCAACTTCTTTTTCTTTTCATTGGTCGGTCTGACTTTCCATTCCGAACCATTCTTTAGGAATGTAAATCCAAGATATTTACTTCTTGTCGGTCTTACCACTTTCGTTTTCGTAGCATTTACTTTCAGGAATAGCTTTCTTTCTAACCAGCTACAAATGGATTTCATTACTCGATTGGCTGCCATCTCACTTTTGGTGAATATCAGCACATCATCGGCATACCTTGTGAAACGAAGTCCTCTTTGCTCCAGTTCTTTATCTAACTTATCAAGATAAACATTAGAACATACAACCGAAAGTGGACCACCTTATGACGAGATAAACGTTATGACGAGTTAACGCTGATTATCTGCGTAAATATGGGATTTCTTTAAATTTATCTCGGCATAATACAAGCAAAAATGCTACACTTTGTTATTCTGTAATCATAAAAAAAGAAAGGAGTCATAAACTCATGAATCTTGAAATGATTACAGAAGGACTAAAACAAAGGCAACAAATATCGTACAGTCGTGATAGCAGACGCGACAGCAACTCCAGAAGAAGATTTTTTGACGGATAAGCTGTATTACATAGCAGATATACCAGGAAAATTACAGTATATAAAAAAGAAGATGATCCTGAACCAGGATTTCGCGGTCTTATGTTCGAATCGGAAGTGTAAGGTTAGGAAAGTCACCGCTTGAAAATTTGTATGGTGTTTTTATATATAACGAAGATTATCTTGAAAAGAAAGCGTTTATGTCTGGCTGTGGCTTATACATAAAATGGGAAAATTGTATAAATGACATAGGCTATATGGATGAGACGTTTTGCTTTGAAAATGATAATGTTGTACTCCGATGCCTGTGGCATAAGAAAAAAAGTGAACAGAATCATCCATTATTAAGGGGAGATGATTTCTGTGCCTGCCACATGGTATCGGATTATTGTTATGAAAAAAGTGCAGAATATCTGAAAGAACAGGCAAACCGGAAAAAGGAAGAATTGTTTCAAAAATTTAAAGAAGAACATAAAAATCGGAGCTGTAAGATGGATATGTCTTATAACTACGAGAAGCAGGAATGGAGCCTGAAGTATGATCCAATGAAGTGCAGTTGTGAACCAGGAGATTACTGTACGCTGCGTGGAAGAACGCTTTCCAAAAAGACAGGGAATATCTACTACGATATAAAGGTATCTACAATTCGAAAAGACGATACATTTTTTGCGGGTGAGCCTGTAGTTACGGTCACAAAAGGAAAGAGATTTTTGCAAAGCAAGATTTCAATTGATATTTGTGAGGAAATTATAAAAAGGAACCGTGAGGATATTTTTAATAAGGAATGGTGAAATGGTTATTCTATGCGGCCTCTCTGACGGTGAACTGTAATTTGCTTATCTGGGGTAGAATATAGAGCAGAGAATACATAAAAAAATTGCATGGAATGAAACTCAGAAGCGGACTGCATATGAGGTATCAATCTACGGTCTGGAGAATGCTGATGGCGTTCGGAATAAGGTATTACGCGAAAAAAAAGATTCATTAAATTTTTATGATAACTAAATACTACACATTTGAGACTGTGATGGAATTGACACAAAATTGCAGGATGATATAATAAAAATAGCATTTGGCAGCAGGTACTGCAGTAATTCTTATCTCGATTTTGTTTGAGATTAAAAATAATGTATGCGTGAATAGAGCACCCAAAATCAAGGAATTTTTGATTTTGGGGCGCTTTTTGTTATTTCAAAATGCCAATATCCAAATTTTCTATACGAAAGGGGGAATCCTGTGCTGTACCAATTCCATATGGTGAAAGGAAGATGATATTATGCATAAACCGAGGCGGAGATCCAAATATTTCGAAAGGTTTTATTTTGAATATGATGGCATCTTATATTTAAGCAAAAGAAATTGTTGTGAGAAGCTTGGTTTTGAGTATGGCTCTGTTTTAGGGTATAGACGCATTCAGAAGTGTACATTCAGAAAGGCACTTGATCATTTCAAAGAAATACGTGAAAAGAGCCAATTTGTTTTTCGTAATCGAAAGTGGAAGAACCTGGATAATTGCTGTGAGTTTTATGGGTTGGAAAAGGACAATGTACGTCATTATCAATATGATTACGGTGATACTATTCAAGAAGCATTAGAAAAAGCAATCAAGCATGCCCAAAAGATAAAATTCAAGTATAGGGGAAAAACTTATCCTTCCTTTGCAAAATGTTGTGAAAAAATGGGTATACCAGTATCGACAGTACGAAAATATATAGCGGAAACTGGAAAATCTAAGGCTGTTGCATTGACCCATTGCATAAAAAAAGCGGAAGAAAGAAAATATAGTAATCCGTCCCCGTTTTTCTATAGAGAAAAAGAATATGCAATGTTTACAGAGTGCTGTCGTGAATTTAATCTGGAGCCAAACAAGGTCAGACAAAAAAGCGTTTCGCTGAATAGCTCGTTACAAGATGCACTGGATTTCTTTCTCTTAGATCACCCTGTAAGGAGAAAAAATTTTTTGATGACAATTATTCTATTGAATCGGTATCCGCAACATGCAGGCAATATGGAATTAAAAGAGCTGATATTTACAATTATATAAAAGACAATCAGTGTTCCAAGGAAGAAGCAGTCAGGTATTACATTCGCAAAAATGAAAAGAAACAGTTAAAAGTCCAGAGAAAAGCAGCACTTAAAGAGAAAGGAAAAATGCCGGAACCACAGAGAGTTGTTGTTATGGCACAGGAATATGTTGCATTAAAAGCCAACAGGGAACGAATAACAAGACAGGAGGCAATAGAAAAACTACTGGAG
>NZ_CAXUBQ010000053.1:0-3292 GCF_964249465.1 Ruminococcus sp. Marseille-P328 | reverse complement strand
CGCAGACGAAGTTTATTCCGGCACCGCCCAACGACAGTACCTGTGCCTGCAATGAGTGTAACTTTATGCGGTTAAACACATTGGAAAAGCTTTATAATTGCCTGAAAGACGAATCTCCGGAAATCAAGGTGGATGCGGAAATAGCAGAGAAAGCGGTGAAACCGATCAAGAGGATGCTGGAGATTTCTGCAAAACTGGGATTATAGTGAATTATTCCCTTGTCGCTGGCATTCTTCGATGAGGGTATGAAAATGATTTCAATATTTTTTCAGGCACGGATTACATGGAATTTACGGTTTTCATAAACCGGAACCATGTAATCCGTGCCTGAAAATTTATCATAATGCAAGCATCCGCTGTAGATACTAATTGAAAAGTGCGCCGTATTCTAATTGAAAAGAGCTCCATCCATAACTGGTTACAAAATTACTATAAGTTTAAAATATTCATTTATCTTGTCTCATTTTTTGTGTTTCCTTAAGCCTATAAGACAGTCCGGTCATATTAACCAGATAAGCTTTATGTGTAAGCCTGTCAACCATTGCCGCCACAAGCACCTTGTCCTTTATGATTTCATTCCATCTGTTAAAAGCCAAATTAGTAGTAATGATTGTAGCCTTTTTCCCGGCTCTTAACGACAGGTGGTTAAAAAGCAGTTCTCCTCCTTCCTTGTCACAACTGACATATCCGAACTCATCACAGATGACCAGATCGTATTTTTCAAACCTTAATTGTAGCGTCCTCAGTGTCTTTGCTGATTTAGCCTCCCTTATCTGGGTAAGCAGGACCGGCACTGAAGTAAACAATACGGTAAAGTCCTGTTGGCAGGCCTTTATTCCTAAAGCCGTAGCAATATGCGTCTTTCCCGTTCCCGGATTTCCATACAGGACCAGGTTTCTTCCCTGTCTGATGAAGTCCAGTGTTTCCAATTCAGGTAATATTACCTGTGCCTCTTTGGGCATGTCTTCCATAACAAGCTCATGCAGATACTTCATTTGTGGAAATCCCGCAGATCTTATCCTTGATCTTCTTCTACACTCCCTTCTCCTGGCGCTTTCCTTTCCAAGCAATTCCGTCAAGAACTGCAGATGGTTCCAGTTTTCTTCAGCTGCCAATGAAAGGGTGCATTCCAGTTCCTCTTTAAAGGACAGAAGCTTCAGTTCTGCAGCATAGTCATAAATGGTTTCTTTTTCTGATTTCATATATTATAAACTTAAATGGTTGGTATTATATCATGCACTTCATTGTATCCTGTCATGAGCGCCGTGATGCCTTCAAGCATATCCACAGCTTCTCTTTCTATATTCTCCTGTTGTGCCGGGAGAACAGGCGGTTCCATGGTTTCTTCTGTTTCTCCCTGTACGCTACCATGCAGCATGGCCTTTACCTGGTCCGGAGATATCTTTCTGACACCACGTCCGGTCAGCTCCTTGCATGCCGCGACAATGTCCGTTCCGGAAAATCCATTTTTTCGGGCATAGTCCAGCAACAGAACAAACGTCCTGTTGTCTTCCTTGAAATGGATGTCATACAGCCTTCTCAGTTTTTCCGGTGCTCTTTGCCAAACCACAGAGTGGGGCAATGCCCCCGGTTTACGGGAAAGTGTACGCAAATAGTGCTCCAGCTTGATGCACCAGTCTCCACCGCAATAACTGCGTTGATGAGAGGCCACTTTCTCCTTCCCGTACAGGATGACGATTTTTTCACTATAAACCTTGACATGTACTTTTTCTCCCACAAGAGAATCAGGTACGGAATAATGAACATTTTTCATGCTGATAGTTGACCATTTATCCACAATGTACTCATAGACCTCAAAACAGCCCAGATTACCGGGAAAAGGCTTCAGCGATGACAGGTCAGCTTCCAGACGTGATGTTTTCTCCGCTGTTGAAAGACTGCCTTGCTCGTTGTTGACCTGCATACATACCCGGTTTAAATGCTCCTGGGCAGAATGTATATCACCAAAATGGTCTGTCAGGCAGAAAGCTTTCCTTCTGACATATTCCACGCTGCGCTCCACATGTCCTTTCTCCCATCCGGCCCGTACATTACAGAAACGGTACTCAAAACAATAGAAACCGGACATCTTCATCAAAGCTTCTGTAGGTTTCTTATCACCACCGACAAAGCTCTTGACGGCTACACGCATATTGTCATAGACCATCATGGCTGGGACACCATGTATATCCCTGAAAAAGTTACGGTGGGATTCCATGAAGGCAAGCGTATTCTGATGCCTGAAAAGATAGGCGTATCTGCCATTGCTATGCCCGAAAGTGAATACGGCCAGATAAAACTTGGTTTTGACACCGTCAATAAAAAGAAGAACTTCACCCCAGTCAAACTCGGCAATGCATCCAGGCTCATAGAACAACCGGATAAAGGCTTCGCTCTTTTTCTTCTCTTTGCATGACTCTATATTTTTTATATAACTGCATACTGTGGCGTAACTGATGGTGTATCCTTGAGATAACAGAAACTGGTGGATATCCTTTTTCAACATGCGCTGTTTGCGAAGTCCGGTAGCTATCTTAACGGCATTCTTCTTCAGGCAAAATCCTATCTTATCCTTAATCTCCTGGGTGAGCCGGCGAGGACGGCGTCTGGAACTGTCATACCTGGGCTGGATGGTAAGCAAATCACTCAAAGCCTCTTCCGGATTGTCCGTGCGGATGGCTGATTCGTACTCTGAAAGAATATTGTCAACGGTATGACGGCTGACATGAAGTTCACGAGAGATACGCCGTTTGCTATAACCGCATACCCTATACATGTGTATTATTGATTGTCTTTCTACCATAGTCTTCATTTTACCTTTGCATTTGGATTATACAAAGGTCATTATACTTATCCTATGGTGGCGCAATTTTCAACTGGAATATTGGCGCACTTTTCAATTAGTATCTACATTTTCGTGATAGACCTGCGGGCTCCAGCACACCATGTTCACCGAATTGTTGTAAAGCAGCTCGAACTGGCTGTACAGTTCCGCTATGTTGTTGCGCGTGGTCGTTCCGGTGTCAAGAATCTTATACTTGAGCCTTCTGAATATGCACAGGATGTTTCTTGTGCGCTGTGAAGTCGGATTCGTGATTTCGTCCGACTCGTCGAAAACAAGACACAGTTTCCGGGAAGTTTGTTTCACGTAGCGCACCAGCCCTCTTTGCAGTTTGCCGAGCATGGAGGTTGAAACGACGAGGAACATGCCTTCGGGTACGTTTGTAAGATCGCTCTCTGCCCGGATGACACGGAACCGTTCCCTGTTTACCGACAGGAACGGAATCCAGGT
>NZ_CAXUBQ010000052.1:0-4979 GCF_964249465.1 Ruminococcus sp. Marseille-P328 | reverse complement strand
CGTTGCGCCGGCGAGTGAGTAATACACATTGTCCAAATGCGTCCGCATTAAAGAACTTTTAATCAACTAAATAGCAACTTAGAAAACCTTGTACAATAAAACCGGCTATGCTAAAATAAAGAAAGATTTCAGGGACAAAGCAGTTTGTCCCTTGTTTTACGTTTGAAGAAAGGATACCCTATGTTTCACATAATCCCCAACAATTTTTTTGTTCCGCTATCTTCGCCAAACCGAATTGTGTACTGGGAATGTATCAGCCGCCTTTTTGCCATTATGGAACACCAGCTCTCCTTTGGTGTGGAAAGAGAAGTGCTGGTAGACGAGCTGGAATTTTATTTTGGGCAGGAAAATGCGGCCCAGCTGGTGGAAGAAGAATTCCAGGCTGATGACAGCCGAAGCCGGGCTAACGGCATTTTGCGCCGCCTGGAATACTACGGCTGGATCGAAGTGGAAACAGACAAAAGCTACGTACAGCGTGTAAACTTCAAGGAATACGCTGTGAAAATAATCAAAACACTCCTGGATATCGCAGATGGGAAACAAATTGAATACCAGGGGTACATTTATACCATTTACAGTCTGGTAAAAGGCACCATGGATAAGCCGGGTATCGTGCTCATGCAGATCTGGGAAAACACCGACTACCTGATCACTGGTCTGAAAAACCTCAATTCCAACATCAAACACTACATTGATGACCTTACCAGACACAGCACGGTTGCCCAGATTATGGATGCACTGTTTAACGACTACATTACCAATATTGTAGACAAAGCCTACCACCGCCTGTTGACTTCTGACAATGTTTCCAAGTTTCGTCCGGAAATTATGCAGTGCCTGGAGAAAAGAAGCCACAATGAGGAATTTCTGGAAAAGGCATCTGCAGAGATTGCAGCTATCCGGGAGGTTTCCGAGGAAGAGGGGCGGGAACTGACCTACCGTTATCTTCACGAAATTATTGAGGCTTTCCGCAATATGGACGAGATTCTTCAGGAAATCAACCAGAAAAATACCCAGTACCAGCGAGCTGCCATCAACCGTGCCAAATTTCTCCTGGCAGGAAATGAAGATGTGCGGGGGCAGCTGAAAGAAATACTCATGGGAATTAATGAAGAAATCAACCGGGAAAATATGGATCTTGGGGGAATCTACCGCATTGATTTTCTGGATGATCTGGTGCGTATTTACCAGTGTTCTATTCTGGAACAAAGTTCTCTGTATCTGGCAGTAGAAGGGAAAAAGGAATTCATCCCCTCCAGTCTGGAGAATGAGGAACCAGACGAAGAGCTTCGCCGTGAGAAAATGAGAAAGATGGCAGAAAAGATCCGGAAAGTGATCAGTGTAGAGAAAATTCAGAACTACGTAAACCGTTATCTGGCGGAAAAGGATGAGCTGGAAGCAAGCCAGCTTCCTCTTAATAATGAAGAGGATTTTATCAAACTGATCTATGTGCGCCTTTATGGTCAGCGCAAAAATATGGGATATGTAATAGAAACTCTGGAAGAACGGGAAGTAAACGGCTACCGTTTCAAAGATTTTCGGATACGGAGGAGAGAAAATGGAATATCTGGAAGGAATGCTGCAAAAAGAAAAGGATAATTTCAGCAGGGTTTGCAACCGTCTTCTGGGAACCTGCTTTTTGTGCAAAGGAAACCAGAATACCAAAGCAGATTATTATTTTGTGCTGAAATACAGGAAAGAATTTAAAGAATATCTGGGCGTTCTTGGCTATCGCCTTGAGATAAACGAGGAATATGGAGTGATTCAGCTGACCAGTCCGAGAGGGTATAACCGGATGAATCTGAAGCTTTATGATTCCATTGTACTTCTGATCCTGCGAATTCTTTACGATGAAAAGAAGCGTGAGCTTTCCGCAATAGAGGAAGTAATCGTGAACCTTGGAGACATTCAGGATAAGTTTGTGAGTCTTAATATCCGTGACAGATTAATCGACAAAACCACCATGCGAAATGCCCTGAGCCTATTCCGAAGATATCAGATCGTGGAGCTTCTGGATAAGGATATGGGAGATGAAGAATCTCGTGTTCTGATTTACGACTCCATTCTGATGGTGGTACGTGCAGAAGACATTAAGGCAGCATATGAGAAACTGGAGACATACAGAAAGGGAAGAAACGAAAGCGATGAAGAAACTGACGAGGATGAAGCTGATTAACTGGCACAGGTTTAATAACTGTACCATAGAGTTTGGAGATTCCACTCTTTTATCTGGTGAAAACGGCGCTGGAAAATCCACTCTTTTGGACGCGATCCAGTTTGTGATCATCTGTTCCACCGGCTATTTTAACAAGGCGGCCCACGAGAATGGCAAGCGAAGGCTTACCGGATATATCCGCTGTAAAACAGGAAAAGAAAACCAGCCTTATGAGCGTACCGGCGAGATCAGCGCTCATGTTGCCCTGGAATTTTATGAGGAAAGCAAGGATAAATATTTCATTATCGGTGCTGTTGTGGACTCTGCTTCTGAGGGCCAGGAGACCACAGTGCGGTATCTGATGGAGAATACCAGGATCTCAGATGATCTTTTCCTGTACGGAAACCAGGTGAAATCCATTGCAGAATTCCGTGGTTCCAACATTGATATCCGCCAGTGGTGCAAGACCAATGTAGAAGCCCGTAGAATGGTCACAGCAAGACTTGGAAGGATTGAAGATAAGTTCTTCCGTCTGATTCCAAAAGCGCTTGCATTTAAGCCCATCGACGATATTAAGGACTTTGTTTACTCTTACGTGCTGGATGAAAAAGAAGTCAATATTGATGTACTTCGGGAGAATGTGCGTACTTATCAGGATATGGAACGTACCCTTGATAACGTGAAAAAACGCATGAAAAAACTGAAAAAAATACAGGAATTGTACCAGCGTGTACAGGAGCGTATTGAAAAGGACAGGATGTACGAGTATTTCCTGAAACGTAGTGAGCTGGAGCTTGTGGAAGGACAGCTTTCCAGTCTGGAAACTGCCAGAAAGAATGAAGAAATCCGTCTTTCCCAGGCGAAAGCCCAGCTGGAAATGCTTCAGAAAGAGCGCTCTGAAAAGCAGGAAATTGCCACAAATATCCGTGTAGAACTGCGCCATAACCAGGAATTTGTAGCTTTGGAAGAGGAGAAAAAAGAGCTGAAAAGGCTTCGGGATAAGAGACAGGAAGCTATGAATGAGGAGACGGAATTGAAGAAGAGCGTGGCTCAGGCGGCCAGGGACTGCGAGAGTTTGTTACGGACTATAGAGGCAGGGAACACTTCCAGATATTCTGCAGCAGTTTCTACCGAAATGAGTCAGTCTGCAAATGCAGAAAATGGAACTGGCGCAGATTTCGCTTCCTGTATCCGTGAATACCGGAAAAAACTTCAAACTCTGGATGGTGATATCAATGTAACAGAAATAAAGAGCCTTACAGATGATGTGATCCATTTCAAACAGATGCGCTATGGAGAACTGCAGGAAGAGCAGGCGCAGCTGAAGATCCGGCTGAATCAGAACCAGACAGAATGGGAGAAATTAAGCAAAAAGATCAATAAACTGAAACGCAAAAAGCTGACTTATCCATCTGGAGTAGAGCTTCTTGTGGAGTCTGTACAGGAAGAATTTGCGGGTATTGGAAGAGAAATCCAGCCTGGAGTGCTCTGCGAAATGCTGGAAATTAAGGATGAGGAATGGCGAAACGCAGTAGAGGGGTATCTGAATACGCAGCGTTTTTATGTGCTTGTAGAACCGGAGAACTTCGATATTGCACTTGGTATTTATGACCGTCTTCGAAGAGAGAAAAAGGTTTATGGAGTAGGTCTGATCAACACGAAAGATCTGGAAAAATACGACACTGCGCCTGCTGGAACTCTGGCAGAAGTAGTCACATCCCAGAACAAATATGCCCGTCAGTACAGCAACATGCTCCTTGGAAAAGTACAGATGTGCGAGCGTTACGAAGACCTGAAAAAGTATTCTGTTTCTATCACAAAGGGCTGTATGAGATATCAGAACTGTGTGGCAAGTGCCATCAAACCAGAGGTATTTCGTGTGCCGTTTATCGGCAAAAATGCTTTTACCGTACAGCTGGCACAGGCTGAAGAAGAATTTCAGAAGCTTAGTGAAACAATGGAAAATCAGGAGAAAAAGCTGTCTGACACAAAAGAGATTCTGGGACTTCTTTCTACAGAAAGTGACGTGGATATTAAGTACCGTCTGGATGTGATCGCTACTCTTCGTATGTTAAATAAATCCATTGATAAATGTGAGGAAAATATACGAAAACTGAAAGAAAATTCCACCCTGATCCAGAAGCAGCTGCAGCTGGATGAGCTGGAAAAAATGCTTAGGGGATTGGATTACACCATCAGCTCCGACACGGAAAAAATCGGTGGAATGCGTGCCCGAATCCAGGATTTGATTGCCAGAAAACAGACACTTCTGGAAAAACAGATTACCGGAAAGAGTGAGGTAACCGCTCTTGTAGCAGATGCGGGAGAATGTTTAAATAGCTGGAATCGGGAATATAAGGAGGCTCTGGGAGTAGGATCAATTGAGCAGTTTCAAAGTGAATATTTTTATAAACTGCCTTCTAATAAGAGAAAATATAACAGTGAGAGATGTCAGATTGCCAAAGACAATATGATAAATGCCATGGTGGAGTATAAGAACGAGCATGATTTTGGTGCAGCTGCCAGTCTGGAAGGTTTTCCTGAATTTGAGGCGGTGTATGAACGTTTGAAAAACTCTGAACTTCTTGATTATGAGGAGAAAGTACAGTCTGCCCATAAAGCGGCAGAAACAGAATTTCATGAGCAGTTTCTGGCGAAATTACAGGAGAATATGAAGCTTGCCCAGGGGGAATTTAAGGAACTGAACAAGGCGTTAAAGGGCATTGATTTTAGCAGTGAACGCTATGAATTCCAGTTGTGCGCCCAGCTAAGGGTGTGTAGTCAAGCCGGTGGGATTCCGGTTTATCCAAGGTTTAGCCAACCA
>NZ_CAXUBQ010000051.1:0-5936 GCF_964249465.1 Ruminococcus sp. Marseille-P328 | reverse complement strand
CGAGGAGCCGTATGCGGGAAAGCCGCACGTACGGATCTGTGAGGGGCTAAGATTGAGAGGTCTTAGTCTACTCGACTATGCCAAGTAAAAAATACCGCAATTATTATGAAATGATCATGGATGATTTCAATGTGACACAAGGCGAATCCCTATTTTCGGGAATCTTCCATGAGGCTCATAAAGATGTAATCGAGGAGCTGTTTGAACAGCTTTCGGTAAGTGGAGATAACAGTGCACAGGCTCTTGACGAGTTTACGGATTACCGTACTTACATGGATTATGACATTAAGATCATTCATAATGACGGCACCTATTCTTACTATTCCAAGGTATGTGAAGAGAAGAGCGGTGGTGAGACACAGACCCCGTTTTATGTGACAGTGGCAGCCTCTTTTGTGCAGCTTTACAGCAATAATATTGGTGGCGAGGCAGCTGGACTGGTGCTCTTTGATGAGGCCTTTAATAACATGGATGATGAAAGAATCGGCGGCGTTTTGGAATTCCTGAGACGCCTTCCATTACAGCTTATTATCGCCGCTCCTCCAGATAAGATCCAGTATATCGGCCCGGCTATGGATGAAGTGATGTTGGTAATGACAGATCAGAAGCAGAGTTATGTGGAGGAATATCACAATGCAGTATGACTAGCTGGTATTAGAGCGTGTTTGAAAAATCATTCCCACAAATTGTGACGCACATCTTGCAGAAAGCCTTTTTCAAACACGCTCTAGAAAACCTGCTGGATTGCAGATGAATCCTGAAATTAACAGTTGCGCACAGATAGCTGAGGTATTAAAATATATGAAAATAACACAGCTGAAGCTGGAACAGGAATGCCAGCATGTCTGATAAGAATGCTTTTGAGTGGTGAGTAGAGTTCACAACAGCCTTCTGTGAGCACAGCTGCAAAAAAAGGAGGTACCGCATATGACAACATTGGAAATTCTGGACCGTCTGCAAGGTGATGCGCTGAAAGATGGTGAACTTCGAAAAAAGCTTTTGGCCACCCGTTTGGAAAAGGATCCTCTCACTGTTTTTTGCAGATTATGCAGGGAACTTGGCTATGAATTGTATGAAATGGACCTGGTATCTGCCGGAGAAGACTTCTATGCTACCATGCGCCGCAGTACCAATGGCGGCGGAGAAAACTCCCCGAAGCTGGAGGGGGAAGATGACTTCTATGAGCTTTTGATGGCAAGCCTGGAGGCAGCAGAGAAAGCAGAATAGAATTGGCTCAAATAGACATCAACTATGAGTGTTTTTGGTAAGCCAAAAGCATTATGCAAAACATTATGTAAACTAAAAGGACGACAGTTGAAAACCCAAATTTCGTTGAAAATTAGAGTGAAATGTCTGTTATAGATTGAAAAACAGGGAGTGTGTATGGCAGAATTAACGGAATTGCAGAAGCAGTTATTCGAATTACAGGATATAAAATATCGGGATTTCCACAGCAAATTAATGCCCGAAACAGCCAAGGAAAAGATTATTGGAATCCGTACTCCTGTGCTTCGGAATTTTGCAAAAGTATTCGCCGGTACTCCGGAATTAGAGGACTTTTTGCAGCAGCTTCCTCACCAGTTTTATGAGGAAAATAACCTTCATATGATGCTGATCACTGGGATAAAGGACTATCCGAAATGTATGGAAGAAGTACAGCGATTCCTGCCCTATATCGACAACTGGGCCACCTGTGATTTCCCAGAGCCAAAGTGTTTCCGTAAGAACAAAAAAGCAGTATTAGAAGAGGTCCGGAAGTGGATCGCCTCCACTGAAACCTACACTATTCGCTACGGGATCGGCATGCTTATGCGCCTTTTTCTGGACGAGGATTTTTCCCCGGAGTATCTTGAAATGGCAGCTGGCGTACAATCACAGGAATATTATGTAAACATGATGATTGCCTGGTATTTTGCCACCGCTCTGGCCAAGCAATGGGATGCTGCAGTACCTTATATTGAGCAGCACAGACTGTCGGACTGGGTACATAAAAAGACTATCCAGAAGGCAGTGGAAAGCTATCGGATTACGTCTGAACAGAAGGAATATTTGAAAGGCTACCGTTAAAAATAGGATTTTATGGTTTAGAGACTAAGAAATGAAAAACGCCAGAATGAAAAGCTTTATCATGCGGTAAAGCGAATTTCATTCTGGCGTTTTGTATTTATGCAGGCATAAGATCCTGGTGGCTGCCGCAAATCAGCGGAAGCTCTTCAGCCAGTTCACCAGGGAATCATGCCAGATATTGTCATAAACGGTTTTCTTCATCTGGTCGGTTACCGGACCATTGTTTGCCATTTTCGCAAGGATTCCGGCTTGAAGCTCTTCTACGGTCATGTCCTCTGGGGACTTGGACCAGTCTACGGTTATCTGAGATTTTTCGGAGGCTGGTTCGGATGCGGTAGTAGTATTAGATGTTGTACCATCAGCTGCTTTTTCAGAAGCATTTGTGGTGCAATCAGAGTTACCTACAGTAGTCGCAACCGTTTCCTTTATGCTGTCCGTATTCGCAGCATTTTTCAGTGCCTGAGAGATCGGAGTTGTATTTTGCTCTGCGACAGTGGCAGCAGCTTCCTCTTTTGTCTGGTCTGCGTTGTCAGCCTTAACTGTTGTATTAGTAGTTTCCGGTGTCTTTGCATTCATCTCTACCGGCTTATACTCTGGCATATCCCCAGCCGGAACCCAGATATTGCCGCTGTTTCCGGCAACGGTTACATGAATGCGTCCATTTTCTACAGAAACTTTTTCACCGGTCAGAGTACCTACATACTCAGCTGCATTTCCAGCAGCCAGATCCATAGAAGCGGCATTGTCATCATTATTTACAGTGATGATCACACGCACCCCATCCAGGTCACGGGCAAAAGCATACTGGCGGTTGGTGAGCATAAGCTCTGCATAGCTTCCATAATTAAGAGCCGGTGTATTCTGGCGGACTTTTCCAAGGGCAGCAATAAGAGCTGTGCAAGGATTTTTCTCCACTGCGTCAGCATAATCAGCAAGATTTAAGGCTGGTCTTAAGCTGTCATCTGAGGTTCTTTCCTTACGTCCCTCAATTCCAAATTCAGAACCATAATAAATACTTGGAACTCCCGGAAGGGTGTAGAGAAGCACATGAACTGGAGCAAAATGCGCCTTATTGGAAAGTTTGGTGTAAATTCGTTCTACATCATGGTTGTCCACGAAATTATAAAGATCAAGGTCGCCCATGTTCTGCAGATATTTTACAGTGTGCGCGATCTCAAAATAGTTATGGTCATTGTGTCCGCTGTAAAGAGCCTTGTGAAGTGCATAATTTGTAACACTGTGAAGGGTGCTGCCATTTACCCAGCGGCTGTAATCGCCGTGGATAACTTCGCCCATCAGCCAAAAATCCGGTTTCACTTCCTCAGCGGTGCGGCGCAACTGTTTCATAAAATCAAAGTCCAGAACGTCCGCAGCGTCAAGACGGATACCATCCACATCAAATTCAGAAACCCAGAAACGGATCACATCGCAGATGTAGTTCTGCACATCAGGATTGCGCTGGTTTAATTTTACCAGAAGATTATATCCGCCCCAGTTTTCATAGGAAAAACCATCGTTGTATTCGGTATTTCCAGAGAAGTTCACATTACAGTACCAGTTTACATAAGGTGAATTCTGTCGCTTCTCCTGAATATCTTTAAATGCGAAAAAGTCACGTCCGGTGTGGTTGAATACGCCATCGAAGATAACCTTGATCCCTTTTTCATGGCAGGTTGCAACGAAATTCTTCAGATCCTCGTTGTCACCCAGACGGGAGTCAAGCTTCCTGTAATCAGTAGTCTCATAACCATGTCCCACACTTTCAAATAAAGGACCTATATATAAAGCGGTGCACCCGATTTCTTTAATATGATCGATCCACGGAAGAAGCGTATTCAGCCTATGCACAGGCTCCCCATACTCATTCTGCTTCGGCGCCCCAGCCAAACCCAATGGATAAATGTGATAAAAAACTGCCTCGTTATACCAACTCATGTCTAACACCTCTGTCGTTTAAAATAAATTTGTACATTCAACGTTTTCTATAATAGCAGATTTTAGGAGCTTATTCCATATAAAAATATGATGATTCATGGTACTCTGTAGGGATTGTTAAAATTTTTGAAAACGGAAAATATATTGATAATTTTGCTTAAGGGCGAAAGGTTAAAAATAGGGATTCGATATACAAAATGCCGGAAGAACAGAAGAAAGCCTTTGTTGAGGCGTGATGGTAAATTATATTGACAAAACCTATTGACATACTATGAAAACTAAAGTATATTTTACACCAACATCAACGAAAGGAAAAACCACTTTCAAAAGCGGGAAAAATGGCAGTGAAGAGCTGAAAGTTTTATGCCAGAGTGCAGAAGTGGCGGGCCATCAGATGAATAAGAGGATAGATCCAAGAATTTTTCATAAAAATACTGCAGAAGATTACCTTCAGGCGACGATAGAGACAGCGAATTGGATTGACACGCTGGCGGTGAAGACAGAACATGGAAGGATCTGGAAAGCGCTTCCGGAAGGACAGGACGGATATCGTGAAGATGTTCCTATGTTTACGTCAAAAAGTATGTATGATGGTTCTGCTGGAATCGGAATTTTCCTGATCCGTCTTTATGAAGCCACTAGTGATGAGAGATGGCTGAAAGAAGCAGAAGAAGCGGCTGCGCATATTATTGCTACTCAGGTTGGTCCGGAATGGTATGAGCATACCTTACATTCGGAGGTGAAAGGAATCATTCCTGTGCCGGGATGGGCGGCAGGAGCTTATAACGGACCGGTAGGAGAAGCCTATTTCCTGGAGGATCTTTATCAGGTGACAAGGAAGCAGGAATATCGCGATTTCGTACTGCGCACAGCGGATGTTCTTATGGAGGCAGCTTCTCGAGATGAACGCGGGCTGTTCTGGAGCGAGCAGGAGGATATTACTGCAGATGGCGGATTTATTGTTTTTCTGGATATTGTATATCGTCGCACTGGAATCCGGAAATATCTGGATTTTGCCAGTGAGGCAGCCGAACCTGGTACGACAGCTGGTGGAGAACCATCCCCACCAGAGTTGTAAGCTACCCGGGACTTTATGTAGGCGCAGCAGGATGCGGCTCTTCTTTACTGAGGGCTTACGCAGCGCTTACAGGAAAGAAGCTGACTAATTTGTATGAGTATCATTTTTTTGAGAAAATATAATGTACTTTATAATATGTACGAAGAATATGGAAATTATTTAACTGCAAAATATTACGGAACGTTTTCTTACATATAAATATAGCGCCTCTGCATACACTGTAAAAACAGCGTCGGCGGAGGCGTTTTTTTGAAAGAGTATATTGAAGAGCGGGCAGTAGAGATTGGAAATTATATTATCGAAACTAGGGCAACTGTAAGGCAGACTGCAAAAAGGTTTGGGATATCAAAGTCCACAGTACATAAGGACGTGACGACCAGACTTGCAAGCTTAAATCCAGCACTTGCAAGGCAGGCCAGGGCTGTGTTGGAGGTGAATAAATCAGAGAGACATATCAGAGGTGGTTTAGCTACCAGGGAAAAGTATTTGCATCAACATATGCTGGAAAACAATCTGCACAAAAAAATATAAACTTTTTTGTAAAAAGTGCTTGACGATTCCTTGCGATAGTGGTATAGTAAACAAGCTGTCGCAAGGAATTGCTTCTGAAATGCTGAAAAATAAAATAATTTTCAGAAAATTCAAATTAACTGTTGACAAATGACTGAACTTATGATAAAGTAACCAAGTCGCTTGAACAGAACGACAGAAACAAACAACTTTATACAGCTTCTTGAAGGTCTTAAAAACTTTTGAAAAAAGTGCTTGACAAGATCTGAAAGATATGATAAAGTAAACAAGCTGTCGCAAAGAGATGACAGACAAACAACCTTGATAACTAAACAGTGAAACACAT
>NZ_CAXUBQ010000050.1:0-8208 GCF_964249465.1 Ruminococcus sp. Marseille-P328 | reverse complement strand
TCAATATAACAAGCCCCAGCAAAAAGCCGGGGCTAATACTTCAATTATTTTAGGACATTTTCAAAAACGCTTGACACTTATTTTTTACCACTTTACCATATCAGCGTTGTATAAAATGATGTACAAAATAATTATTTTGTATCAGAACGGAAAATCGGGAGCAAATTTAGTTTGCCCCCGACCATACTTTTTATATACTCTCTTTTTTATTTTCCCGACAGCGATTCAGCAGGTATTATTCCACAAAGCATTTTTTTGCCAACTTACAGATAAGAATATCCCATCAGGGATTCATCCACTGCCTTTGCGGCTTCTCTTCCTTCACGGATTGCCCATACTACCAGAGACTGGCCTCTGTGCATATCTCCTGCTGTGAAAACCCGCGGTACGCTGGTCTCATAGGCTTCCGGTTTTGTCTCAACGTTGGTTCTTGCAGTTGTTGCAACCTTAAATGCATCAGTCACATATTTCTGGCTTCCAAGGAAACCAGCTGCGATCAGTACCAGGTCTGCAGGGATCACTTCTTCCGTCCCCTCTACCGGAACCATCATCATACGGCCTGTTTTGGCATCTTTCTCGCTTTTCAGCTTTACGATCCGGGCCTGGCAGACATTTCCGTTTTTATCTTTGATAAATTCAGTAACGGTTGTCTGGTAAACCCGGGGGTCATGTCCAAACACTGCAATTGCTTCTTCCTGGCCATAGTCTGTTTTTAAGACCTTTGGCCATTCCGGCCATGGATTGGAAGCAGCACGCTCTGTTGGCGGCATTGGCATCATTTCTAGCTGTGTTACAGATTTGGCGCCGAGACGTACGGAAGTACCCACACAGTCATTTCCGGTATCACCACCGCCAATTACCAGCACATGTTTGCCTTTTGCCTCTTCATAAGGAGCTTTGGTAAAATCGCTGTCCAGAAGAGTTTTGGTGACTTTTTTCAAGAAGTCTACTGCAAAATAAATTCCCTTTGCATCTCTTCCCGGCACTTTAATATCACGGGGATTGGAAGCTCCACAACAAAGGATTACACGGTCATATTTCTTCAAAAGTTCCTCTGCTGTAATATCCACTCCAACATTTGTATTTGTCACAAATTTCACACCCTCAGCTTCCATCAGCTTCAGTCTTCTGTCGATCACAGATTTCTCCAGCTTCATATTTGGAATGCCGTAACGAAGAAGTCCGCCGATCCGGTCACTTCTTTCGAATACAGTTACATTGTGACCTCTTCTGTTTAACTGCTGTGCTGCTGCAAGTCCGGAAGGACCGCTTCCGATAACTGCTATGGTCTTTCCTGTACGAACCTTCGGAGGCTGTGGAACAACCCAGCCTTCTGCATATGCAGTCTCAATGATGGCACGTTCATTTTCCTTAGTGGAAACAGGCTCTCCATTTAAGTTGCAGGTACAGGCTGCCTCGCAAAGTGCAGGGCACACACGGGAGGTAAATTCCGGGAAGCTGTGTGTCTTGTTCAGACGAAGAAACGCCTGTTTCCAGTTTCCGGTAAATACCAGATCATTTGTCTCCGGCACCAGGTTGTGAAGCGGACATCCGGAAGCCATGCCGCCGATCATCATGCCTGCCTGGCAGAAGGGAACGCCGCAAGCCATGCAGCGTGCTCCCTGAAGTTTTTGTTTCTCTTTATTAAGAGGAGTACGGAACTCCTTGAAATTGGCAATTCTTACTTTTGGCGGCAGAACCTTTGCCGTCTCTCTGTTATATTCTAAAAATCCAGTCGGTTTTCCCACGATCTTCTGCCTCCTTAATGCTTAACTCCTATGCTTTCGTAGAATGCTTCCATCTGCGCCTGCTCACTGTTCAGACCTTTTTCCTCAAGCTTTGCACTTAATGTGATCATCTTCTTGTACTCATTTGGAATGAGTTTTTTGAAGTGAGGCAGATACATGTCAAACTGATCCAGAACCTTCTGTCCAAGCTCCGATCCCGTTGCAGCTACATGTGCTTCGATCAGATTTTTCAGTTCTTTTTTGTCATATTTATTGTCTACTTTTTCAATAGAAATCATCGCTTTATTTAAGTTCTTATAAAGAACATTTTCCACATCCAGAACATAAGCGATACCGCCGCTCATACCTGCTGCAAAGTTTTTGCCGGTTCTTCCAAGAACTACTACACGACCACCGGTCATGTACTCACAGCCGTGCTCTCCCACACCTTCCACAACTGCATTGGCACCAGAGTTACGAACTGCAAAACGCTCACCTGCCATACCGTTAATAAAGGCAGTTCCACTAGTTGCACCATAAAGAGCAACGTTGCCGACAATAATGTTATCTTCTGCTTTGTAACCGGCATTTTCCGGAGTCTTCAGGATCAGCTTGCCACCGGAAAGACCCTTTCCAAAGTAGTCGTTGCAGTCGCCGGTAAGCTTCAGAGTAAGACCCTTCGGGATAAAGGCACCAAAGCTCTGTCCTCCGGCTCCTGTACAATCAATCTCTACCGTGTCTTCCGGCAGTCCGTTTTTATTATTTCTGGTAATCTCCGCACCAAGGATTGTTCCAAATGCACGGTCTGTGTTCTTTACTTCTACCGAAAATCTGGTCTTCTCACCGCCATGAATTGCGCGACTGCATTTCTTCACAAGAACTTTCTCATCCAGAGTCTTCTCCAGCTGGAAATTGTACTCTGCTTTCGGATCAAAGGTTACCTCGCTGCCAGCTTTTGCATATGGATTGTTCAAGATTGCACTAAGGTCTACTTTACCTTTGTGCGGCTCATCAACTGCATCTGTAGCAACCAGGAGATCCGTACGTCCTACCATCTCTTTCAGGCTTCTCACACCCAGTTTTGCCATATATTCGCGAAGCTCCTGGGCAATAAATTTCATAAAGTTCTCAACATATTCCGGTTTGCCTTTGAATCTCTTTCTCAGCTCCGGATTCTGGGTAGCTACACCAACCGGGCAGGTGTCCAGATTGCAGACTCTCATCATTACACAGCCCATAGTTACAAGAGGTGCTGTAGCAAAACCGAATTCCTCTGCACCAAGAAGTGCTGCAATTGCAACATCACGACCGCTCATCAGTTTACCGTCTGTCTCAATGCGGACACGGTTACGAAGTCCGTTCATAAGCAGTGTCTGATGGGTTTCAGCAAGTCCAAGCTCCCATGGAAGTCCTGCATTGTGAATGGAGCTTCTGGGTGCTGCACCAGTACCTCCATCATATCCGGAAATCAGGATTACCTGTGCACCAGCCTTTGCAACTCCGGCTGCAACCGTACCAACGCCAGCCTCAGAAACCAGCTTTACAGAAATATCTGCATATTTATTTGCATTTTTCAGGTCATAAATCAGCTCTGCCAGGTCCTCGATGGAATAGATATCGTGATGCGGCGGCGGGGAGATCAGAGAAACACCAGGTGTGGAGTGACGGGTTTTCGCAACCCATGGATAAACTTTCTTCGCCGGAAGATGTCCACCTTCACCAGGTTTTGCGCCCTGTGCCATTTTGATCTGGATTTCTCTTGCAGATACCAGATAACGGCTGGTAACACCGAAACGACCACTGGCTACCTGTTTGATCGCAGAACATCTGTCATCTTTTGTTCCTGCTGAATCCAGTCTTTCATTGCTTTCACCGCCCTCACCAGTATTTGATTTTCCATGAAGATGGTTCATTGCAATAGCAAGTGTCTCATGTGCTTCCTGAGAAATGGAACCATAGGACATGGCACCAGTCTTAAAATGCTTTACGATTTCATCAACACTCTCCACCTCTTCAAGAGGGATAGGATTTTCTGCATACTTAAAGTCCATAAGCGCACGAAGATTGCCGTGATTTTCCTTATCCACAAGATCTGTATACTGTTTGAACATCTCATAGCTGCCTGTTCTTGTAGACTGCTGAAGGAGATGAATGGTTGCCGGATTGTAACGGTGCTCTTCTCCCTGGCTTCTCATTTTGTGGGCACCCACACTATCCAGAGTAAGGTCTGTGGTAAGTCCTAACGGGTCAAATGCTTCTGAATGAAGCTTTTCTACATTCTCCTCAATATCTTCCAGTGTAATGCCTCCAACACGGCTTACAGTACCTGTGAAATATTTATCGATTACATCCTGAGATACACCAATTGCCTCGAAAATCTGGGAACCCTGATAAGACTGGATTGTAGAAATACCCATCTTGGAAGCGATCTTAACAATACCGCTGATAACTGCATGATTATAATCGTCTACAGCTGCATAATAGTCCTTGTCCAGCATATGAGTATCGATCAGTTCATGGATTGTCTCCAATGCCAGATACGGGTTGACTGCACTTGCGCCATAGCCCAGAAGAGTAGCAAAATGATGAACCTCTCTCGGCTCGCCGGATTCCAGGATAATAGCAAGAGAAGTACTCTTTTTCGTCTTTACAAGGTGCTGATGTACTGCAGAAACAGCCAGCAGAGACGGAATCGGCATATGGTTTTCATCCACGCCTCTGTCGGAAAGCACCAGAATGTTGGCACCATCCCTGTATGCTTTATCAACTTCTACAAACAGACGGTCAATAGCACGCTCAAGCTTTGTGCTCTTGTAATAAAGAGTGGAGACAACAGCCACCTTAAAGCCTTCGTGATGCATTTCCTTAATTTTCAGCATATCTGTATTGGTAAGGATCGGATTGTTAATCTTTAATACCTTGCAGTTCTCCGGAATCTGCTCCAGAAGGTTTCCGTCTTTTCCAACATAAACGCTTGTGCTGGTGACAATCTCCTCACGGATCGCATCAATCGGCGGATTGGTTACCTGTGCAAAAAGCTGTTTGAAGTAGTCAAAAAGCGGTCTGTTCTGTTTGGAAAATACTGCCAACGGTGTATCCACACCCATTGCGCCAATGCTCTCAGCACCGTTTAACGCCATGTTTCGGATAGAAGTACGATACTGCTCATAAGTGTATCCGAAAGCCTTCTGAAGACGGGAACGCTGTTCCTCTGTATATTCTTCCATTCTTTCGTTTGGAATCTTAATATCTTTTAAATGTACCAGATTGCTGTCCAGCCATTCGCCGTATGGCTGTTTCTTTGCATACATCTCTTTTAATTCGTTATCATCGATGATCTTGCCCTGAACCGTATCTACCAGAAGCATTTTTCCAGGATGAAGACGCTCTTTTAATATGATCTTCTCTTCCGGTACCGGCAATACTCCAACCTCAGAAGAAAGGATCATGCAGCCATCGGATGTCACGTAATATCTGGACGGACGAAGACCGTTACGGTCAAGCACTGCACCCATCACATCTCCATCTGAGAAAAGAATAGATGCAGGTCCATCCCATGGCTCCATCATAGTGGCATAATACTGATAGAAGTCACGTTTTTCCTGGGAAATGGTATCGTTATTTGCCCATGGCTCCGGAATAGTGATCATCACTGCAAGAGGAAGATCCATGCCACTCATGGTAAGGAATTCCAGCGTATTATCGAGCATTGCAGAATCGGAACCATTTCGGTTGACTACCGGAAGGATTTTCTGCATTTCCCCTTCTAAGTATGGGGACTCCATATTTTCCTCTCTTGCCAGCATCTTATCTGCGTTTCCCCGGATGGTGTTGATCTCACCATTGTGCACGATCAGACGGTTTGGATGTGCTCTCTCCCAGCTTGGATTTGTGTTGGTACTGAAACGGGAATGTACCAATGCAATCGCAGATTCATAATCAGGGCTTTGAAGATCAGAGAAAAATGTACGAAGCTGTCCAACCAGGAACATACCTTTATAAACAATCGTACGGCTACTCATAGAACATACGTAAGTGTTATCATTACTCTGTTCAAACTCACGGCGGGCAATATACAGTTTACGGTCAAATGCGATGCCTTTTTCCAGATCATCCGGCTTTTTGATAAATGCCTGCATAATGCATGGCATGCACTCTCTTGCCTTATGTCCAAGAACCTCCGGAACTACCGGAACTTCTCTCCAGCCAAGGAACTCCAGTCCCTCTTTTTCCACAATGATCTCAAACATTTTTTTTGCCTGGGCACGTTTGATCTCATGCTGTGGGAAAAAGAACTGGCCAATACCATATTCTCTTTCCTGGCCGATTTCGATTCCCTCTTTTTTACATGCTTTCTTAAAAAATTTATGGGAAATCTGAAGGAGGATACCAACGCCATCACCTGTTTTGCCTTCTGCATCTTTTCCGGCACGATGATCCAGATTCTCTACAATCCGCAATGCGCTGGCAACTGTATCATGGGATTTTTTGCCTTTGATATTGACAACTGCACCGATACCGCAGTTATCATGTTCAAATTCCTGACGGTAAAGTCCCTGCCTTTCCTTTATCACTTCTTTCATTTTCCTCATCCTTTCTATTGTTGATTAAGAGTTTCCTCTTTGTTTACTTTATCTACAGCTGCCTGGATAAATCCACGGAACAGCGGGTGAGCATGGTTCGGTCTTGATTTGAACTCCGGATGTCCCTGGGTTCCTACAAAGAATGGGTTTGCCGGAATCTCGATCATTTCCACAATGTGACCATCAGGAGAAGTTCCTGCTATGGTCATGCCTTTTTCTGCCAGTTCTTTGCGATATGCATTGTTAACTTCATAACGATGTCTGTGACGTTCCTGAATTTCTTTCTGTCCGAAAAGTTCCAGGGATAAAGAACCATCCGCAAGCACACATGGATAACTTCCAAGGCGCAGGGTTCCTCCAAGATCTTCCACATCTTCCTGGTCTGGCATAAGGGCAATTACCGGATTGGTAGTTTCTGGTGCAAGTTCAATGCTGTTTGCATCTTCATAACCAAGTACATGACGGGCAAATTCTACGATTGCCATCTGCATTCCAAGACAGATTCCAAGGTATGGGATCTTATGCACGCGGGCATACTGGGCAGCCAGGATCATTCCTTCTGTTCCTCTTCCGCCGAAACCACCTGGAACCAGGATTCCATCTACCTGGTAAAGCCTCTGATCCAGGTTCTTCTCGTTTAACTCTTCGGAATCAATCCAGGTAATCTCTACTTTCGCCTTGCATGCGATTCCGCCATGTTTCAGAGCTTCCACCACACTGAGGTATGCATCATGAAGCTGGGTATATTTTCCTACCATAGCAATGTTTACAGTTTTATCCGGATGGCGGAGATTTTCTACCATAGCCTCCCAGTCCGTAAGGTCTGGTTTTCTTTTTTCAAGTCCCAATGACTGCATGACCACATCTGCCAGTTTTTCACGTTCCATCGCAAGTGGGGCTTCATACAGATACTCTACATCCAGATTCTGAAGTACATGGCTTACCGGCACGTTACAGAACAGGGCAATTTTGGCTCTCAGATCGTCGGTCAGCGGATATTCACTTCTGCATACCAGAACATCCGGCTGGATTCCCATTGCCTGAAGCTCCTTGACACTGGCCTGGGTTGGTTTTGTTTTCATTTCTCCTGAAGCTTTCAGGTATGGAATCAAGGTTACATGAATAAGGATTGCATTTTCATGTCCCACATCATGCTGAAACTGTCTGATGGATTCCAGAAATGGCTGACTTTCAATATCTCCTACCGTTCCGCCGACTTCGATAATGGCAATCCTGTTTTCATCCGGGGATTTTGCGCGATAGAAGCGGCTTTTGATTTCATTTGTAATATGAGGGATTACCTGTACGGTTCCTCCTCCAAAGTCTCCATGACGTTCTTTTTGTAAAACGGACCAATAAATTTTTCCGGTAGTTACATTGGAATTTTTATCCAGGCTTTCATCAATGAATCGTTCATAATGGCCAAGATCCAGGTCGGTCTCAGTTCCATCGTCTGTTACGAAGACTTCTCCATGCTGAATAGGGTTCATGGTTCCGGGATCAATGTTGATGTAAGGGTCAAATTTCTGCATTGTGACCTGAAAACCTCTTGCCTTTAAAAGTCGCCCAAGTGAAGCTGCTGTGATTCCCTTTCCCAGTCCTGACACAACACCGCCAGTGACAAAAACGTATTTTACTGCCATCTTTCGATTTCCTCCTCCAATTGCTTTTAATGTGTTCTAATATGTAAAAAAGGCGTCAAAGAGGAGGATTAGGGGGCACTTAACCTATCCATTTCTCTTTGACGCCTTTGTCAAAACAAATTCTTATTCAAAAATATGGTATATAATATATCATTTTTTTGGCTTTGTCAATCCACTTTTTTTGCTATTTAATGTGTTGGTCGTTATCCCGGACGCGATTTCACAATGTATATTCACCGCCGCGCGTCGCAACGT
>NZ_CAXUBQ010000049.1:0-8568 GCF_964249465.1 Ruminococcus sp. Marseille-P328 | reverse complement strand
CCTATCAATTAATCGCAGCATATGGTTTTGAGGTACCATGTCATTCATGGAAAACATCATCATTTGTTCTCTTTTTTATCTGCGTTTTTGGTCATCATAAAAAAACACCGCCCTTCTGATATTTATTATATCAGAAAAACAGCTCCAACAATAGCAAAACCCTGCAAAAGCAGGGCTTTGTCTACAGTCTGAGCCAAGGAACTTAATTCCTGGCTTTTAAAGAGCGATAGACGGGGCTCGAACCCGCGGTCTCGACCTTGGCAAGGTCGCGCGTTACCAACTACGCCACTATCGCACAAGCGGGTGATGGGAATCGAACCCACGTATCCAGCTTGGAAGGCTGGTGTTCTACCATTGAACTACACCCGCACATCATATTCAGATGTGTTTACCTGACATTTGTCAGAAGAGCGATAGACGGGGCTCGAACCCGCGGTCTCGACCTTGGCAAGGTCGCGCGTTACCAACTACGCCACTATCGCATAAGCGGGTGATGGGAATCGAACCCACGTATCCAGCTTGGAAGGCTGGTGTTCTACCATTGAACTACACCCGCACATTTGTGCTTGTCCGTCACAACGAAGATTAGTATATCTGATGTTGGAATGTTTGTCAACAACTTTTTTGAAATTTTTTAATTTTTTCTTTTGTTCCTAAGATTCATGCAATATTCTTGTCTGTTAACGCATTCACACTAAAAAAATTATGATAGAAATATTTTTCATGAGAGTTTTCCAGAGCATGCTTCAAAAAAGCTTTCTGCAAGATGTACGTCACAATTTGTGGGAGATTTTGCCCGGATGAAAGCGCCGTAGCGGGCTACGACAACTGAATTCGGGCGAAATATACCGCAAAGTGGGGCGTGCAGATTGGGGAATGATTTTTCAAACATGCTCTGGAGCAGTCAACAGTTACACGGTTCACCATATTCAAAGCGATGCATGTTACCAGATTCACACTACGACTTTCTGTTTTTCCAGAAATGATATTTTCTAAAATACCACCGTGCCTGTTCTGTTGACTGCCATTTTCTTTTTATTCCGTTAATTTTCCCAGTCCCAGACATTGGAAGCTTCCACATGTGTACGCGGCTTCTTGATCACCAGCTCCGGACTCTTCGCACTTACCTTGGAGTTTGCAGGAATTGATTCTGTAATGAATGTGTTTCCGCCGATGATCGTATTCTCCCCAATTACAGTTTCTCCACCAAGTACAGAAGAATTGGAATAAATGGTCACATTATCTTCAATAGTAGGATGACGCTTCACACCAGAAAGCTGCTGTCCTTTTCTTGTAGAAAGAGCGCCAAGGGTAACTCCCTGATACAGCTTCACATTATTTCCAATAGTAGTCGTTTCACCGATTACTACGCCAGTGCCATGGTCAATAAAGAAATATTCCCCAATCGTAGCACCTGGGTTAATATCTATTCCTGTGTGGTCATGAGCATACTCTGTCATAATCCTTGGAATAAACGGAACCTCCTCCAGATAAAGGATGTGTGCCAGACGATACACATAAATTGCCAGAAATCCCGGATAGGAGAAAATAATCTCCTCTTTACTCTTCGCAGCCGGGTCACCATCAAAACCAGCCTGCACATCTTTCAGCAGCATCTCCTGCACTTCCGGAAGCTGCTCAAAAAATCTGGAGGTTATCTGTGCTGCCTTGCCGCATGCACTGGTCATATCATCGCCAACATACAGAAAAGCCGTCTCAATCTGCGCCTGCATACGGTCAAACAGGTCATTGAGCAGATATCCGGTATAATGTTCCGGAAAAACAGCTGCTCCCGAATCAATATCGAAATATCCCGGAAAAATAACTGATCTCATTTCTTTCACAATATCAATAATTGCTGCACGGACTGGCAGATGTCTTCCGCTCTTTGTCAGGAACAGCTCTTCCTTACGGTAATTGGCAGTCAGACGCTCTACTGCATTCTCTATGGATGTCTTTTTGTCACTCATAACTGGTCTCCTCGTATTTTGCTTTCCTTTCATATTATTACACTATTCTTTTTACGTCAATAAAAAAAAGATTGACCTTTATCCAATCCCCCGATATAATGGAGAATGTCATGGAGATGTACCCAAGTGGCTGAAGGGTCCGCACTCGAAATGCGGTAGGCCGGGTAACCGGTGCGAGGGTTCAAATCCCTCCATCTCCGTTTCATAATTGTTTTCGTGCAAATTTTATTAATTTTGCCTTGACAACTGTTCCTTTTGTATGTATAATTGCAACAGAAACAAAACATAGGGGATTGGTCAAATGGTATGATAGGGGTCTCCAAAACCTTTGGTGGGAGTTCGATTCTCTCATCCCCTGCTCTTAAGCGTCAGAAATCTTGTAATTCAAGGTTTCCGGCGTTTTTTTATCGCAGCATCAGAGCTTGTTTAAAAAAAGCTCTAAAACATATCTGAAATAAAGACATTCTTCTACTATCCGTCTTCTGCAGACTTCGCAATACAAAATAAGGAATATGAAACAGCAAACCATTCCATGCTGTCTCATATTCCTTTATTATTCATTCAGAACCACCTTGTTTTATTTCTTCAACAACATCACATGCTCTGGTGGAAAATACAGATACTTTGGGATATTGTCCTTTGCAGTTTCCTGGAAATTCTTTTTCTGGCACATCCACCACAAAGTGCCGCTTTCTGCAGCCCCTTTATTACGAAACAGATACTGATGCTCAAAAGTATTTTCAATATACTCCTCAACCTGCACTTCCATGGTATTCTCACCAGCCTTAGTTGCCGGCCTCATCCAATGTCCCCGGATTCCAACATGGGTAATATCCTCTGTCACTTCCTGTTCTGAACGAAGCATAAGCTCCCAATCCAATGCATAAACCTCATGGCTGCCCATCTTCTGCACTGCAGAAAAATTCTTACATCCAGTCAGCCTTGCAGCCTCCAGATACTGAGGATTTTCGAAAATATCCCTGGTCTCACCAGTAAGAATATCTTTTCCATTATTCAACAGGGTCAGCTGACTGCAGAATTTATATGCCTCATCCCTACTGTGAGTTACCATGATCATATCGCCTTTGTAATCTTTCAAAAAATTCTGCATATCACGCTGCAAAATATCCTTCAGATACCCATCCAGCGCAGAAAAAGGTTCATCCAGAAGAATCACCTCCGGCTCTCCGATCATCATACGCGCGAGAGCCACCCGCTGCTGCTGACCGCCAGAAAGCTGCGACGGAAAATGCTTTTCCAGTCCCTCCAAATGATATCTTTTTATGTAATCTGCAACCTTCTGTGAAAGCTCGCTTTTTTCCCCTCGATACCCGCAGGCAATATTCTTTTCCACAGTCATAGTTGGGAAAAGGGCATAATTCTGAAACAGGTATCCAACTCTTCTCTCCTGAGGCTTTAAATTAATTTTTGCCTCAGAATCAAAAACAGTCTTCCCGTTAATAATGATTCTTCCGGAATCCGGAGTTTCAATTCCGGCAATACTGCGAAGAGTCATACTCTTTCCGCTTCCGGAAGCGCCCAGGATCCCTATAGGTCCATCCTGCCCCTTCAGTCTTACATCCAGGGAAAAACCTTTAAAATTTTTCTGAATATCAAGTTCAATCGCCATTATATCCACCTTCTGGTCTGCATTCCTCTTCCGGAAACAATATTAATTGCTGCAACCACCAGAAATGAGATCAATATGATCACTACGACCCAGAAACCTGCCATATCATAATTTCCAGCTGCAGTCTCCGATGCAATTGCAACAGAAACCGTTCTTGTCTTTCCAAGGATATTGCCGGCAAGCATGGAGGTTGCACCATATTCACCAATGGCACGGGCAAAAGCCAGTACGGTACCGGAAGCAATTCCAGGTCCTGCTGCAGGCATAATTACTTTCCAGAATATCCGACTTTCACTCATTCCCAGAGTTCTTCCTGCATAGATCAGATTCACATCCACCTGCTCAAAGGCCGCCCTGGCATTTCGATACATCAGTGGAAACGCGATCACAGAAGCTGCGATCACACATCCGGTCCATGTCTGAACTACTTTAATGTCAAAATTGTCCAGCAGAAAACTTCCGAAAGGCCTTTTCAGGCTAAAAAGCAAAAGCAGGCAGAATCCGGCTACTGTAGGCGGCAGAACAAGAGGCATTGTCAGAATCCCATCCAGCACTGCCCTTGCTCCCGGTTTCAGTTTCATGATCTTCCTTGCACAGAATACTCCCAGAAAAAAAGCAAATATAGTTGCTGCCATACCGGTTTTCAAAGAAATCCACAAAGGACTCCAGTTTATTTCACTGAGAAATTCTCCCATATTATTATCCTTTATTCTGCAGTATCTTCAGATGCTTCCTCTGTCGGCTCTGCGGTCTCTTCAGCGGCTGCCGTGTCATCCGTTTTCTCGTCATTTACATAAGCTGCAAATCCATATTTCTCAAATACTTCAAGAGCTTCATCAGACTGAAGGTACTCAAGAAATACTTCTGCTGCTGCTTTATCATCATCACTTGCTTCTTTATCTTCTACCATTCCGGCAGGGTAAAGTACAGGTGTTTTAAGGCTTCCCTCCGGTGCCTCTGCAATAACCTCAACAGAATCTGCCACAGAAGCCGCATCCGTAGCATATACGATACCAACCTCATTACTGCCCTCACTTACAGATGCAAGTACATCTGTAACATTCTTACCCTCGTTGATCTCCATCTTGTTTACTTCATCTGTAATTCCAAGATTATCAAAAATCTCGCGTGAATACTGTCCAACCGGAACATCCTCTCCGGCAAGGGCAAGGTTTGCAGCATCTGGAATGTTCTCAAATCCGGTTACCTTGGTCTCTCCCCCCTTTGGTTTAATGAGAACAACTTTATTCTCAAGAAGATTCACTACAGAATCCTTGTCAGCAATCCCCTCGTCAACCAGTGCATCCATCTGCTTCGTAGCAGCTGAAAAGAAAATATCGCAGCGGGCGCCTTCCTCAATCTGAGTCTGCAAAGTTCCTGAACTGTCTGCATTGTAAAGAATCTCAACATCCGGATAAGTTTCATTAAAATTCTTCTGAATCTCTTCCATGGCGTTATTCAGGCTGGCTGCAATAAATGCGTAAACCTCACCTTTCAGTTCCGGTGTCTCTGCTTCAGCAGATACGAAAGTAGTTCCAAACATCATAGTTCCCATAACACCAGCCATAAGTGCTGCAAAAACTCTTTTTTTCATTTCACGCCCTCCATTCTTGTTGTATTTTGTTATGTTTTGTTATGTTTTATTCAGTTTCATTCATTATACTTAATTTCATTTGCTATGTCAATTTGAATCTGCATTGTTTGTGCAATTTTTATTAGTTCATACAAATTTTTTCTCCAACGAAACACTCCTTGTTATTTTCTTTCCAACATGCTATGATATTTAAATACTACCAATAATAAATACAAAAGTCAGCTGCTTCTCAGCTATGGAACACGTTCATACTCCTGTCTAATCTCCTACTTGCTCATATGTTCCGATCTGTCTGATATCCATTCATTCAGCATATAGACATAATGAATACACAGCTGTCTTTCAGGAGTTTTGTAGTAAATAATGAAAAGAGGATTTAACTATGAAATTAAGTGCACGCAACCAGTTAAAGGGAAAAGTTATCAATATCAATAAGGGAGCCGTTAACTCTATCGTCACAATTGATATCGGAGGTGGCAACATTATCACAGCTACTATTTCCTGTGCAGCTGTAGAAGAACTTGGACTTGAAGTTGGCTCTGACGCTTACGCAGTCATTAAGGCAACCAACGTTATGGTGGGAATTGATGAATAAACTTTATACCGCTCAGGAAATTGCAGACAAGCTTCAAATTAAAAAGACCACAGTTTATGAATTGATCAAGCGTGGAGAATTATATTCTTCTAAAGTAGGAAAACAGCTTCGCATCAGCGAGCAGCAGCTGAAACAATACCTGGAGCGTTCCGGTTCCGGCAATAACATGCCAGATCAGAACGCGGTTTCTTCCGCCAGTACCCTTAACGGAAATCTGCAGATTCCGGAACTTCCTCCGGAAAGTTCCCTTTTGAAGAGGGATTATCTTCTCCACTCCAGCGGACTGATCCTTTGCGGACAGTTTTCCCCGGCTCTCGAGCTTCTGGTCAGCCAGATGTCCATTCACCCTCAGGGAATCCCAGTCCTTCAATCCTTTATGAACAGCTACAACAGCCTGTATTCTCTTTATTTCAAAAAGGCTCACATAGCATGTGCAAGTCTGGATCCGGAACATATACGCAGCCTTGTCCCAGGTGTACGGCTTTCTCTTTTATGCCTTTATGAGTATTCCATAGGGCTTTATGTTCCTTCTGGAAACCCTTTGAAGCTTTCAGGTCTGATGGATTTCGCCCGTAAAGACATAAAGATTGCCAATCGGGAAAAAGGAAGTACACCACGGATTTATCTGGATCAGTTTCTTTTCTCAGAAAAAATTTCGCCAGCCAACATATCTGGTTATCATACTGAACTGGTATCCGATATTTCCACTGCCGCAGCTATTGCTACGCACAAGGCAGATTCAGCTCTTGGAGAAGAATACGCAGCACACCAGTCCGGACTTCTGGATTTTATTCCGCTTCAGACACTTCCTATGTATCTGGTCATGGAAACGGAAGCCCTTTCCCAGCCTGGATTCTCTGCTCTTCTTGAAATTGTACGGTCTGAAGATTTCCGAACTATTCTTCAGGGACAAACCGGATATGATGTGACACGGACAGGAGAACTGCTTTCTCTTTAAAATATCCATGGATAATAAAAATGCTTTTAATTTATTTGCGCAGCTTCTGAACTGCTGTTTGAATAAATTAAAAGCATTTTTTCTTAGAGCGCGTTTGAAAAAAGTATTTTTCAAACACGCTCCAGACAAGTCATTCGGTAAACAAAAAAATCTATTAAAAAAAATTATTAGGCATTCCCCGCCTATTTTCCGGAAACAATATTCTGCATCCATACGCCTTTCTTAACCAGCACAAAGCCCACAATACATTTCAAAATATCTCCCACCTGTACCATAGCAAAAACAGCCAACACGTGTAAACCTGTGAAACGACTGAGGCAATACGCAATTGGTACACTGACGCACCACACGAACACACTGTCAAATAAAAATGTAATGATCGTTTTTCCACCGGAACGCAAGGTAAAATATGAAGCATGCAGGAATGCGTTCTGCGGCATAAAAATTGCCATGATCATAATAAAGTATTTCGCCAGTTCCTGCGCATCCAGATTGGTATTATACAGCTTTGGGAAAAATGGTGCGACAATCAGCATGACTAATGCCACTCCAGTGCAGCACATGACAGAAAATGCAATCATCTTATTATCTGTATCTCTGGCCTTCTTCATATTTCCCGCGCCTAACAGCTGTCCCACTACAATGGCAACAGAGTCTCCCAAAGCGATGAATACGACATTAAAAACATTATTAATGGTATTTGCAATATTCTGTGCAGCTACTACGTTTAATCCCCGAATAGAATAGCACTGGGTAAGAATCGCCATTCCGGCTGCCCAGAGAGTCTCATTAAGCAGCAGCGGAGTTCCTTTGATCAAAATCTTCTTTGTTAAATTAGCTGGTACCTTCAGAGTACTGTAAAGACCTTTGGCAAAAGGCATTTTCTCTGTGTGGGTATGTGACCATATAATTATAATTGCAGCCTCCACATAACGGGAAAGAACAGTCGCAATAGCGGCCCCTTGTACCCCCAGCTCTGGAAAACCAAATTTACCATAAATAAGAAGATAGTTGAATAAAAGATTCACAAGTACTGCAGTAACTCCCGCCTTCATAGGCTGAACAGTCTCTCCGCATTCGCGAAGAGTACTGGAGTATGCCTGACTGATCATAAATGGCGGCAATCCAATAAACATGATCCACAGATACTGCATTCCATATCTGCTCGTAGCCTCCAGTGCAGCTGCACTTCCTTCGCCTTTCAGATACATGCCTATCAGGTTCTCTCCTGAGCACATTAAAATCAATGTTGTTATAATTGTGAGCGCAATTACCAGCCATAATTTGTAGCGAAATGTCTGACGTACCCCTTCATGATCCTTCTGACCTGCATACTGAGCTGTAAAAATTCCAGCTCCGGACACGCCTCCAAACAGACAAAGATTGTATACAAAAAGAAGCTGATTTACAATGGCTGCCCCTGACATTTGCTCTGTGCCAATCCTTCCGATCATAATATTGTCCAGAAGACTGACAAAATTAGTGATACCATTCTGTATCATAATGGGTATTGCAATTGCAAGTACCATTTTGTAAAAGGCCTTATCTCCCAGAAATTTCTTCCGGAATCCAGGCTTAGTTACTGTGTTTTCCATTTATCGATTTCCCCCTTCATTTCCAGGCTGTAAAACAGAATATTTGTTCTGTGATTACAGCGTGGTAGATACTAAGTTACTACATATTTTCAAATAATGCAATAGGTAAATGTAAACAAATGAGAAAATTTTGCAATAGGAACATACACACAAAAAAAACGATAACCAACCGGCTACCGTTTCCGTTCTGTACCTTCAAAACTACATACATGTTACATCCTAATGG
>NZ_CAXUBQ010000048.1:0-12244 GCF_964249465.1 Ruminococcus sp. Marseille-P328 | reverse complement strand
TATGATGGGAAACTATCACGTACGGTTCTTAGGGGAGGGAAGGACAGTAATGCTCTTCTCTTACCCGACTATGCCAGTGTGGAAATGCTCTATCAACCCGAACATGCCGGAAAGCCCCTGGCTGTTGGTGGAGATCCTGAGGCCAGACATGGGATTGTTCTGACAGCAAATTATACTGCCAAGCAAAAGGGGGTAAAAACAGGACAGGCTTTGTGGCAAGCTAAAAGTGCCTGTCCGGATCTGGTTGTTGTTCCGCCCAGAATGGATCTTTATCTACAGTTTTCTTCCATGCTGCGGGAGATTTATGGAGAGTATCTTAGACTTGGAAGACAGGATGGATGTATTTCCAGTATGAAGATCCGAAAAGATATCCTGAAAGAATGGAAGCTTACAGAAGAAGAGGTTTGGAAAAATGCAGTGGAAAATACATCTTTAATGACCCCTCCTCGGATTTATAGATGGGAAGAACTTCTTGTAACCCCCCTTTACTCTGGAGATGATTTCATGAATGATGAAAAGCTTTATTTTTTGGATAGAGAGAATTTTGCAGGATTATGTCTTTCGACAGCCCTTCGGACAAATGGTGCTGTGGCTGTCTTTTTGCCAGGTGTTGCACAAAGACTAGCAGATCTTTTGAATGACAGCTTTTACATTGTATTTACAAGCATTCATGAAGCGATGATACATGCGGCCAAAAATGTATATCCGGAAGATCTCATCAAAGTTATGCATGATTCAATAAAAGAAGCTACTTCAGAACAAGATTTTCTGACAGATAAGCTATACTTTTATAATAGAAATGAGGAAAAAATTGCACAGTATAATCCCAAAACGGCAATTATTGATGTGCATTTTCCTATAAATCCGGAAGAATAGTTATAGAATGATCAGATACGGCAGGGAAACCTGCCGTATCTGTCGTTAAAGGAGTCAAAATGTAGGAAGAAAAATATAATCTCATGCAGAAAACGGTTTGTTTGGAAAAGAATGACAAAGGAGCAGATTATGTAGCTGGAATGGAAGAGTAAAACCCTAAAAGTTATGAAAGAGAATCAGCAGCTTTCTCTGTTTGAATACAAAAAAGGAAGGAACGAATCCTATGGAAAAACAAAAGCTTTGGAAACTGAAACGGTTAGAAGCAACGGATGAAATGCTGGAACTGGCTGGTAAGGATATTCCGATAATTACAAATGTTCCCTATGAGAAAATGGAATATCCAACCGGTTTATATGTACGGACGGAACTGGAAGATAATATTTTGAAAGTAGGGATTTTCTTTGCTGAGATTCTTGCATCTGGTGGAAGACGTCCTTCTTACACGTTATTTATCAATCCGAAAAAAGAGTGTTTTACCAGTTACGATTATCGGCTGAAAAAGTGGACGGATAGAATGCTGGATAAGCTGGATTTTCCAAAAGGAGTGAACTGGAAGCATACATGGTGTGCGTCCGACTGCCAGGAGAGAATCTGGAAAGCAATCGGCAACAAATACAAGGACGAGAATGTATATCTTGGAATCCTGGAATACCAGGAGCATTTACGGAGGAAAAAGCGTCTGGAAAAACACCGGAAACGAACAGATGCCTGGGATCGGGTTATGAAACAGGTACATGAAACGCCAAAAGACTGGAACAGGTGGGTAAGAAAAGTCGGTATCACGCAAAACTTTGTCTTTTACCAGTATTCCAGAAAGAAAGAGACCACAGGATACTGTACTTGGTGTGAAAAAGAGATTCCCATTAAGAAACCAAAGCACAATCAAAAAGGTACCTGTCCGAAATGCCGACACCAGATCCGGTATAAGGCAATTGGCCGACAGCGCAGGGTAAGGACCGAACAGGAAACTTCCTATCTTTTACAGACATGTGGGGATGGACTGGTTATCCGCGAATTTATAGCATCTGCACAGTATGATATGCTTGCCTATAATAAGCCGGTGTACCATTGCTGGGAACAAAGAAGATTTGTCTATGACGAACATACGCCTGCTGGAACGGAATATTATATGGGGTATTACCAGGGAACCAATGAACACAGGTGGATCTGTGGTGTACTGGAAAGATATAGTCCATATTTTGGGGGCTGGAAAGAGAAAGCACCATGTTACGAGGGAAGAATTTACAAAAAATCACTTCATGGAATGGAGAATAAAATATTTAAAAGAAGTGGGTTTTATGAATACCTGGGAAAAAAGGAAACTGCAAAGCCAGTCTCATATTTTTGCATGTTAAGCCGGTCTCCATATCTGGAACAGCTTGTAAAAGCAAGACTGGGAAGCCTTGTAAAACAACTTATGGAAAAGAAAATCACAATTGATTATAAGAAACCGGATTCATTGGGACATGCCCTCGGAATTGATAAATTCCGTTTGGACAGACTGAGAAAGAATAATGGTGACCACTTATTCTTGCAATGGCTGCGCTACGAAAAAAAGCATGAACAGGTAATAAAAGATGATGTCATTACCTGGCTGGCACAAGCAGAAATCAGTCCGGAACAGGTAACCTTTATTCTGGACAGGATGCGGCCGGAACAGATCAAAAATTATCTGAAAAAGCAGTCTGCAAATAGCAGGAAACCTCCCAAAGAGCTTGTTGATACATGGAAAGACTATCTGGGAATGGCATTAAGACTTGGAATGGATGTGAATGATGCCATTGTATTCCGCGTAAATAAGCTGGAAAAGCGCCATAATGAGGTTGTCCAGATGATTAAGGACAAAGGTTTGGCGTTAAAAGCCTGTGAAATCGTACAGAAGTTCCCGGATATTGATTCCATCTGTCAAAGCTTGAAAAAATATGAATACAAGTACAGGAATTTTCAGATCATAGCCCCACAAAGAGTGGAAGACATTCTGGAAGAAGGAAGTGAACTGAAACACTGCATCATAGGAAAAGATACCTATTATGAACGGATTGCAAAAAGGGAATCCTATCTTTTGTTTTTGCGGAAAATAGATGCTCCTGAAAAGCCCTATTATACACTGGAAGTGGAGCCGAATGGTACAGTAAGGCAAAAGAGAACTTATTATGACCGCCAGAATGCGGACATTGAGCAGGCGAAAGTATTTCTTTTACGCTGGCAGAAACAGCTTACCAAGAAGCTAAACAAGGAGGACAAGATTCTGGCATTCAAGAGCCGGGATCTCAGGAAAAAAGAAATTGAGGAACTGCGCAAGAATAAGGTAAAAGTGAATGGTTTTGGGTATCGGGGGAAACTGCTTGCGGATCTCTTAGAGGAAGACCTAATGGAAGCTGCTGCCTAAGCTGCAAAGAAACAACAAAAATGGAACTTATTAAAGACAGGAATGAAATTGACACAAATTTTTATGGATGGTATCATAAAAATGGCATTTGGCAGCAGACACTGCATAAACTCTTATTCCAGTTTGGATTGGAATGTATTTGATAAATAACCATAGAGTGTGTATATCTTTGCACCTGGAAATCATGGAAGAAATGATTTTCAGGTGCTTTTTGTTTTCTGTCAAATGTCATAATATATTACCAGGAAAGGGGGAATCAGATTCCTGCTTTGTGTCAAATTCCTGTTTTGGAAAGGATGTAGTAGTTATGCATAAACCCAGACGAAAAACGAATTATTACGAACAATTTTATTATGAATATGAAGGGGTAACATATTCTGGAAAGAAGAAATGTTGTGAGGAACTGGGAATCAATTACAGTACTGTATTAACATATAAACGTGAAAAGAATTGTTCATTCGAAGAGGCTATTGCTCATTACCTGTCACTTAAAGAAAAGAAAACATTTGTTTTTCGAAATCGAAAATGGCTTTCTCTTGATAAATGTTGTGCTTTTTACGGAGTGAATAAATATAGTGTGCTTAATTATATTTATACATATGATTATACGATTCAAGAATCACTTGAAATAATGATCAAACATGCCGAAAAATTGAAATTTCAATATAAAGGAAAATGGTATCCATCATTTCAAAACTGCTGTGAAGAAATGGGAATACCCGCCTGTACAGTAAAAAAATGTATGAAGGAGACTGGAAGATCGAAAACAGTCGCACTAAATTACTGTATCAAGCAAGCAGAAAATAGAAAAAATTTCAATCCTTCCCCATTTACTTACCGAAACAAAGAATATCCTTCTTTCATACTATGCTGTAAAGAATACAATCTGAAAGCAGAACAAGTCCGGTTAAAAAGTCTATCTCAGGATATTTCTTTGCAAGAAGCTCTTGACTTCTATTTACTTCAGCATCCAGTAAAAAGGAAACAAGAATACGATAGATATTTATCAATCGCACCGATAACGGAACAATGCAGACAGTATGGCATCAAAAGATCGGATGTATACAACTATGTAAGAAAGCATAATTGCTCTAATGAAGAGGCTATTAAGTTCTATATAGAACTCAATAAAAAAATTGGAACAGGTGTTATAGAGTTTGAAGGAGTGAAATATGTCAGCCTTCGTGAATGCTGCAAACTACTTTCTCTTTCTTACAGACTTGTTTATAATCGAATCATTAATACCAATAGCACACCTCAGGAAGCGTTACAGTATTTTAAAAGAAAACAGGAAAAATTACTTTTACAAGCAAAAGCTCCAATTTATTTAGAAAATGGGGACTGCTTTGAAAATTTGGAAGATCTGTGTACAGCATTACAGATTAGGTATAGAGATGTCTATGGTTATGCCGAGCGCCAAAATTGTTCTATAACGGAAGCAGCCGATTATTATATAGTAAAAAAGAAAATATCCCAAAATGTAACCATAAAAATAGGTGACCAGATTTACGATGATCTTCAAATATGTTGCAAAGAGCAAGGTATTTCATATAAATGGGTTTGTAAAAAAATAATACAGGAACAGATTCCTGTAACTGAGGCGGTGGAATTTTATCTGGAAAAGAAAGAACGAAAAAAACGAAAAGCCGAACAAAAAATGAAACCCCAAAATCAAACCCCGTCTTTTCAGAAAAATGCTTGGATACAGGCAAAAAAGGTCGTTGTAATGGGAAAAGAATATAAGTCGCTGAACAGCTGTTATAGCGATTTAGGAATTACGAAAAAATTGGTTCTTAGGCGTGTAAAAGAAACAAACTGTTCTCTTGAAGAAGCTATCGTATATGTTTATCAAAGAAAATTGCAAAAGCAATTCATATTCCGTAATGAAACATTTAGGAGCTTTAATGCATGTTGTATGGCATATGGCATTGCACAGGATTCAGTTGCGACGAAATCCAAACGGGAAGGGATAACAAGGCAGGAAGCACTTGAAAAGTTTTTGGCATTAAGAGAAAAATAACGGTACATTGTAGATGAATTTGTAATATTGAAAGGAAAAAGTATATGAGAATTGAAAAAAAGGAACGGGAGGGAAATGAGAAACTTCTTCTTTCAGTAAAAGAGACTTGTGAGTTAACTGGATTATCTGAAAAAACAGTTCGTACTATAATGGCTGAAAATGAATTTTGTGTCCGAATCGGCCGAAGAACGCTTGTACATAGAAAAAAATTTGAGCAGTGGCTGGAGGAACAGGAGACTTGAATATTTTTTTTGAACGTGTTAATATGCTGATGTACTTAAAATCTGGCCTGGAAAGGATGAACGCAATATGGGTAAATCTTTAAAAGGCAAGGAATTAGGACGCGGACTTACGCAGCGAAAAGATGGGCGCTATCAGGCCAAGTATTATATACCAGGCTCCCCGAAAGCACTTTATTTATATGATACTAATTTGGCCAGACTGAAAAAGCGGCGTGATCAGGAAAAAGCAAAATATATTATGGGTTACAGCGATAAAGCAAAAAAATATAAAGTTTCGGAATGGTTTGATGAATGGATGAAACTTTATAAAATTGGACGCATTAAGACGAATACAGTCCGAGGATATGTAGACGGCTTTGAAAGAGCAACCGACTTTATTGGATCTGTAAGGCTGGATTGTCTTACTCCAGCTCATATTCATAATATGGTTGAAAGGTTGCAGGAAGATGGCTACGCGCCATCTTCTGTGACCCATACTTTGAGTATTGTAAAACAGTTATTACAGAGCGCAGTAGATAACAGA
The DNA here is from genome assembly GCF_964249465.1 of Ruminococcus sp. Marseille-P328. Classification (NCBI taxonomy): domain Bacteria; kingdom Bacillati; phylum Bacillota; class Clostridia; order Eubacteriales; family Oscillospiraceae; genus Ruminococcus; species Ruminococcus sp. Marseille-P328. The sequence goes on along the minus strand of NZ_CAXUBQ010000048.1, from coordinate 6,194 downwards.
TTGATTCCAATGAACCCTGGAATCGGTATTTCTATCTCGCAGCATGAAGCTATAACGTTTGATCCAATTACGGAAGATGAGTCAAAGGTTTTATCAAAAGAGGAAGTTGATGCATTTCTTAATGGTGCTAAAAATACAAGATATTATGAGTTATTTTATATCCTGTTAAATACGGGGCTACGCATAGGAGAAATTTCAGCACTTTTGTGGTCTGATATTGATTTTGAAAAGCATCGTATTCGTGTCTATAAAACTTTAAATGAGACGACGGTATTTTATGATGATAGTAAGAACCGCCTGGAGGAAACATACTCAAAGAAACAGATTACTACGCCGAAAAAGAAAGCTAGTTATCGTTATGTGCCTATGACAGAAGGCGTAGAAGCTGCTTTTCGCTCCTGGGAACAAAAACAACTTGTAGATAAAGAGAAATATGGAACGGAATGGGGGAAGAATAATTCCTTTATAGAAAAATATCCTGATCTTATTTTTACCACAAAACCAGGAGGAGCATACCTTCCACAATATGCTTCGGCAGAATGTTCACGGATATTGAAAATTATTGAAAAAAAAGAGACAGAATTAGCCAAACGAGAAAATCGGGAACCACATTTGTTTAGTGTACATCCGCATAAGTTTCGGCATACTTTTGTCACGAGAATGAATCAATCTGGTATGTCACCATTTACCGTTCGCAAGATTGTAGGTCACGCGCATGTTAACATGACGGAATATTATACACACTTGAAACAGGAGTATATTTCAGATGAATTTAATAAATTCTCGGAGAAATATGAAGAGGAAAAAGTTCCGGCTATACCAGAAAAATAACAAAGGAAAATTATGGAAAATAACACTGATAATACAAAAAATACCAAAAGGTGGTCAAAAGGTGGTCAAAACAGTTTGGAAGATGCCACAAACCCGCATAAAATAAGGGCTTCCGCAGATACTATTAAGATGTCACCCATACTTGACAGGTATTTTGTATAATTGATGGAAAAGATTAAAAACACTTGATTTTGCGGTATTTTTTGATTACTCGGAGACTTTTAAGAGTGGCACAAAATAGTAGTAAATTGCATGGTATATTCTCAAAAACAGTGTAGTGTCCAGTGCAGTAAAACAACCTAGAAAAAATTTTTTAACACCAGATCTTGAGTACAGTTTGGTTATAAGAACATGAGAAGTGGGCCGGATTTTACATTTATTTATGTAAAGTTCGGTCCTTTTTGGACACTAAAATAGAAAAATATTATTGTTACAGTTGCAACTTTAGAGTATAATAACAATATAGTCGAAGAACAGATTTGATATACTGTAGAAAGGGAGAATACCGTTGAACACAGAGATTAAAAATTCAATTCTTACGACAGATAAAGACGCACAATATGATGAAAGTGCGAAAAGGTTACTTGGTCAGAAAAGCATCCTGGACAAGCTATAACGATATTAAATGCGTTTATTCTATTTGTGTTTGTATGAATATGACTGAAAATAGTCTGGAACATATTCATCTAGTAAAAGAAAGCATTGTGAATTTACATGCCTGGAAGGGAAAACTTGATTTGATCAATATTGTAATGATTGGTCTATCGGAAGATATTCCTATTCATGAAGAAAAATATGAGTTACATAAATTACTGGGAGCTCTGTTGTCTCAGATCTATCTGTAGATGAAAAACTGGATATTATAGAAAATGAATATAAGATTCCGATTGAAAAAGATTTCAGAGAGGATGTGAGTGCCATATGTAATTTGAGTCAGAAAATTAAAGAAGCTGGAATTGAAATTGGTAAACGAGAAATGATTATGAAAATGTGCGATAAAGGCTATACAATCGCTCAGATTGCTGATGTTGCAGGAATGGATGAAAAACAGATTGAAGATACTATAAAAATGCTGAATTGCTATCAGTATAAAAGATTAAACATGATCTAAGCAAACAAATTATATTTTACAGAGTAGGAGCCTGGCGGGATGTTACAGTGAGCATCTCGCCACTTTATTTATTTGACATGGTTTGGCGAAATATCAGAAAATTCTGCGAGTAGAAGAAAATTAGTTAGAATTTATTACAAAATAATAGTGGGGAGTGAATAAAGAACACATATGAAGTTTAACATTGTAAGTAGAAATTGTGTGATGACCAATTCAGAAATCGTTTATTTGACAAATGATAATTGGAATGATTATTTTGAATATCGAACTATGTACCAAATGTATTATAAAAATCAACATATTGGTGGAGTACGAATTGGTAGAATTGGACAAACAGAAGATCGCCCAGATATTCCAGACGAATTTGAAACATTACCTACAGATTATTTTTCACTTGGTGTAAGTTTGGAATATTATAAAAATCTTAAAAGAGAAGGAATTCCACGTGTAGAAATTCTAATAGCATTGCATGATATAGCGTATGATTTGAAGTTATTGGAGACTGTTCGCGAGGAACGCGTTACTCAGCGTTCTCTTATGAGAGACTTTTCATATTATGCAGTCAAAGAACAGTTTCATAGAATTGCGGATGGTGGCGCTGTCCTGACAGATTATGATTTTAAATACATTTTGCCTGATAAAGACATTACTACTGGCGAAAATTTAGAGCTAGATTTTTATGTGGAGGGAGAGAATAATACCCCACCAAGTAATATTTATGTCCTTATAGGAAAAAATGGAATAGGGAAAACTACAATTATAAAAAAAATGCTTAAAACTTTATTATGTAATAATGATTTGCATACATATGGAGAATTCATTACTGGCTGGGGAGGAAACTTTTCAAATATTGTTAATATTTCTTTTAGTATGTTTGATGATCCCATTACTGAAGTTGATGTCTTTGACAAAATGATATTTTATAAGTATATTGGATTGATAGATGTACGTTATGAAAATGATATTCGGAAGCGAAATGTAAAATATGATCAATTGCCAGATATGTTTTTTGAAAGCTACTGGAATGTGATTAAAAGCATTACCAAAAATGAATTATGGAAACGCTCTGTTAAAATCCTAGAAACAGATTCGACGTTTAAAGAATTAGATATAGGATCTTGGATATCTCAAGAAAAAAGTAAGTTAGAGAAAATGATACTTGCAACAGAAAAGTCAATAGAAGAAAAAAATAATATTGAAAAGAATTTCTTTCGCGAAATTATTAATAATCAGTTTTCAAAGTTGAGTTCAGGACATAAAATTATTTTGTTAACGGTTGTAAATTTGGTTAATTTTGTAGAAGAAAAAACACTTGTAATCATGGATGAACCAGAAGAGCATTTACATCCACCGCTTGTATCAGCTTTTATTCGGGCATTATCAGAGTTAATGAGTTACAGAAATGGAGTTGCTATTATTGCAACCCATTCTCCTGTTATTGTGCAGGAAGTGCCTAGAAGATGCGTATGGAAAATTAGGGGACATGGGAAGTATCGAAAATTTGAACATCCAGAAATTGAAACTTTTGGAGAAAATCTGGGGGAAATAACTACAGAGATTTTTGGCTATGATGTAGGAAGCACTGGATTTCATACAATTCTAAAGAATGTTGCTGATAGGAAAAACTCATATGAAAAAGCTCTCAACGAGTTTCAAGGAGAACTTGGAAAAGAAGCCAAATCAATACTTCGAGCGTATATGTATGATAAGGAAAACACTTAATGAAAAAGTTAGAAAAGCCACAGTTTGATATGGAAACGATTATAGATAATTGTTTGGTTCATATGCAAAATCCTCGAAAAAAGAGAATCACATTAGTTAAGGAAAAAATAAAGAAAAAAACAGAAGAATATGATGAATTAGCTCGGCATGGACAATTGCATATAATACCTGAGCATGACACAATTGACAATATTGCAACTAAAGAAGATATTGAAGCTCTATATACGCAAAGATTTGTTCCGAAAAATCAACCGAATAGAGCATTTTATGATAAAATCTTAGCTTTGGCACCCTATGGAAAATGTCCTTATTGTCAACAAAATTTAGTAAAAACAGTGGATCATTTTTTGCCAAAATCAAAGTATGTTGCTTACACTGTTACACCTTATAATCTTATTCCAGCTTGTTCAGATTGTAATACTGGAAAGTTAGATTCAACATTTCATAATCGTGTAGAAGAGCCATTTCATCCATATTATGATAATTTTGATGACTGTGTGTGGCTGAAGGCAAAACTTATAGAAATGGAACCGGTTTCATTTCAATTTTATGCAGATCCACCAATTGATATATCTGAAGAGAAAAGACAGCGAATAAGTCATTCGTTTTCTGAACAAGGATTTTGCTTGAATAATATATATAAATTGCATGCAGCAGAAGAGTATTGCAGTCGGGAAACAAGATTAAAAGAATGTTTTCAAAAAGGAAAAAAGGAACTAGCTGTTGAAGTTTTACAAGATTTGATTAAAGATGAAAAATCCATTTCACTTAATTCATGGAAAACTGCGTTATATCAATCAATTATTGATAGTGAGTGGTACTGGAATGAATATTTGCCAGAAATATGTAAAGGAAAGGACTAATTTCAGCTATTTGTAAGGGAAGAAATAAAATTCAGATGAGGAAAGATAAAATGGAAAATTTTGAGATACTGCCAACAGAGGAAAATTTAATAAAAACATTGGAAGCGGATCTGCTGGGGCGAAATCAGCAATTATCATATTTTTATAATCTGTTGCTTGCGCAGAAGGGAGCAAGTACTATTGCGGTAGATGGAAAATGGGGAAGCGGAAAAACATTTTTTATAAAACAATCTACGATGGTGATTAATGCAAAAAACCCTGTAAGTATAATTGAAAAAGAAAAAAGAGAGAAGATACTATCAAAATTATTCTTGACTGAAAGTGATAATTATGATGATTGTAATCTTGCTATATATTATGATGCATGGGAAAATGATAATGATACAGATCCTATTGTGTCACTTGTATATGAAATCGCGAAGCAGTTGGGGATGACCTATACATTTGATCCTGATACAGATTTTTTTAAATTGGGCGGTGCAGTTTTAGATGTTTTTAGTGGAAAAAATCTTAAGGGAATTATAGAAAATTTGAAGAGCGATAATCCACTCTCAAAATTCAAAGAACAAAAGGCGTTAGAAGAAAAATTGAAAGATTTTTTTTCAGAAGCATTGAATGAGCGTGGAAATCGATTAGTAGTTTTTATTGATGAATTGGATAGATGTAAACCCAGTTTTACAGTTCGATTATTAGAACAAATAAAACATTACATGCACGATGAGAGAATTACATACGTATTATCAATTAACACAGAGGAATTGCAGCATACAATAAAAAATTATTATGGAGATTCATTTGATGCGTGTAGATATTTAGATCGATTCTTTTATTTAAGAATTAACTTGCCTCCGGTTGACAAAAAGAAATTTTACATGAATATAGAGTTAAATGGAAGGTACTATTTAGAAATAATTTCTAGACGTATTATTGATGTTTATAATATGCAATTAAGAGAAATAACTCGTTTTTATCGGCAGGTACGAACTGCGGCCTATGTTCCTACACATGATGATGAAAAATGGAATTGTATATTTCCAGATGGAGAAGCTAGACAATTTATGTTATCTTGTATAGTTCCAATTATTATAGGATTGAAAATGGTAGATATATCAATGTATGAACAGTTTATTTCTGGAAAAAGTGGAAAACCTATGGTTGATATATTAAACACTAAAGAATTTAGTACTGGACTACTTTGTCGTTTCTTAAAAGAGGATGAATCTTTTTCTCAAATAGAAAAAAAGAAATTGATTACACCTGAAGAAAAAATTCTTGAGATTTATAATGCTATATTTGTAAATAAATATTCTGGCAATGATTACCAAAAAACAATAGGTAAATGTGAATTTGATGCTGATTCAAGAAAATTTGTTCTGGTGGCAGCAAGTATGTTATCTCAATATGCGAATTACGAAATATAAAGGTATAAGTATCAGATAAATTATGTGTAGACCAGAGGGGCTAATCAATTAATGATTAGCCTCCTGCTCGGTGTCGATTTATTGGTTACTTTTCAGCTAGGTTATAAGCTTCCAGGGACCAAGGAGAATTCAACTCATTCAATCAATTCCAAAAAGAATTCACTTTCCGGAGACTGTGAGAAAAAGTCTGTAAATAAGATTCTTCTATGATATGCAAGGGTGGCAAGCCTGAAAATCAGGCTTCTC
>NZ_CAXUBQ010000047.1:0-13222 GCF_964249465.1 Ruminococcus sp. Marseille-P328 | reverse complement strand
TATGATGGGAAACTATCACGTACGGTTCTTAGGGGAGGGAAGGACAGTAATGCTCTTCTCTTACCCGACTATGCCAGCGTGGAAATGTTATACCACCCGGAGTATGCCGGGCATCCCCTTACAGTAGGCGGGGATCCGGAAGCCAGGCATGGGATTATCTTGACAGCCAATTATACAGCAAAGAAAAAAGGGGTGAAGACCGGAATGGCGCTCTGGCAGGCAAAAATGGCATGCCCGGATCTTATTATTGTACCGCCACGGATGGATCTGTATCTGAAGTTTTCTTCTATGCTAAGGGAAATCTATGGAGAGTACACGGATCTGGTCGAACCGTATGGATGTGATGAAGCCTGGTTAGACGTTACAGACAGTGCGATTTTAAAAGGGGATGGAAGAAAAATAGCAGAGGAAATCAGCTGGCGGGTGAAAAAGGAACTGGGAATTACAGTTAGCATCGGTATTTCCTGGAATAAGATCTTCGCAAAGCTGGGAAGTGATTATAAAAAGCCTGATGGGATTACAGCGTTTTCAAAGGGAAATTATAAAGAATTGCTCTGGAGACTTCCGGCTGCGGATCTTTTGTATGTCGGACGTTCTACCAGGAAGACTCTGGATCGTTATGGAATTAAAACAATTGGTGAGCTTGCTTTGTCGGATCCTGAGTTTTTAGAGCGTTTATTTGGAAAAATGGGCCTGGTTCTTTATTCTTTTGCAAATGGATGGGATGACTCTCCGGTATCGTCCCAAGGGTATGAGGCGCCTATGAAGTCTATTGGCAATAGTACGACTACGCCAAGAGACTTAGTAAACAACCTGGATGTGCAGATTGTATTGATGGCGTTATCAGAAAGTGTTGCAGCAAGGCTAAGGAAACATGGTTTTAAATGCAAGGTGGTGTCCATTACAATCCGGGACAGCGGGCTGTTTTCATTTTCCAGGCAAAAAAAGCTGGAGTGCCCTACGGATATTACAAATGAAATTATGGCTGCTGCCAACGCGCTTTTTATAGAACATTATAACTGGCAACATCCGATCAGAAGCCTTGGTATCCGCGCGGAAAAACTGGTACTGGCGGATATACCAGTACAGCTTGATTTGTTTATAAGCGAGGAACAACGGGAAAAGCAGGAAAAAATGGATCAGGCCGTGGATGAGATACGCAGAAGGTTTGGGTATTTCAGTATCCAAAAAGCGTTTGTGTACCAGGACAAAGCTCTGGCAAGCCTGGATGCGCAGAGTTCACATACGGTTCATCCGGTGGGATATTTTAATGGGAGGTAGTTGGTAAATGGAAAATGCAAAAGTATATGTAGAGGTTCTTGTGAATTTTGACAAGGATGGGACTATGAGCCCGGTGGAATTTATCTGGGAAGATGGAGAAAAATATCATGTGGACCGTGTCCTTGCAAGGGAACGTTGTGCAAGCCGAAAAGCAGGCGGAACCGGGATCCGTTATACGGTAATGGTGAATGGGAAAGAGAGCCACTTATATTATGAATTTGATAAGTGGTTTATGGAGAGACGCTGTTCCTAATAGATTGACTGAATACAGGACAACACACAATATATGGAAATATAACGTTGACACACACTATATATTGTGCTATTCTATAATCGAATTATCGTTTATGCATAGCACCCTATGCAGAAGAAGTTTTGTCCTGGCAAAATACCGGGAGCAATTATTTGAGACAATAGATCTGAGAAATATAGAAAGACATCAAAAACCTGGAATGGATTTTTGGTGTCTTTTTTTGTTGTCAAAAATTCAGAATCTAGGCAAAGGGAGCAAATACAAAAGGAAGGAGAAGAGGGATAATTCGAAAAAAATAGAAGCATGTCGGATGAGAAACATGGAACAGGAAAAGAAAGGAGGACATGCATAAATGGAAAATGCCGGGAACCGAAAAATGTTAGAACTATAAAGAAGGTGAGGGCATAAGAAATGAAGAGTATGCAGGCTATTATTGCCTGGTTCTGGCAATTGTCTGCGGACTAAATGCAGCGGAGGCCTGGAAAATTTATCAATATGGACCGGATCATCCGTTAAGTAAAAAAATTCTGAAGCATAAGATCAGGGATTCCTCCCTGAAAAAGCTGAAGAAAAAAGAGCAGGAAAAAATGATGAAAAAGCTGTTTCTGGAAGGATACAGTAAAAATGCAATTGCAGAAGCGTTTGAATGCTTACCGGAAACCGTAACGGCGAGAATCAAAAGAGCAGAGGAGGACATGAATGGAACATAGAAATATAAATACAGTTGGAACGATATTTAATGACTTTTTAGGCTTGTACACAGGAGAAAGACCTGTTGGAATCCATGAGCTGATCCAAAAATATGACAGGCATCCGGTCCTGATGGGATTGTTGTCTAATGTGGATTCTGTTATTTATGTGGATGTTAAAAAGGCCATGTATGAGATTTATCCATTTTACAAGAAATACAGACATCGTGCATTGGATGATAGTGTGTGGAAAAACATTGTTGAGAGTGCGGAGACCCTTGAAAAGAAGTGGAATGGAAACCTTTGGGTACGCCGGGTAATACTGAATCTGGTGAATGAGCTTGATAAGGAATCCCAGGAAGTGCAAAGAGCGGCAGCTGGAGGAAATGTAGAAAATCATGCATCCAAAGCGGCATAATGACGGGAGGAGCTTTATATGCTGGAAAAATTGGCGAAAAGCATAGAGGAAGTAAATGTCCTGGCAGAACATTACCGGACCTGTCAAAATGTAGCGGCAATTGAAAGCCTTGCAAAAGAATGTTTCATATCCAAAGAGGACACGGATGCATTTATAGCAGGAAAAAGCTGCTGTCTGTTGAAAGTTCCATTAATGGGGCAATCCGGTTCAGTAACCGAAAAACTGACAGAAGAAATGCTTCTTTTGCAGGATTCAGGGTATGCGACCGTGCTTGGCACGTATCTTTTAGACCTTGCCAGAAAAGATCCTGTTATGAAAGATGTGATCCTCCAGCCCCATAAGACGCTGAGACACTGTATCGAATATGTCCATGAAAAAGCATATGAGACGGCACTGGAGAAAGCAAAGAAAGAGGGAAAAACTGGTGTGGGGCAAAATGCTGGTATAGCGATTGGCTCTACAGAGGTATTTGCCTGGGTAATAGACTATTACCTGTTGGATGACCGTAAAGACATGGAGAAAAAAGCGCAGGAAGAAAAAGATACAATAAAGAAAGCCTGGGAAAGAGCGGAATCAATCAGGACATTGTCAGCAAAATCAAAAGATTCAGATACGAAGAAAGATGTTTCGGAAGATGCAAAGGTGGCAGCAAAGCCAGCAACGCAAAAGAAAGAAGAACCGGAGCAGCTTTCTTTATTTAATTTAGGAGCCTGAATATGATTGCATACAAAGGGTTTGAAAAAAATTTAAGTTGCAGGGGTTATCAATTTAAGCGATATGGGATCAATGAGACAACGGAAGCAAATTGCAGACAGAATGGATTCCATTGTGCGGAAAATCCGCTGGATTGTCTGGTCCACTATCCAAATTGGAAAAAATCCACTTACTTTATTGTGAAAGCATTTGGAGATCTGGATGAAGATGACCAGGATACGAAAATCTCATGCACCAAGATAGAACTGATAGAGGAATTGGATTTTCCAACGCTTTTGTTACGAGGGGCAGCGTATATGGCAATACATCCGGACCGCTCATGGTGTAGCCTGGTTTGTAAAGAAACTGGCACAGGGGAAAACGGGTTTGTAGTTGTACGTGGAAAAAACCCCAGAGCAAAAGGGCGGAAAAATGATCTTCTTATTTTTGTCCAGGAAGAACCAGATAGCAATGAGATCACCATTATAAATCAGATCTGTGTGGATGGCGCAAGATATAAGGAAGATCAATGGTACGGAATTGCAGATTGAAAATTGGATGCTGGATCAGCGGTCATAGAGAAACCGCAGAAAGGATTATTACGATGAAGTTAGGATATTTGGAATTTGTTGAGGTATTAAGTAAACAGCTTTTGAATGCTTTGAACTTACAGGAACAGCAAATATTTTTTAAAAAGAAAGCCATAGATAATAAGGACCGCTTGTTTGTGGAGACATTTGAAAATTTAAGTGGAAAGCAACTGTGCGGTATTGATGTGAAAGATTTATATGAGCGTTTTATGGAAGGAAGTTCAATGGAATCAATTTTTTATTCTGTACAGGAGGAAATTGAGAAACTAAAAACGGTTGGCATGTTAGAGGGCAAGATGACTCCTGACAGTTATCAAAAAATCAAAAAATACCTTTTTGTAAAACCTCTTAACAAGAAAAATCATTCGCTTGAGATGGAAGATGCAGTGCATGAGGATGTTGGCGATATCGCTTGTGTCCTGTATATGATGCGTAGTAACACGAACGAGTATTTTACAGGCATAAAGATAAAAAATAAGCATTTGGAACAATGGGAAATGACAAAAGAGGCTGTTATGGAAGAGGCATTTAAAAATACCTACCAGATGGCACCCCCTCTCCTTTATACAAATCATGGGAACGAATGGGGAGAACCCTTTATGGAGAATGGAGCATCCTGCTTATCGAAAAGTGACAGAGTTAGGGGAATTCAGCTTTCTACAAATGCTGAAGAATATGGAGCTGTTTCTGTATTTTATCCTGGCGTTCTTCAAAGACTGGCACAGCTTATGGCAAGTGATTTGTATATTATATTTACAAGCAGGAACGAAGGGGTAATTTACAGTGTAAATGAGAGTAATTTAGAAAATATTAAGGCTGAACTCAATGAAATGGTAATCGAGTATGGAAATGGTATGGTGTATGAAGACGATTTATTGTCAGAAGAACTCTACTACTATAGCAGAATCGAAGATAAGATTTCTGTATATATGGAAAAAGTAAAGGTTAGCTTTACTACGGTTAATTTAGCGGAAGAGCACTGATTATTGGAAAAGCAGGTAGGGCTGCACAATAGTTAAGTAAGCATTATGTGTATGAATCCTAATGAAAGGAAATGAAAATACTATGAGTGAAATTTTAAGTTATGAGAAGTTTATTGAAAACTTAAGAGGGTATCTGTTAGATGCTTTAAATCTGCAAGAAAAACAGATTTACTTTGAAGCAAAAGATGAAGAGGGAATGACTCCGAATGGAGACCGTTTATTTGTGGAATGTCGTGTAAGTTCAGAAGGGAAAGAAGTATGTGGAATTCATACAGAAGAATTATATGAGGATTATCTGGATGGTGTTTCGATAGATAAAATTGGAGATACTGTTACAGAAGAAATTAAAAAACTAAGTAAAGCAGGATTCTTCGAAAAAACAAAGAATGTAAATAATTATTCAAAAGTGAAGGAGGATCTTTTTATCCGTCTTTTGAATAAGAAAAAACATGAAAAGGCATTGGAAAATGCGGTGTATAAAGAGGTGGACGGCATAGCCTGTGTTCTGTATATGAAAGTGGGTCAGTGTAATGGCCGTATTTCGAGCATGAAAATCCGCAAAGATAGCCTGGTAGAATGGGGGCTGGATGAGAATGAGGTCTATGAAAATGCACTCTTAAATACCTATCTTCTTACACCACCAAGGATTTATCAGTGGGAACGTTTAGTTTTAAATCCTGATTATGATGGAGAGGACTTTATGGCCTATGGCTACGATAATTATGGAATGAGGTTGTGTGGCGAACGCGTAGGCTATTGTTTATCAACGGATAAGCGTACAAATGGAGCTGTGGCTGTTTTCTTGCCTGGAGTGGCACAAAAACTTTCAGAAATTTTGGATGATGATTTTTATATTGTATTTACAAGCATTCACGAAGCGATGATTCATCCGAAGAGCAAGTGTTATCCAGAAGGCTTGGAAAGAATCCTGAAAGAGACAATTGAAGATGCTACCCCAGACGAAGATTTTCTGGCAGATGAAATATATTACTATGACAGATGCACCAGGAAAATTGCAAAATGGGATAAGGTGGTATCAAGGGTAACCTTACCTGTCGGCCGTGTTGAACTTGTTCCGGTATGAGAATGTTCGGAAACATTTGAAGAATTATAAGAAAGGAAAACTTAGTATGCACGTAAATTTAACATACGAACAGTTTGTGCAGGAATTACGAAACTGGATCATAAAAGCTACTCATCTCCCAGAGGACTATGTTTTCTTTAAGAAAAAAGAGAAAACCGGAATAACCGCAAATGGGGATCGGTTATTTGTAGTCTGCGCTGAAACTGATTCTGGAAAAGACATCTGCGGGATTTTTGTGGAAGAACTTTATCAGGATTATGTAGAGGGGACTTCCATGGAAAACATAGAAGCAAGGGTGAAGTGTGATCTGGATAGAGTAGGAAATATGGAAAATACCAGATATCTGAATGATTATGAAAAAGTCAAGGAACATCTTTTTCTGGGGCTTTTGAACCTGGATCAGCACAGACATGAACTGAAAAATGCCGTATATAAAACAATGGGAGACATTGCAATCACGTTATATGTGCATGCAGGAACCTTGAAGAATGGGATTACATATTTGAAAGTCAGATCGGAATATTTGGAAGCATGGGGCCTGGAAAAAGACGATGTTTTACACGAGGCTCTTTTAAACAGTTATCGTATATTGCCTCCAAGAATCTATGATTTCAAAAAAATGATGTACACTCCGGGTTATGCTGGTGAGGACTTCCTGAATATGGATCCTTATTTTATTTCGGATAAGAAAAAGAAGGAGGGAATCTGTCTTAGCGTAAAAGGACTCTCAAATGGTGCTGTGGCAGTTCTGTATCCAGGCGTGATAAAGAAACTGGTGGAATTCATGGACGGGGGTTTTTATGTGGTATTTAGCAGTGTCCATGAAGCCCTGATATACAGTTCAAAACTTTGCAGCCTGGAAGAACTTGAGAATTTACTAAGAACTTCTAATGCAAGAATGACATTCCAAAAGGAGTTTTTAACGGATAAGGTCTATTATTACTGCAAGGAAGAGGATAAATTTATTATGCTTCGAGGCAGTATGAAAATGTTAGTTACAACAATCCGTATGGATGAGGAAAATTAAATGACAAGGAACGGGATACGGCAGGAATTTCCTGCCGTATCTGTCGTTAAGAGGAGATGAAAATGTCCGAGGAATACAAATACAATTTATTGACGCAGGAGCTGCTTCTTCAAGGATATACGACAGAAAACCATCCCGACTATGTTCGAATTGGAATCGGAAAGATGGGAAAATCCCCCCTTGAAAATTCGGATGGTGGATTTGTTTATACCGACGAGTATCTGGAAGAGAAAACTTTTATGTCCGGCTGTGGGCTGTATGTGAAATGGGAAAATTGTATAGACCGCTTGGAGTATATGAATGAGACATTTTGCTTTGAAAACGATAATGTGGTATTCCGATGCCCATGGCATAAGAGAGATTGTGAACGGAATCATCCATTATTAAAGGAAGATGAATTTTGCGCCTGCCATATGGTATCGGATTACCAGTATAAAAAAAGTGTGGAATATCTGAAAGAACAGGCAGACAGGAAAAAGGAAGAATTGTTTCAAAAATGTAAGGAACAGCATAAAAATCGGATTTGTAAGCTGCACATGTTTTATAACTACGACAAGCAGGAATGGAGCCTGAAATATGATCCGATGAAGTGCAGATGCGGACCAGGAGAGTATTGTACGCTGCGGGGCAGACCTCTTTCCGAAAAGACAGGGAATATCTACTACGATTTAAAGGTATCTACAATCCGAAAAGACGATACCTTTTTTGCTGGTGAACCTGTAGTGACGATCACAAGGGGAAAGAAATTTCTGCAGGGCAAGGTTCCGGTCGATATCTGTGAGGAAATTGCAAAAAGAAACCGGGAGGATATTTTTAGAAAAGAATGGTTCAATGGCTATTCTATGCAGGCGTTGTATGATCCGGATTTGAAGGTGGAAATTTTGAACATTAGAGTTGCTGCACGATTGACGCGCGATAAGGCACAGGATCTTGAGGATGAGAAAGCTGGAATAAATGTTGGATATGAAGCAGATTCTGTGAAAGCGAAGAAGAAGTGGAAACAGGAACGAAAAGAGAAACGCCTGGAGCAGGTAAAAAGAAAGCTTGTGAAAAAGGGCTGGGAGTCTCTGAACGATACGGAACAAAGATTTATGAAGAAGAGACTGTCTGCTGAACAGATTGAAGCGTTGCAACAGGAGTGGGTTACGGCAAATGAGCATAAGGATGAGGCTGAGCAGTTAACCTTAGATTTATAAAATAACTTCAGAAGGGATGAATGAAATGGAAAAACGAAAGCTTAAAAAAATGAAGGTATTGGAACCATCAAAGGAGATGGTTTTGGCGGCAGAAAGTGATATACCAGTTATCGGAAATATGGCTTATGAGAGAATGAAATATCCAATTGGTTTGTTCATTCAGGCGGAAATGGACGAAAATATTTTAAAAATAGGTTTTTTTATTACAGATATTTTGACCGCAGGAGGAAGAAGGCCTTTATATACCCTGTTCATTGATAAGGCAAAAGATTGCTTCATAGGGTATGATTACCGGTTAAAAGGCTGGACGAATAAAATGTTGGATAAAATTGAATGGCCAAGCGGCATAAAATATAGTCATGCATGGTGTGCTGCAAACAGTCTGGATCAGATATGGGAAATTCTGGGCGAGGAGTACAAAAAAGATAATGTGTATTATGCTATTTTACAATTTGAAGAAGGAGTACGCAGAAGAAAAAGAATACAGAAAAACCGATTGCGTACACAGACCTGGGATCAGGTGATGAATTGTGTGAAGAATACACCGAAAGACTGGGATCGGTGGATGAAAAAAGTAGGGATTACACAGAATTATATTTTCTATAAATACTCCCGGAAAGAAAGTATGACAGGTTATTGTACCTGGTGCGAAAAGAATGTGCCTGTAAAAGCTGTAAAACATAACAAAACAGGAAAATGCCCTAATTGCGGGCATAAGATCCAGTATAAGGCAATCGGAAAACAGCGTATGGTAAGTTCGCGTGAGGAAACGGCATATCTGTTACAAACGTGCGGACAGAATTTTGTCGTTCGTGAATTCAGAGCTAGTGTGAAATATGATATGCTGGCATATACGAAACCAATATATAATTGGTGGGAACAACGCAGATTTGTCTATGATACAGATCTTAATAAAAAAGAGTTTTATTATGGATACTACCGTGGAACAGATGAACATAGGTGGATTCAGGGAGAACTCTATCCGAACCGTCCGTATTATTGGGGCTATGAACCGCGTTATCCAGGACGTATCTATAAAAAATCCCTTCATGGAATTCAAAATAAGCAATTTAGAAGAAGTGGATTTTATGAATTAATTAGAAAAAGTGAAAAGATAGAGCCAATCTATTATTTAGATCGGTTAAGCTGGTATCCCTATTTTGAACAATTGGCAAAAGCCGGACTGGATCAGTTAGTGGATGACATTTTGAGTACTGGAACATCTATCTATTTCCAAGAAGCAGACTCTTTAGGACATGCACTGGGGATTGATAAATTCCGGCTAAACAGACTTCGGAATAACAAGGGTGGACGCATATTTCTTGAATGGTTGATTTTTGAAAAAGGATTGGGAAAGGTGATCAAAGATGACGTGATTGCCTGGTTCTCAAAATGTAAGATTAACCCGACAGAACTATCATTTATACTAGATCGAATGAGCCCGGAACAGATAAAGAATTATTTAGAAAAACAGGCAGAAGAAAGTGAAAAGAAACCGAAAGATCTTGTGGGTACCTGGAAGGATTATCTTGATATGGCTGAAAAACTAGGCCTGAATGTAAAAGATTCCATTGTATATCGGGTACGAAAGCTGGAACTGCGGCATAATGAAGTGATCCAAATGCTGAAAGATAAAGAAATGGATTTGAAAGCAGATGAGATCGTGGAAAAGTTTCCTACAATAGAAGCGGTTTGCGAAAGTCTGAAAAAATATGAATATAAAAATCAAAAATATCAGATTGTAGCACCGCGAAGCGTCAGGGATATTTTTGTAGAGGGAAATGAACTAAAGCATTGCATTACTGGAAAGGAAACTTATTTTGACCGTATGGCAAAACAGGAATCCTATCTTTTGTTTCTACGAAAAACAGATACTCCAGAGAAACCCTATTATACATTGGAAGTGGAACCTGATGGAACAGTACGCCAGAAGCGTACTTATTTTGACCGTCAAAATCCTGACATTGAGGAAGCAAAAAAATTTTTGGTGAAGTGGCAGAAGCAGCTTACACGTAAGCTCAATAAAGAAGATAAGATTCTTTCGCTAAAGAGCCGGGATCTTCGGAAAAAAGAAATCGAAGATTTGCGGAAAAAGAAAGTAAAAGTGAATGGATTTGGATTCACTGGAAAGTTGCTTGCGGATATCCTGGAAGAGGATTTGATGGAGAACGCCGCATAAAATGGTAAACAAAAGAGAGAAAGGATAAAGATACTATGGCCTATATAATGTTTGACGACAACCAGGTTGTTATCACTGGTAAGATTGCAATGGATTTTACATTTAGTCATAAGATTTGTGGAGAATGCTTTTATAAGGCGGAGCTTCAGGTTAAGCGCCTCAGCGATTCTGTAGATACAATTCCGGTGTTGATATCGGAACAAATTGCAGATATTACGAAGAGCCGCGTTGGTGAATTTGCGGAAATTTATGGGGAATTTCATTCACATAATCTACGTGAAGAAAACCATACTCGATTAGAGCTTTATGTATTTGCCAGGGAAGTGAAATTTGTAGAGGTAAATGACTCTAAGACGGATTACACAAATCGAATTCTTCTGGAAGGTACAATCTGTAAACCTACAGTTTACCGAAAAACCCCTCTGAAAAAAGAAATTACGGATCTGCTTCTGGCTGTGAACCGGTCTTTTGGAAAATCAGATTACATACCCTGCATTTGTTGGGGGAGTACCGCCCGCTATGCGGCTGATCTTAAGGTGGGAACCCGTGTGATGGTCTGGGGCAGAATCCAAAGCCGGGAGTACAAAAAACGGATCGAGGAAAATGAAACTCAGAAGCGAATTGCATATGAGGTTTCAATAAATACGCTGGAGGTAGCGTAAATGTTGAGTTTATAACTTTTTATGATAATTAAGCGATAATAATAAAACTTTAATGCTACATATTTGAAACTGTGATGAAATTGACACATAGTTTCATGGATGATATTATAAAAATGGTATTTGGCAGCAGACGCTGCATAAACTCTTATTCCGATTTGGTTCGGGATGGATGGAAATAACGGTAGTGTGTGCAATTGCACCCAAAAATCACGAAAACGTTGATTTTTGGGTGCTTTTTTGATTTGGGAGGTGATTATTATGTCTGAGAAATATTTGTTGACGATTGATGAGGCTGCTGAATATTTCAACATTGGTAAAAACAAACTGCGCGATATGATAAAAGAACCTTGCTGCAATTTTGTGCTTTTCAATGGTAAGAAAGCGCTTATCAAAAAAAACAGACTGGAATCATATTTAGATGAAACTGTTTATTTATGATTGCAGGAAACGGAGGTGTGTGATAAGATTAGTGCTATAAAAAATAACATTTACGCACCTCTAGTTAATAAGAGGTGAAAGAATGGGAAAAAATTTAAAAGGAAAGGAATTGGGAAAAGGCATTACACAAAGAAAAAACGGGGTGTATCATGGAAGGTATGTAGACCGTTTCGGCGACAGAAGATCCGTCTATGGTACAACGGTGAAAGAAGTAAAAGCTAAGCTGGCAGAGGCGGAACTAAACGAACAAAAGCTGTCAAATATTGTTGATGAAAAAATAACATTGGATGAGTGGTACGAAAAATGGATGCGGGTTTATAAAGAACCTGTTGTCCGTCTCAGCACAAAAACTACATACAATTCAATGTATAAAAGGTTGATTTCACCAGTTCTTGGAAAAACTCGTTTAGTAAATATCACCAAATTGATGATTACAGATTTGGTGAATAATATGTCAAAAAAAGGATATCAGTATGAGTCTTTGAACAAAGTAAAGGTTCTTCTTATTGATATGCTTAATAGAGCAATGGAAGATCAGTTCCTTATCCGTAATCCAGCAAAAGGTGTAAGATTGCCAAAGAATAAGCCACAGAATGAGATTAAGGCGCTCAGCAAAGAGGATCAGACAGACTTTTTTGAATGTGCCGCCGGTACATTCTATAATAATATGTTTGTAGTTGCTGTAAATACTGGTTTACGTCCAGGAGAATTGTATGCGCTTACGGAAGATGATATTGATTGGAAAAATAATGTTATTCATGTGAAGCGTACGTTGTTGTATCAGAAACTGGAGGGTGATGAGTGTAAGACGTTCCATCTGGGACCACCAAAGACAGAAACAAGTATAAGGACAGTTCCAATTAATTCATATTGCCGTAAAGCATTAGAAAAACAGATTATTCAGCATAAAATTGTAATGGCGAAAACTTGTAGGAAGAATTTGGAATTTCCTGATTTCCTGTTTACTACGAAGCTCGGGACTCCATTAAATGCACAATTATATTGCGATGCAATTGAAAGAATCGTGCAGGAAGTGAATCTGATGAGGGATCCGTTGGATTTGATGGAAACTTTTTCAGGACACTGCTTCAGACATACATTTGCTACTAGATGTTTTGAAGCTGGAATTGTACCAAAAACAGTGCAAGCCTATCTTGGCCATGCTTCTCTTCAGATGACAATGGATTTATATACTGCGGTTATGGAGCATAAAAAAGTGAATGATATGCAACTTCTTGAAGATTCAATTGATCTCCCGGATCCGGCAGCTGAGATAAATTTAGCTAGTAATGAAAAAGTTATTAAATTTTGTGGGTGATACCGTGGGGTAAAAATGGGGTAGTACAGAAAAATGATATGGCGTAGAGCCTTGGAATCCCTTGATTTTACTGGATTTATTGTAACCAGATGGGGTGCAAATAAATGTAATTATTACGTATATCAGAGCACCCCATACGACCTCTACGGAACACCTGATTTTTCCAGTATTTCCAGGGGTTGAGAGAGTGGTGTATTCCACGTAAATTATTATAATTTCAAGCTATTTATTACGAAAATGGAGTAAAAATGGAGTACTAGAGCGTGTTTGAAAAAGGCTTTCTGCAAGATGTGCGTCACAATTTGTGGGAGATTTTGCCCGGATGAGGGCGGGGCTGTCTATTTCCCGACAGACAATCATGAGAAAATCTCACCACAATAAATGAAAACTGGATACTAGCTATACGTTATG
>NZ_CAXUBQ010000046.1:0-15208 GCF_964249465.1 Ruminococcus sp. Marseille-P328 | reverse complement strand
TGTTGATGGAAGCATTATACTACATTGGGACATTTTCCTTTATGGTATATTAGGACATTATCATAAATGGTTCATAAGGAAGAGCAACAGACAAATTAACCTCTTGACAGATTCACTCTGATGTGGCATAGTTATAAAAGAGAAAAAGCCAGGAAGGTGTTTTTAGGAAATTATTTTCTTTCAGAGAGAGGAAGCCACCGGCTGTAAGCTTCCTTAAGTTCAGATAGTTTCTGAGTTTCGCACCGGAGCCGCGTTTCTGAAATTTCCAGTAGGAAGCGACGTGAAGCTGCGCGTTAAGCGGCGGGAGAGCCTGTATATACAGGAATCAGGGTGGTACCGCGGAATATGCTTCGTCCCTTTTGCTGGGGACGGAGCTTTTTTATTTTCACGAGCAAGAGTCAAAGTCCACGCTTGGGTGAGAACTTGGTGACTGCCGCGAAAATGTAGGAAATACGCAAAGCGGGTTTTTCGCATTGTAAAGTCCTTGGAGCGCGAGCACTGAACAATCCGCTTTACGAAAGAAAAAATCTGCTATGTAGATATTTTCTTACCTTCCTTCCCCCCCCCTCATCTGGCAGATTATAAAAATAAAGGAGAAATGAACCATGGATATGAAAGAAAGACTTCAGGAACTGGCTGAGAACGCCAGAGTACGGATTGAAGAATCCGAAGGCCTGGATAAATTAAATGATGTGCGTGTGGCATATCTTGGAAAAAAGGGAGAGCTTACCGCAATCTTAAAAGGAATGAAAGACGTTTCCCCGGAGGAGAGACCGAAGGTTGGCCAGCTTGTAAACGAGACCAGAGCTAAGATCGAAGGTCTTCTTGAAGAGTCCAGACAGAAACTGGAAGAAGCAGTCAGAGAAGAGAAGATGAAAGCAGAAGTAATCGATGTTACCCTACCTGCAAAGAAATCCAGAATCGGTCATCGTCATCCCAACAGCATTGCGTTGGAAGAGGTTGAGCGCATTTTTATTGGAATGGGCTATGAAGTTGTAGAAGGTCCGGAAGTTGAATATGCAGATTACAACTTTACCAAGCTGAATATTCCGGAGAATCATCCGGCAAGAGACGAGCAGGATACTTTCTTTATCAATGATTCCATACTTCTTCGTTCCCAGACATCTCCGGTTCAGGCACGTGCCATGGAAAAAGGAAAGCTGCCGATCCGTATGATCGCACCTGGAAGAGTATTCCGTTCGGATGAAGTAGATGCAACTCATTCTCCATCCTTCCATCAGATTGAGGGCCTTGTAATAGATAAAAATATTACGTTCGCAGACCTGAAAGGAACTCTTGAAGTATTTGCGAAAGAGCTTTTCGGACCAGAAACCAAAACAAAATTCAGACCACATCACTTCCCGTTTACAGAGCCAAGTGCAGAGGTTGATGTTTCCTGCTTCAAATGCGGCGGAAAAGGCTGCCGTTTCTGTAAAGGATCCGGCTGGATTGAAATCCTTGGCTGTGGAACAGTTCATCCAAATGTACTTCGCATGTGTGGAATTGATCCGGAGGAGTACACTGGTTTTGCATTCGGCGTAGGTCTTGAGCGTATTGCGCTTCTGAAATATGAGATTGATGATATGCGTCTGCTTTATGAGAACGACATCCGTTTCCTAAAGCAGTTCTGATTTCTTGGCATCGCGAAGCGTGTAACTGTGAAAGTACTGAGCAGTTACCTTTCATAATATAAATATTAGAGTGAGAAGAGGATTAAATAAATGAATACTTCATTATCTTGGATGAAAATGTATGTGCCGGATCTTGACGTAACCGCACAGGAATATACAGATGCAATGACATTGTCAGGTACAAAGGTAGAAGGCTTCACCAGGCTTGATGCTGACCTTGAAAAGATTGTGATCGGACAGATTGAGAAAATTGAGAAACATCCGGATGCAGATAAGCTGATCATCTGCCAGGTGAATATCGGATCTGAGGTGATCCAGATCGTTACGGGTGCTCCAAACGTAAAAGAGGGAGACAAGGTTCCGGTTGTTCTTGACGGAGGTCGTGTAGCAGGAGGACATGATGGAAAAATGACTCCTGGCGGAATCAGGATCAAAGCCGGAAAACTTCGCGGAGTACCGTCCAACGGCATGATGTGCTCCATCGAAGAGCTGGGAAGCAACCGGGATATGTATCCGGAAGCCCCAGAATATGGAATTTATATATTCCCGGAAAACGCAGTTGTAGGTGAAAGCGCTATTAAGGCTCTTGGACTTGATGACGTTGTATTTGAATATGAGATCACATCCAACCGTGTTGACTGTTACGGTGTTCTTGGAATTGCAAGAGAAGCAGCAGCTACTTTTGGTAAGAAATTTTACCCTCCGGAAGTTAAAGAGACAGGAAATGATGAAAAAGCTTCTGATTACGTAAAGGTAACTGTAGAGAAACCGGAGCTTTGCCCACGTTATTGTGCAAGAGTTGTAAAAAATGTTAAAATCGGACCATCTCCGAAATGGATGCAGCGCTGCCTGGCTTCCAATGGAATCCGCCCGATCAACAATCTGGTAGATATCACCAACTATGTAATGGAAGAGTTTGGACAGCCAATGCATGCTTACGATCTCGATACGATTGCAAACCATGAAATTGTTGTACGCTGTGCAAGTAAAGATGAGAAATTTGTCACACTGGATGGTCAGGAACGTATTATGGACGAGAACGTCCTGATGATCTGCGATGGTGAGAAACCAGTTGGAATCGCAGGTATTATGGGCGGCGAGAACTCCATGATCACAGATGACGTACACACAGTTCTGTTTGAGGCAGCCTGCTTTGATGGAACAAACATCAGACTTTCTTCCAAGAGAATCGGACTTCGTACAGATGCTTCCGGTAAGTTTGAGAAAGGTCTTGACCCGAATAATGCAAAGGCTGCAATCGACAGAGCCTGCCAGCTGATGGAAGAGCTTGGTGCCGGTGAGGTTGTTGGCGGTATGGTTGATATCTGCAATAAGGTCAGCAAGCCATCCCGTGTAAAATTTGAGCCAGACCGTATCAACGGTCTTCTTGGAACAAATCTTTCCAAAGAAGAGATGCTTGGCTATCTTGCAAAGATCGAACTCACCTATGATGAGGAGACAAATGAAATCGTAGCACCGACTTTCCGCCAGGATATCCACTGCATGGCAGATGTTGCAGAAGAAATTGCACGTTTCTACGGATATGACAAGATTCCTACAACTTTGCCATCCGGTGAGGCTACTACAGGAAAAATGCCATTCAAGCTTCGCATTGAAAATATCGCAAGAGATATTGCAGAGTACTGCGGATTCTCAGAAGGTATGACTTACTCATTTGAGAGCCCGAAGGTATTTGACAAACTGAGAATTCCAGAAGATAATGTACTTCGTCAGGTGATCACCATCAGCAATCCTCTTGGTGAGGACTACAGCATTATGCGTACCAGTACACTGAATGGAATGCTTTCTTCTCTGGCAACTAACTATAACAGAAGAAACAAAGACGTTCGTCTTTATGAGCTTGGAAATGTATATCTTCCGAAGGCACTTCCACTTACCGAGCTTCCAGATGAAAGAACCATGTTTACACTTGGAATGTACGGAAACGGTGATTTCTTTGATATGAAGGGCGTTTGTGAGGAGTTCTTCGAAAAAATCGGTATGAAGAAGAAAATGGAGTATGATCCGGCAAGCGAAAAACCATTTCTTCATCCTGGAAGACAGGCCGATATGGTATACGAGGGAACCGTTGTAGGTTACCTTGGAGAGGTACATCCGCTGGTTGCAGATAATTATGGAATTGGGGAGCGCGCATATATCGCAATGATCGATATCAAGAGCGTTCTTGAATTTGCAAATTTTGACCGCAAGTTTACCGGAATTGCAAAATATCCGGCGGTAACCCGTGACATCAGTATGCTGGTTCCGAAGCAGGTGCTTGCAGGTCAGATCGAGGACATTCTTGCTCAGAGAGGCGGAAAGATCCTGGAGAGTTATCAGCTGTTTGATATCTACGAAGGAAGCCAGATCAAGGGTGGCTACAAGTCTATGGCTTATGCGCTTGTATTCCGTGATCACGATAAGACCCTGGAAGAAAGCGAGATTTCTGCGGCAATGAAGAAAATTTTAAATGGTCTGGAAGGCCTTGGAATCGAGTTGAGAAGCTGATGCTTTTATATATTGTAAGACACGGTCTGACGCCCTGGAACCACTTTCATAAGGCTCAGGGTTCAGCAGACATTCCTCTTGCTCAGGAGGGAATTGATCTTGCCAGAAGAACGGGCGAGGCTCTGATGGATGTAAAGTTTGATATCTGTTTTACAAGTCCTCTTACCCGTGCGAGACAGACTGCCCGGTTAGTTCTGGGTGGCCGTGATATTCCTGTGATACCGGATAAAAGGATTCAGGAAATTAATTTCGGGGTTCTGGAAGGGCACATTATGAGAACTGGAAATACTATGGAGTCCAACTGCGAAGAATTTGATCTGTTTTTTAAGGATCCCCTGAAATTTCCGCGTCCGGAAAACGGAGAGAATATTCAGGATATCCTGGATCGTACCAGAGAATTCTGGCTTGAAAAAACCTCGGATCCGTCTCTGGCAGACAAAACGATTTTGGTGTCTTCCCATGGATGTGCAGTGCGGGCTCTTCTCCAGAACCTGTACAAGGATCCTGAACATTTCTGGCATGGATGTGTGCCTCCTAACTGCAGCATTAACCTGGTAGAAGTGAAGGATGGTAAGGCCAGATTCCTGGAGGAAGATAAGGTTTACGCCTGAAAATATGAAATATGATATAATACCCCTGGCTGTATGAAAAAGGTGTGAAATGATTACTGTGAAGGTCGTGAGCAGTAACAGGAAACGTTTTTTCATTAGGCAAGGGGTATGTTTTTTCTTGTTATTATTAGAAAATTGTGATATTATGATAAAAAATGTACCATTATTAATGGAAAATTCACAAAATGCACCAATATATTACGATGAAAGCCCTGGGGCGTTCAGATTGCGGGAATGATTTTTTAAACAGCTCTGCAGATGCTATAAGCGCAGAGTAGTTGGCATTCATATATGGTGATGCCGTCGACAGACGGCATATCTATTTTGTGAAAATACAAATGGGGAGGCAGACAATGAAGAAAAAAATCACACATTCTGTATTGTTTGTTGCGGTTCTTGCAGGAACCACTGCTTTGACTTTATTTGCCGGCAGGGGGAACTTATCATCTACGATCTACAATTTCGTATTTCTGGCGGTGATCGCAGTCCTGTATCTGATCGCAATGTTTGGCGGAATGTTCCGTATGAATAATCTGAGTACGGCATTCCACAGAGCAGTAGAGGAGCTGAACGGTATGTTCAAGACTCCAGGGAAGACAGATCCCAGGAATCTTACATATTTAGGCGAGCTCTTCGATGATAAATATCTGGATCAGAAGATGGACAGCTTTACAGACAGCATTAACAATAGTAAAGAAGGTCTTGGGGATATTGAGGAATTTATTAATGAAGATGAGCTGGATATCCATGTTCATAAGAAGCTTCTGGAAATGGTTCCGGATATCTTTACCAGTCTTGGTATTTTAGGTACTTTCCTTGGTCTTGTCTGGGGTCTTCGCGATTTCCAGCCTACAGATTACAGCGCCATGACTTCTTCTGTAGAAGCGCTGGTGGAAGGTATTAAAGTAGCATTCCTTACCTCTATTTATGGTATCTCTTTTTCCATTATTTATACCTTTGGGATGAAGGGAGAGTATTCATCCATGACAGAGGAGCTTCAGGGATTCCTTGAAAAGTTTCATTCTTATGTAATGCCTACAGCGGAGAATGAGTCCAGAAATCTGCTGCTTGCAAGCCAGAAGCTGCAGACAAGCGCCATGAAACAGATGGCAGAGCAGTTTTCCGTTCAGATGGCAGACAGCTTTGAGAAGGTTATCACACCTACCTTCCAGAAGATGAATGATTCTCTGGATATGCTGGTTTCTTCTGTAACCAGATGTCAGGAGGATGCTATTCGTGAAATATCGGACGAATTTTTAAAACAGATGAACAATTCTTTCCATATGCAGTTCCGTGATTTCAACGTGGCACTGGATCAGCTGAAAAAGGCACAGAAAGAGAATACAGCTTATACTTCTGCCATGTACCAGACTATGAGCCAGAAGCTTTCTGAGACCTATGACAAGCAGGACAAAGCCATTACAGATATGGTAAGGGAGATGGGAGGCATGCAGACCCGCTACATGTCTACTGCCAATCGTATCCTTTCTGAGAATCAGGAGATCCAGAAGATGCAGCAGCAGGATTATCAGCATATTGTGGATTATCTGAAGGATGCCGAGAAATCTGCAGCTAAGTTCTGGGTTGCCTGCAACCAGGCAATGCAGAAATATGTTGAAACAGCAGCTTCTTCTATTGAGAGAGTAGGGGCTACAGGTCAGGCAAGTGCAGATCTGATCCAGGCAAACAGCAAGATGGCAGAGCAGTTTACGGCCCAGATGGAGGATTTTGCCCAGTATCAGAGACTTTCCTATAAAACAATGGAACAGGTCCGCAAGCTCCTCAGTGAGGTGACTGCAGCGAATACCAGAGATGTATCTCTGATCGCAAGCGGAAGAAATGATTCTGTAGAGAAGCTGGGCAATCTGATTGCTCAGCAGAATGAGGGACAGCAGGCTCTTCTTGAGGAAATCAACAAGAACATGAAAGAGCTTTCCAAGGCGGCACAGAAAGGAAAATTTGGCTTATTCAGATAAGAGGAGATAGACATGCGCAAAAAAAGAAAATCAGGGGATGGAGGCTTTAATGTATGGCGCTCTTATTCCGATGTTATGGCCGGCGTTCTGCTTCTTTTCATACTGATCATGTCATTGACGCTTTTCCAGGCTCAGAAGAGCTACGACGAGAGTATTCAGGAGAGAGATGAGAAGCTGGCTCTGCAGGCAGAGTATACGGCTGATCTTCTTGCCAAGCAGAATACCATTGAAGAACAGGAAGGAACTATTAAGACCAAAGATGAGAAGCTGACTGCACTGGCACAGACTCTGGCAGAGCAGGAAGCCAAGTTAAAAGAGCAGCAGGCTCTTCTGAATCAGCAGCAGACGGATCTGGATGAGAAGACCACGCAGCTTAGTGAGCAGCAGACAAAGATCGATAATATTATTGGTGTCAAGGCTGAAGTTGTGGAAGCACTTCAAAAAGAATTCCAGAAAAATAATATCAATGTAAATCTGGATTCCAAGACTGGTGCATTGACACTGGATGCCAGTGTATTGTTTGACGTTGATGAGTCGGAGCTTACAGATGCTGGTAAGGAAGCACTCCGAAACGTACTTCCGATTTACTGTAAGGTGTTGATGGAGGATACTTATAAGAATTATCTTGCTGAGATCATTATTGACGGTTATACAGATACAGATGGTGATTATGCGTATAATCTGGAGCTTTCCCAGCAGCGTTCACTTGCAGTGGCACAGTATCTTCTTGATATTCAGGGGGAGTTTCTGACTGAGGATCAGAGCCTGGATCTGCAGGATTACCTGACTGTAAACGGACATTCCATGGCGAATCCGATTCTGGATGCAGATGGAAATGTAGATAAAGAGGCTTCCCGTCGTGTTGAGGTCAAATTCAGACTGAAGGATGACGAGATGATCGAAGAACTGAGTAAGATCATGGCGGGAAGTGAAGAGAGTGCAGCAGATACTGCCACAGAGGCAGGCGTAGATGCAGCAGCTAATTAGTTACATATAATTTTCAAAAGCAAAAGAGTATTTCAAATTCTTAGATCAGAGAAAATGAAATACTCTTTTTGCGTTTGAAACTTTTTTAACTGTTTGCGTGGGAAAATGAAAACAGTTGAAAAAATATGAACAATTACTGTTCGCTGGTAACGTTCCGCGAGGTGTTTTTTGTGAACAAAGTTCACAGAAAACCCGAGAATTGCGGCGCGAAGCGCGTTACTGGTCACGGAGTGAACAGTAACACATGAATTGCAGGAGGTAGAGTCTTCTATAGAAAATTAGTTGCAATTTATCTGTTTCAAGTATAAAATGAGAAAGAGAGTGAGTTTATATCATGTTTTACAAAAGAAAAAGTACTGCTGTAGCATTCGCAGCAGCCACAGATAAAAGGAGAGAGTGAAATGTCAACAAAAATCGGACGTAATGATCCATGCTGGTGCGGCAGTGGAAAGAAATATAAAAAATGCCATGAGGCTTTTGATGCGAAAGTAGAAATCCTGCGTCAGAAAGGATATCCGGTTCTGGATCATAAACTGATCAAGACTCCAGAGCAGATTGAGAAGATTAAAGAGAGCTGTCGAATCAATGTTGCAGTACTTGATTATGTGGCAGAGCATATTAAAGCTGGTGTATCAACAGAAGAAATCGATCATTGGGTACATGAGGAAACTGTGCGTCATGGAGGAATCCCGGCACCGTTGAATTATGAAGGGTTTCCAAAAAGCGTGTGTACTTCTGTGAATGAGGTGGTATGCCATGGAATTCCATCTGAGGATGAGATCCTGAAGGACGGTGATATAGTAAATGTAGACGTTTCTACAATTTACAATGGCTATTTTTCTGACTCATCCCGTATGTTCTGTATTGGAAATGTAAGTCCTGAGAAAGAAAAACTGGTCCGCGTAACCAAAGAATGTGTGGAAATCGGTATTTCCAAGGTAAAACCATGGGAACCTATTGGAAATATGGGTCACGCTGTTCATATGCATGCACTTGAAAATGGCTACACAATTGTAAAAGAAATCGGCGGACATGGCGTTGGCCTGGAATTTCATGAGGATCCCTGGGTAAGCTATACGTCCGAAGAGAACAGCGGCGTGATCATGGAGCCGGGAATGATGTTTACCATTGAGCCTATGGTAAATATGGGAAGCGATGAAGTATATACAGATGAGGATGATGACTGGACAGTACGCACTGAGGACGGTATGCCTTCAGCCCAGTGGGAAGTAACCGTACTGGTAACAGAGGATGGCTGCGAGGTTATCTGTTGGTAATGGTTTTGGAAGGTTGTCTTTGAAAAAAATTTGTGACTTGTTTTATGGGCTTTTTATAAAAATAATGGTTGCAAACAGAAAATAATTATAGTATAATCATTTATGTTGTGAAAAAAGATGGTCCGCTGTTACCGTGATGGGTATTAAGAACATCCAGAGAATAAGGAGAGAATAAAATGAACGAAATTATTAAAAACATCGAAGCAGAACAGCTGAAAAAAGACGTACCGCAGTTTAACGTAGGTGATACCGTAAGAGTACACGCACTGATCAAAGAGG
Organism: Ruminococcus sp. Marseille-P328; assembly: GCF_964249465.1. NCBI lineage: Bacteria > Bacillati > Bacillota > Clostridia > Eubacteriales > Oscillospiraceae > Ruminococcus > Ruminococcus sp. Marseille-P328. Next base: position 5,939 of record NZ_CAXUBQ010000046.1, on the reverse strand, counting down.
GTAACCGTGAGCGTATCCAGATTTTCGAGGGAACTGTATTAAAGAAACAGGGCGGAAGCACCAGAGCTACTTTCACAGTAAGAAAAGCTTCCAACGGCGTTGGCGTTGAGAAAACATGGCCGCTTCATTCCCCACACGTAAAAGAAGTAGAAGTTATTCGTCGTGGTAAAGTTCGCCGCGCGAAACTGAACTACTTAAGAGACCGTGTAGGTAAAGCTGCTAAGGTTAAAGAGCTTGTTAAATAATTTCAATCGAAAATTGCTGATTGCTGTTCACTGGTAATGTTCCGCGAAGTGCTTTCGGGAACGAAGTGAATACGAACAGTGACATTTGCTGCGCAGATGGCCGTGATGACTGTCTGGGCAGCATTTTTTTGATTATTTTTTCTTTTTCTTTTTCGGAATATGTGATAAGATAATAAAGTATCTGGCCTGAGATGAAAAAAGCGTTTTGGAACCAGACGCAGGACATGCAATTATGACACGAATGGAGTAGATATGAGCGACAGAAGAAATAAAAGAGAAAAAGAGCAGTTATTCAACATGCCGGAAATTGCAAAACTGGAGAAAAAATCTTTTTCTGGTGCCATGGAGAAATTGGAAGACAGTAAACTGAAAAAAGTTTTGATCTGGGTATTCGAGATCGCAGTTACACTGATCTTTGCAGTGCTGACCTCCATGATGCTATTTCAGTCTGTGACGATGCAGGAGAGCTCCATGGAGCCTACTCTGGCAGTTGGAAGCCGGTATTTTGTAAACAAGCTTGCTTATAAAGCGTCCTCGCCGAAACGCGGCGACCTTATTGTATTCCGCACAAATGCAAGTGATGATGCGGCTCTTCATATCCGCCGTGTGATCGGACTTCCAGGTGAGACGATTCAGATCGTGAATGGAAGAATTTTGATCAATGGAGAGACATATAAAGAAGGCAAAGATTTTCCCACGATCAACAATCCGGGAATGGCAGCCAATGCCATTACACTGGAAGCGGGAGAGTACTTTGTCCTGGGCGATAACCGTAATAACAGCGAAGACAGCCGTTATGGCGATATCGGACGAGTGAATAAGAAATATATAACTGGTAAGCTCTGGTTCCAGATATCCCCGAAGAAAGACATAGGGCCGTTGAATAATTAAACTGTGAGACTTTTATAAAAAATAAGTGATTGTTCAGCACGTTCGCGGTTACACGCTTTGTGGAACGGTATCTGCTGAACAGCTGTAAGAATAAGGTAAATATGAACGTACAATGGTATCCTGGTCATATGACCAAAGCGAAAAGACAGATGCAGGAGGACATTAAGCTGATCGACCTGATCATTGAGCTTGTGGACTCCAGAGTTCCCCTTGCAAGCCGGAATCCGGATATTGACGAGCTTGGGAAAAATAAAGCAAGGCTGATTCTTTTGAATAAATCAGACCTTGGAGATGAACGCCAGAATGAAGCATGGAAAGCTTATTTTCAGGGGAAGGGGTTCTATGTGGTAAAAGTAGATTCCCGTAGCGGCTCTGGTATGAAAGCAATTCAGGCGGCTATTCAGGAAGCCTGCAAGGAGAAAACGGAGAGGGACAGAAGAAGAGGAATCAAAAACCGCCCGATCCGTGCTATGGTAGTAGGAATTCCTAACGTTGGTAAGTCTACTTTTATCAATACTTTTGCTGGAAGAGCATGCGCCAAGACGGGAAACAAGCCAGGTGTAACCAAGGGCAAACAGTGGATCCGCCTGAATAAGAATGTGGAGCTTCTGGATACTCCGGGGATTCTCTGGCCCAAGTTTGAAGATGAGGCAGTGGGAATGCGCCTTGCCTATATTGGTTCTATCAAGGACGATATACTGAATATGGAGGAGCTTTCCCTTACGCTTATTGATTTCCTTCGGAAAAAATATTCTGGTGCATTGGAGAAACGCTATCAGATCCAGGAGGAAGGCACAGCTGTGCAGATATTAGAAGCAATCGCGCGTTCCAGAGGATGTCTGAAGAAGGGGGAGGAGCTGGACTATGCCAAGGCCTCTCTGATTCTGTTCGATGACTTCCGCTCTGGAAAGATTGGAAAAATTACTTTGGAGTGGGTGCCGGAAGAAGGTAAATAATATGCAGAAAATCGGAGAAATAAAGTGTGAAATCCAGGCTGCTGAACCGGGAGAATATGCCACTCTTTTTGAAAAATACAAAGAGGATACAAGAAGTGGAGTCAGGAAGCTTCTGGAGCAGCTTCATAAGAAAGAAGAGGCTTACCAGAAGGAACTTCTGCGCACAGAAAAGATGAAGGAATTTGAGCGCAAATACGAAGATTTGGGCTATGTGTGCGGAATTGATGAAGTTGGAAGAGGCCCGCTGGCAGGTCCTGTTGTAGCGGGGGCTGTTATTTTGCCAAGAGACTGCAAAATCCTGTATCTGAATGATTCCAAACAGTTGAGCGCTAAAAAAAGGGATGAATTGTATGATGTGATCATGGAGAATGCGGTAGCTGTTGGAATCGGAATGGCAAGTCCCCGGAGAATTGATGAGATCAATATTCTTCAGGCTACCTATGAGGCAATGCGTGAGGCTGTCAGCAAGCTGGAGCCGGTGCCGCAGATTCTTCTCAATGACGCAGTAACCATTCCCGACGTGACTATACCTCAGGTGCCGATCATAAAAGGGGATGCCAAGAGTATTTCCATTGCAGCTGCCAGCATTGTAGCTAAGGTCACAAGAGACCGGATGATGGTAGAGTACGATAAAGTGATGCCGGAATATGGCTTTGCCTCAAATAAGGGGTATGGAGCTGCAGCACATATTGAAGCCTTGAAAAAATATGGTCCAAGTCCGATTCACAGGGCAACTTTTATAAAGAATTTTATAGGATAATGTGAAATTTTGAAAAGGCTGATGGTCCGGATATGAATATGTTTTGCGGTTATGAATACAAAAGATACCTACACAGAAGTATATATGGGAGTTTTTATGCAGAAAAACAAGCGAAAAGTAGGTGCTTTTTATGAAGAAATCGCTGCAGATTATCTGGTTTCCCAGGGCGTGATGATTCTGGAGCGAAATTACAGGAACTGGCTGGGGGAAATCGACCTGATCGGAATGACTGCTGATGGATGGTTGATTTTTGTGGAGGTTAAGTACAGAAGTTCGGAACGCTCAGGAAGTCCGCTGGCAGCAGTGAACGGCAGAAAGCAGCTGGTGATTTCCAAGGTGGCAGTGGAATATTTGAAGAATCATTACAGAAGCATGGATGTGAGATGCAGGTTTGATGTGGTGGGAATCAACGGCGATAAGATTTGTTGGATAAAAAATGCCTTTGATTTCTGTCAGTGAGCCAGAGCCTGTTTGAAAAAATATTCCTGCAATCTGTATGCCCCACTTTGCGGTATACTATGCCAGAATTCTGTTGACGTAGCTCGCTGCGGCGCCCTTATCCGGACAAAATCTCCCACAAATTGTGACGCACATCTTGCAGAAAGCCTTTTTCAAACACGCTCTAGAGAATGAATTCTTAACAGGTTCGAGAAGAACTGTGAGATCAGAAGAAGAGGAGAATCAGATGAAGATTAAATGGCATAACGAAAATAAACTTCATATGCAAGTAAAAGAAAATAATGGAGTCACCTATCTTACTTATCCCTCTTTTGAACAGTTCCCGGATATTGTGCATTGTTTCAGTACAAGACTTGGCGGTGTAAGCCAGGGAATTTTTTCATCTATGAATCTTAGCTTTACAAGAGGTGATGAAGAAAACGCGGTAAAAGACAATTATCGCAGACTTAGTGCAGCGGTAGGCTTTTCTTTGGAAGATATTGTCACATCTGATCAGACACACACTACAAACGTGCAGCTGGTGGGGGCAGAAGACAGGGGGAAAGGTGTAACGCGTCCAAGAACATATAAAGATGTGGATGGAATGATCACCAATGTTCCAGGTGTTGTTTTATGCACCTTTTATGCAGATTGTGTGCCGCTGTATTTCGTAGATCCGGTTCACAAAGCCATAGGCTTGTCTCATTCCGGATGGCGTGGGACAGTTGGGAAAATCGGTAAGGTGACTATAGAGAAAATGGCAGAGCAGTTTGGCTCAGATCCGGAGGAGATTTTTACGGCAATTGGTCCCTCCATCTGTCAGGACTGCTATGAAGTAAGCGAAGATGTGATTCTGGAATTTCAGAAAGCTTTTGAAGAGAAATACTGGGAAAAGCTTTTTTATAAAAAGAAGAATGGTAAGTACCAGCTGGATCTTTGGGAAGCAAACCACATTATTTTTCTGGAGGCAGGAATAAAAGAAGAGCATATTTCCATGCCTGGAATTTGCACCTGCTGTAATCCGGAATTCCTCTTTTCCCACAGGGCATCCCATGGCAGGAGAGGAAATCTGGCAGCTTTTCTGGGCATTCGTCGGGAAAAATAATGTGACAGACAAGTGCAGATGCGGTTTACGACCCATGCAAATATGTAAATATAAAGAAGCCCTGTGCCACAAACGAGATAATGTGGAACAGGGCTTTGTTTGTTTATTGTCTATTACTGATTTACACGCTTCATCAGATCCATGATCTTCTCATTGCTGGAACGAACCTTCTCAACAGAAACATCATGGTTGATGATATCCATAATACTTGCAAGATATTTGCTCATATTTGCTTCCACATAGTAAGGTCTGGTAAGAAGCTCCGGAATACGGTAGTTCAGGTTGGTTGTGATAACCTTGTCAATCCAGCCTTTCTCATAGTAAGCGTCAAATTTATCCATGCCTTCTGTAAACAGGCCGTAAGTAGTGCAGATGAATACACGGTTGGCGTGACGTTCTTTGATCTGTTTGGCAACGTCAAGCATACTTTCTCCAGAAGAAATCATGTCGTCGATGATAACAACGTCTTTGCCTTCTACAGAGTCGCCCAGGAACTCATGAGCTACGATGGGGTTCTTGCCATTTACCACTGTGGAATAATCACGTCTCTTATAGAACATGCCCATATCAACGCCCAGAATATTGGAAAAATATACGGCTCTGGACATAGCGCCCTCATCCGGACTGATGATCATGAGATGATCATTGTCAACCTGGAAATTGTCAACGTTCTTTATCAGAGCTTTCAGGAACTGATAGGTTGGGAAAAAGTTGTCAAAACCATTTAACGGAATGGAGTTCTGCACACGCGGGTCATGAGCATCAAAAGTGATGATATTGGCTACGCCCATATCACTTAATTCACGAAGTGCCAGTGCGCAGTCAAGAGATTCTCTCTTCTTACGTCTGTGCTGACGGCCTTCATAAAGGAATGGCATGATTACATTGATACGATGTGCCTTACCTGTAGCTGCGGAAATAATTCTCTTCAGATCCTGAAAATGGTTATCCGGAGACATGTGATTCTCGTGACCACAGACTGTGTATGTGGAACTGTAGTTGGTAACGTCTACCATAATGTAAAGATCAGTTCCTCGGACAGATTCCTTAATGATTCCCTTACCTTCACCGGTACCGAAACGCGGACATTCGCACTCCACAATAAAAGAGTCTTCGCTGTATCCCTGTGGAACATTGTCAAGGCCCTTCTTTTCTACAAGTTCCTTACGGAATTTTACCAGGTTTCTGTCTACCTCCTCTGCAAGTTCGCGGCAGCCCTCCAGCGCAGCGATACGAATAGGTGCGACAGGCATAGATTTCTCAAGCAATTCTATGTTCGGCATGATATTCCTCCTAAGTAGTATGCTAATTATCGATTCGATTATCTGCAAAAAAATGGGGACACGTGTCCTTTACCCTTACAGATCTCTTCTTTATATTTATAACATTTGCCCTAAATGTCGTCAAGGAATTTATTGATTTTTACTTGAAAAATTACCCGGACGTGAGCAGGAAATGAAAGTTTTTGTGTCAAGCGTTTTTGAAAATGTCCTAAAATAATTGAAGTATTAGCCCCGGCTTTTTGCTGGGGCTTGTTATATTGA
>NZ_CAXUBQ010000045.1:17827-19717 GCF_964249465.1 Ruminococcus sp. Marseille-P328 | reverse complement strand
TTGATGGAAGCATTATACTACATTGGGACATTTTCCTTTATGGTATATTAGGACATTATCATAAATGGTTCATAGAATTGTAAACCAAAAATAAATAATAGGTTGACAATTGTAACGTAACTGTGTTAGATTGTATCTGACAAAAATAATATTTACTCGAGGAGGAGAATATGAGTACCGTAACCGCAACAAAGACAAAAACATACGACCTGGCATACATAGCTATTTTCGCCGTACTGATCGCAATCTGTTCCTGGATTTCCATTCCGATGACAGTGCCGTTTACATTACAGACATTTGGTGTATTTATGGCTGTTGGTGTGCTTGGTGGAAAGAGAGGCAGCCTGGCTGTACTGGTTTACATTTTACTTGGAGTTATTGGTGTTCCCGTATTTGCAGGATTTTCAGGAGGACTTGGTATTCTTCTTAACAATACCGGCGGTTACATCATCGGATTTCTTTTCTCCGCCCTGGTAATGTGGGCAATGGAATCCCTCTGGGGCAAAAAGCCTGTTATTCAGATTCTTTCCATGGTAGTCGGCCTGATCGTCTGCTATGCAATGGGAACTATCTGGTTTATGGTTGTATACACACGTACAACAGGAGCTGTTGGAATTGGAACCGTACTGGGCTGGTGCGTAATTCCATTTATCATTCCTGATCTTGTGAAGATTGCTTTGGCATTTGTTTTGTCCAGAAGGGTACGCAAGCTTGTACCAATGCAGTAAAAAAGAACGTCAGACATATCCCATTCGCCCTCATCACGGGATGTGCCTGGCGTTTTTTATCGGAAACGGCTACAGCACTGGATTTACAGCCCATATGCAGGAAATGCTGGAGCTTTTTACAAAAGGGGCAGATGTTTGTCTCACAGTAAAAACTGACGAAATCTGCTCAGCCTGTCCAAACAATAGCCAGGGAATCTGCGAGGCAGCCGAGAAGGTGAAAAGATATGACAATGCAGTGCTGGCAGAATGCGGCTTAAAAGAAGGTCAGAAACTTGCATTCCCGGAATTTACCGAAGCAGTACAGAAAAAAATCATTGAAACGGGAAAAAGAACGAAAATCTGCGGCGATTGCCAGTGGAACCGGATCTGCCAGGAACAGCCGAGTCGGTGGAGTAAATAAAGCAGCTCTCGCGGAAAAATACAGAGAACCGGATATCCAGCACTTTGCGGAATCCGGTTCTTTGTGTTTTAAAGATTATTTATTTGACTTTAGCTTTTTTATTAAGTCCCCGTTTCTTAAGGATCTGGTTATAAAGAACTTTCTGCTTTTTCGGAACTTTTACAGTAGCTTTTGGACTTGTATTTTTGAATGCGTTTTTGCCAATGTTCTTTAATGTAAGCCGGCTGGATTTGATGGTAATGGAAGTAAGTTTTTTGCAGCCGTAGAATGAATTTTTACCTATTCTTACAATATTCTGACCAATTACCACTTTTTTCAGCTTACGGTTATTTTTGAAAGCATTGGTGGAAATTTCAGTTACTTTGTAGGTGGCACCTTTTATTTTTATTGTAGTTGGAATGGTGACACTGGTTTTTACTTTATTTCCAATAAAGGCAACTGTCTGGCTGGAAGAACGGCTGCTTGTAACTTTGTATATGTTTCCAGTTTTTTTATCTGTAATTTTTGTTCCAACTGAAACGGATGGAGTCGGTGTTACAGTTGGGGCAGAAGTGATTGCCGGTGTTGGTGTGGCTGTTGGAACCGGAGTCACGGTTGGCATTGGAAGCTTGGCAATTGTCTCAGTTCTCGTTACACCACAAACAGTACAGGTGTATGTTTTTACGCCTTCTTCTGCAATTGTTGCAGGTTTGGTGATTACGCCGTTATTCCAGGTGTGCTTGCCGGAAGCAGGAATTTCAGTTATATCTTTTTTGCTGTCAC
>NZ_CAXUBQ010000045.1:0-17730 GCF_964249465.1 Ruminococcus sp. Marseille-P328 | reverse complement strand
CACATCGTGTGCAGTGATGGCTCTTGCTGCCGACTGTTTCGCAGGCAGCAGCGGTATCGATAGTCCAGTCGGAACTGTAGTTGTGACCCAGAGCTGCGACTGCCTCAGTCCTTGTTTTGCCACAGGCATTGCAGGTAAAGGTTTTTACACCCTCATCAGTACAGGTAGGCTCAGTGGTAATTGCACCATCATTCCAGGAATGACCGGAAGCAGGAATTTCAGTTACATCTTTTTTGCTGTCACATCGTGTGCAGTGATGGCTCTTGCTGCCGACTGTTTCGCAGGCAGCAGCGGTATCGATAGTCCAGTCGGAACTGTAATCGTGACCTAATGCAGCAATTTCTTCTGTTTTAGTCTCGCTGCAGATTGTGCAGGTGTATTGTTTTACGCCAGTTTTAGTGCAGGTGGGGGGTGTGGTTATTTTTCCATCGTCCCAGTGATTTTCACAATTATGTACTTTGACAGCAGCTGTCTGGTGCGCGGTCAGACCGTAAAGAGAAGCACTAATTGTAGTATCGCCTTCAGAAATTCCAGTTATGGAACCCGAAAGGGTAGCGACTGTCGAATCAGCAATTGTTAGATCTGGGGTATCAGTCACAAAAACAAATCTGGAACCCCAGTGTCCGAAAACGGAAATCGTTGGATCTGATACGGAAATGGAAGTGCTTTCACCTGTTTTTAAAGAATACTCATCTTTGTCAAAAGTAATATTAAAATTAGAAATTTTTGATGTTGCAACTGGAATTGTAAGGGTAGTTTCTGTGTTGTCTGCACTTACAGGGGTGGTATTAACTTTATCTCTGTATGCAAAATTTTCCACCCAATAGTGAAAGCCATTGTAGTATACATGACCGATTCCGACACAGTTGAATTTAGAATTAAGCATATTTCGTCTGTGTCCCTGACCGGCGTAAAGCTCGTTATCTTCCCTCCAGCCGTCGTTGACACTGTCAGCAGTTCCATATCCCGCAGCTATATTTTCGCCTGCATAAGTATAATATACTGAATTTTCATAAAAGGCGGAGAAGGTGTCTTTGTTATTTGGACGTGTATGGGAATAAATAATTGCAATTTCAGCGGCCCTTTGCATAGCTGTTTTTTCCAGATCGTAATCATACTGCAATGGCTGCAGATTTGTGCAATATGTTTTGGTTGTATCGTCTTGCTTCCAATACCATGCGTCTGTGCTGCTTGTACGCATTTCATTGATCATATTCAGAATTGTTCGTGCTTCTGTCTGTCCATATTGTACAGAAATGCTTACTGGCGTTGTGGCAGTTTCCGCCTTTACTTTAAAAGGAACCGCCAGAAACAGAAGCATGGCAAAACAAAACCATAAATGATATAAATTTCTTTTTCTTTTCATGTTCATCCTCCTGGTGCTTTTATGGTATTTTGCTTTTGTGTTAGAGCTTGTTTCAACAAACTCTGGGAGAGGAAAATCCTCTCTGCCCGATAAAGATATTTTAGCACAAAAAATAAATATTTCTATATCTAAATAGTTAAAATAGAATATAGCTTTCGAAAAAAGAAGAAAATTTAAACATAAAAAAACACCGAAACCCTTGATTTTTCAAGAATTTCGGCGCCCCTGCCAAGTAGTCGAAGTGACGGGATTCGAACCCACGACCTCTGCGTCCCGAACGCAGCGCTCTACCAAACTGAGCCACACTTCGTCAACTGCAAGTGATATTATACATAGAATATACTGGCTTGTCAACAGAAAAATTGAAAAAATTCAAAAAATTTCAAAAAGAATTGAAATTAACCAGGTCTTATTTGGGGAGAGGCAATTAAATTAATTCATTTGAACAGATGTTCCAAGTGAAACAGAATGCGTTTTTATGAATGAAAATTCTGTTTTTTCATATACATTAATGAGTGAGATGCATAAAAAGGGGAGGGCGTCAGTTGGTGGGATATCGGCGTTTTATCGCATATGTATATGAATACCGAAAAGGGAAAAAGGAAGATAATTGTGGCTTTATGAAGGTGGAAGTGAGAAATCACATGTGTACAATTGAACCACATCTTCAGGTAGGAAACCTGGCAGCAGGAGAAGTGTGCAAAGTATATGGATTTGTGCGAAAAGAGGGACTGATGAATGGAATTTTGCTGGGCAGCTGCAAAACGGAGGCAAATAGAATCGAATGTCTGGTGGAAACAGACGGAACGGATATGGGGGGCTCGGGAATTCCTCTGGAAAAAATGGGAGGTATGATTTTGCTTACAGAATCGGGAGACTTTTTTGGAACAGAGTGGGATGACCAGACAATCCGCCCGGAGAATTTTAAGGAAAGTATAATAAAGAAAGAAGAAACTGGTACCGTATGTGAAATAATAAAAGAGAAAGCAGAAGAAAAGCTGGAGAATGAAAGCAAGCCGGAAACAGATTCCACACCTGATTTAGATGACAGGCATGAAGTGGAGGATGTGGTGGAACAAATGCAGGATGATCTGCTGGAAGCAGAAGAAATGATAAGTGATGAACCACAAGCAAAAGATGAGCCAACCGTGGGGGAAATATGGGAAGCAGAGCAAAAAATTACCTGTAGAGTAAATACAAAACAAGAGGAAAAGGAGAAAACCATAGCACTCCCATTTGGTCAGCCCTTCTGCCCGTTCCAAGACAGCGATCTGAACCAGTGCTGGAAAATTACACCCCAGGATCTGGTCCATTTTCCAAGAAGACAATGCGCCCTTCGCAACAACCGTTTTTTGCAATACGGATACTACAATTTCGGACATCTCCTTCTGTGCCACAGATCAAATGGCCGGTACATACTTGGTGTACCCGGAAGCTACGACCAGCAGGAACAGTTTATGGCAGGCATGTTCGGCTTTTCCTGCTTCAAAGAAAGCAACTGTATCAAGGTGAAAAAAGGCAGGGGAGGGTACTGGTACCGTGCGATTGATCCACCTGCCGGTTGTTAAAATTGACATCCCTGTGCGAACTGCCTATAATAAAGCTATTGCCGCTGCGGCGCCTGAAATGAAAATGACAGCGCAGCGGCAAAAATGCCGAGATTCACCATAAAGTAGTAGAAAGTAAAGGTAAAAAATGCTTACAGATCAGGAACGTTATATGAAAGAGGCAATTCGCCAGGCAAAGAAAGCCTGGGCATTGGAAGAGGTGCCAATTGGCTGTGTGATCGTTTGCAACGGGCAGATCATTGCAAGAGGCTATAATCGGAGAAACACGGACAAGAATACCCTTTCTCACGCAGAATTGAACGCGATTAAAAAGGCAAGCAAAAAATTAGGAGACTGGAGACTGGAAGGCTGCACGATGTATGTAACCTTAGAGCCTTGCCAGATGTGCGCCGGAGCGCTTATGCAGTCCAGAATTGACCGTGTGGTTATCGGCAGCATGAATCCAAAAGCAGGATGTGCCGGTTCTGTGCTGAATCTTTTGGAAATGGATGGCTTTAACCACAAGGTAGAAGTAATCCGCGGTGTTCTTCAGGAAGAGTGTTCCATCATGCTTTCCGATTTTTTTCGCGAGCTTCGGGAAAAGAAGAAAATGCTGAAAAAATCTTTGGCAGAGCAGGTTGGAAAATCAGAAAATTAGTGGTATGATAAAAAACAAAGCAAAAAATACATCAAGTCGTCTGAAATGCCACAGGATGAAAGAATTATGATTTGATGGAACGTTGTGGAACATTATGTAAACAACCACATAGAAAATGACAGGAGGAAAATACAATGGAACTTGAAGCATTGAGAAAAGACATGGTAGCTGCCATGAAAGCGAAGGATAAAGTAACAAAGGATGCAGTCTCTTCCCTGATTTCCGCAGTGAAGAAGGTGGCAATCGACGAAGGCTGCCGTGACGATATCAGTGGCGAACTGGTTGACCGTGTTATTCTGAAAGAGCTGAAATCTGTGAAAGAGCAGATCGACACCTGTCCGGAATCCAGACAGGATCTGAAAGATGAATATCAGGCAAGATATGATGTGATTGCGAAATACGCTCCAAAGCTGATGGACGCTTCTGAGATCAAGGCTTACCTTACAGAGAAACATGCAGACCTGATCGCTTCTGGAAACAAAGGACAGATCATGAAGACTATTATGCCAGAGCTGAAGGGCAAGGCTGACGGCAAGGTGATCAATCAGGTCGTAGCGGAGCTGTGCAAATGATTTTTCACAGCTTGCATTCAAAATAGAATAGCAAACTAAAAATAGGACACATATTGTAAAAATGGCGTGAACAACACATTCACAGCCCTGATACAATATGTGTCTTTTTGTTTGCCTGGGGCGTACCGCGCCAGAGCCTGTTTGAAAAAGCATTCCAGTAATTTGCTCTCCCCATTTTGCAGAAATCTATTTTAATACAAAAAAAGAACGCCCTCATCCGACGTTCCACAATCCTCTTATTTCGCGCGCCGCACCTCGGAATGGTCTCACAGACGTTACCTCTACAGTTAACTCAGCCCAGGCACCCTCACGGCACACAGGAGATTCTACTTAGTGCTGCTACATTCCTGTCCTGACACGGTTCATAGAGTCCTGTTGCGTAAGACCCAAACGTCAACGCCACTTATAAAGGGCAGCTCCACAAGATACAAGCCTCAGATTGGCATCACCCCTGCTGTAGCGGATTGCAGGTACAGGGCACCGCTATCTCCCCGGCTGCGCGGAATTTAATTATAAAGGAAGACTGTGGATTTGTCAAGCCACTGCTGCAAAACAGCAAAAAAATTTAATGTATTGTCAAGCCGGCGTTACTGTTCACTGGTAACATTCCGCGAGGTGTTTTTTGTGAACAAAGTTCACAGAAAACCCGAGAATTGCGGCGCGAAATCATGCGAATGCATGATTTCTGTGCATCGCGAAGCGCGTTACTGGTCACGGAGTGAACAGTAACAAGCCGGCTCCAGAAATATCTGGTTGCAAATTACTTGTTGTGTCAGAACGGGAAATATTATATAATATAAACAAACTTGCCCCGCGATTTTTACGCTGCCCAGACGTAACAGAACAGCGGTCACTGCTCACTTTGTGATCAGTAACGAACAGAGCTCGCGGATCAAATTTCAAAATGTAGTTTTTACTGGAGCGCGTAGCTTGCTGGAATGATTTTTGAAACACGCTCTAGAGACACAGAAATGGAGGGTACTATGATTAAAAGAATCGGCTTATTAACAAGCGGCGGTGACTGCCAGGCACTGAATGCCACCATGCGGGGAGTTGTAAAAGGGCTTACAAACAGCATTGATGACCTGGAAGTTTACGGATTTGATGATGGATATAAGGGACTGATCTACGGCAAATACCGTATGCTTACATCCAAGGATTTTTCCGGAATCCTTACACAGGGCGGAACTATTCTTGGAACATCCAGACAGCCGTTTAAGCTTATGCGCGTACCGGATGCCAATGGACTGGACAAGGTAGAGGCTATGAAGCAGACTTATTACAAGCTTTGTCTTGACTGTCTTGTAATCCTCGGAGGAAACGGAACCCAGAAAACAGCCAACCTCTTAAGAGAAGAAGGTCTGAATATCATCCATCTGCCTAAGACCATCGACAATGATATCTGGGGTACAGATATGACATTCGGGTTCCAGAGTGCAGTAAATATTGCAACAAACGCTATCGACTGCATTCATACAACAGCAGCATCCCATGGCCGTGTATTTATCGTAGAAGTTATGGGACACAAGGTAGGAAGCCTTACTCTGCACGCAGGAATTGCCGGCGGAGCAGATATTATCCTGATTCCGGAAATCCCATACGACATTGAGAAGGTAGTTGCAGCTATCCAGAAGAGATCTAAAGCTGGCAAGCGTTTCACCATTCTTGCAGTGGCAGAAGGCGCCATTTCCAAAGAGGATGCCCTTCTTTCCAAGAAAGATTACAAGAAAAAGCTGGAAGACCGCGCGAAGAAGTATCCTTCCGTATCCTATGAAATTGCAGACAAGATTACCCAGAAGCTTGGTTCTGAGGTACGCATTACAGTTCCGGGACATACACAGCGAGGTGGGGCACCATGTGCATATGATCGTGTGCTTTCCACAAGAATCGGAGCAGGAGCAGCAGAGGCTATTCTGGACGGAGAATATGGCATCATGATCGGTATTGTAAATGGCAAAATCAAGAGAGTACCTCTTGAAGAATGTGCCGGCAAGCTGAAAATGGTTTCTCCGAAAGACCAGACCGTTAAGGCTGCAAAGCAGATCGGAATCAGCTTCGGCGATTGATTCCCTGCTGTTAGAAAGGAGTTTCCATAAATGAGCTATACTGCTCTATACCGGAAGTTCAGACCGGATAATTTTGACGATGTCAAGGGACAGGATCACATTGTAACTACCCTGACCAATCAGATCAAGCATAACCGTATTGGTCACGCGTATCTGTTTTGCGGCACCCGAGGAACCGGTAAGACTACCGTTGCAAAAATACTGGCAAAAGCAGTAAACTGCCAGCATCCGGTAAATGGAAGTCCCTGTGGTGAATGTGACATGTGTAAGGCGATACAGGCTGGCACCTCCATGAACGTGATCGAGATCGATGCAGCGTCCAATAACGGCGTTGACAATATCCGTGAGATCCGTGAGGAGGTGGCCTATCGTCCTACTGAAGGAAACTATAAGGTATACATTATCGACGAGGTTCACATGCTTTCGACAGGAGCGTTTAATGCTCTTCTGAAAACACTGGAGGAACCTCCGTCTTATGTTATCTTCATTCTTGCCACCACAGAGGCCTACAAGATACCGATCACTATTTTGTCCAGATGTCAGCGATACGATTTTCACCGCATCACTATTGATACCATTGCGGCAAGGCTGGATGAACTTCTGAAAATCGAAGGCGTAGAGGCAGAAGAAAAAGCCGTCCGTTATGTGGCAAAAGCCGGAGACGGTTCCATGCGAGATGCACTAAGCCTTCTGGATCAGTGCATTGCCTTTTATCTGGGGCAGACACTGACTTATGACAAAGTCCTGGAGGTTCTGGGAGCTGTGGATACGGAAGTGTTCAGCAAGCTTTTGCGAAAAGTGCTCCAGGGAGATGTGACAGGTGCGATACGCACTCTTGAGGATTTGATCATAGGCGGAAGAGAGCTTGGACAGTTTGTGGGAGATTTTACCTGGTACATGCGTAATCTCCTTCTGGTAAAAACCTCCGAGAATCCGGAGGAAGCCATTGATGTATCATCTGAGAATCTGAAACTTCTAAGGGAAGAAAGTGAGATGGTGGATGTAGAAACGCTGATGCGCTACATCCGTATTTTTTCTGACCTGTCCAGTCAGATCCGCTATTCCACCCAGAAGCGTGTTCTGGTGGAGATTGCTCTGATCAAACTGTGCCGTCCGGCGATGGAGACCAATCTGGATTCTGTTCTGGATCGTCTTCGTGTTCTGGAACAGCGCATGGACGAGCGGCCTGTTCAGCAGGTATTTGTCCAACCGGGAGCCACTGGCAGCGCCGGAAGTACAGGAGCCGGATCGGATGGCAGTGCAGAAGGCATGGCAGCAGCACCTGAGAAAGCGGCACCTGAGGATCTGCAGAAGATTGTAGCCAGCTGGAAGGTGATCGTAGGTCAGACCAGCGGCATTTTCAAACAGATGCTCCAGAAGTCTATTCCCAAATACAATGGCCAGACCGGTGAACCGGTTCTCTACATCGAATTCCAGGATTTCCTTGGAAAAACCTATGTAGATAATCCGGAAGCAGAGGAAGAACTGAAGAATATCATCCTGGCCCAGACTGGCAAGAGTGTAGAACTTAAGATGGTGGTGGCAAAAGAACACAACCATACCAATCTTGCCAAGGTTACTGTAGATCAGGCTCTCCGGGAGAATATCCATATGGATGTTGTTGTGGAGGAAGATCCTGACGATGCAGAAGAATAAGAGTGTTGCTGTTTGATTTTTGTGCAGCAACATAAGAGTTGCCGTGAAAGCGACGAACGAGAAGTAAATTAATAATATTTGCAGAAAATGTGAATATTGTTATGAAAAATGATTTTTGCTGCCGCAAATGTTATAGAGCCTGTTTGAAAAATCAGAAATGCGGAATCCAGCATGAAATCAGAACAGTTAAAGGAGGACTTTGTAATGGCAAAGCGTGGAGGATTTCCAGGCATGGGTATGCCGGGAAACATGAATAACCTTATGAAGCAGGCGCAGAAAATGCAGCGCCAGATGGAAGAGAACCAGAAAGCTCTCGAGGAGAAAGAGTTTACTGCAGCAGCCGGCGGCGGAGCTGTAGAAGTAACTATCTCAGGTAAGAGAGAAGTGACCAAGGTGAAGCTTGCAGAGGAAGTTGTAGATCCGGATGACATCGAGATGCTTGAAGATCTTATTGTTGCAGCAACTAATGAAGCACTTCGCAAGGTTGAGCAGGAGAACCAGGCTGTAATGTCCAAACTTACAGGAGGTCTGGGAGGACTTGGCGGGGGTCTTCCATTCTGATGGAATACTACAGCAGTCATATCAATAAACTGATTGAGCAGTTTTCCCATCTTCCGGGAATCGGGGCAAAGTCTGCCCAGCGCCTGGCTTTTCATATTATGAATATGCCAAAGGAACAGGTGCAGCAGCTTACCAATGCCATCACCGATGCCCGGATGAACGTACAGTACTGTAAGTGCTGCTACACCCTTACGGATAAAGAAATGTGCCCAATCTGCAGCAATCCCAAAAGAGATCACAGTACGATTATGGTAGTGGAGAACACCAGGGATCTTGCTGCTTATGAAAAAACCGGTAAATTTGATGGAGTTTATCATGTACTTCACGGCGCAATATCCCCTATGCTGGGAATTGGTCCGGATGATATCAAGCTGAAAGAGCTGATCATGCGACTTCAGGGAGATGTAAAAGAAGTGATCATTGCCACCAACTCCAGTCTGGAGGGAGAGACTACAGCAATGTATATCAGTAAGCTGATCAAGCCCACCGGGATCAAGGTCAGCCGTATTGCCAGTGGTGTGCCGGTCGGCGGTGACCTGGAATACATTGATGAAGTTACCCTGCTTCGGGCATTGGAGGGCAGGGTAGAACTGTAAGATGGCAGGAGGTGATTTTTGTGGCACGCAAAAAAGTGACTTCATCAGATGTGGCAGAGAAAGCGGGAGTTTCCCAGGCAACGGTTTCCATGGTTCTGAACCATAAGTACAATGTTTCTTTTTCCCGAGAAACAGTGGAAAAAGTGGAAAGCGCGGCCAGAGAACTGGGCTATCAGCTTCCGGGCCACAAAAATAAAAAAGAGAACAAAAAGGAAAAAATGATTGTTGTCTTTTGCCCAACTATTACCAGCCCTTACTATGTGATGCTCCTTCAGGGAATCGAGGCGGTAGCCAACGAGCGTGGCTACGGAGTTTTCATCTGCAATACCCAGCGTGATGCCAGGCTGGAAGAGAAGTATCTGCGCATGATACGCGCCATGGCACCCCAGGGGATCATTTATGCCTGCAATCCCCACCCGGACTATATCAGCCAGGTAGAAGAGATGGCAAGAAGCATTCCGCTGGTCATCATTAGCAACAAAGAAAAAATCAGTACAGTAGATGCTATTAATCAGGACAACACAGAAGTGGGACGACTTATGGCGAGGCATCTGCTGGATCTGGGACATCGGGATGTGGCCTTTATTACGCCGCCGCTTACCAGAAGACAGTGGCAGCGTTCCAAACGAGTGGATGGTTTTGTCCGTGAGTTTGAGAAGGCTGGGCTTTCCGGACATGTGATCATCCGGGCTGCTGACGAATCCGTTGACCGTCGCAATCCTAAGACGGATTCCGAGTATTCTATGGGCTATGCCCTGACCAGGTCTCTTCTGGAGGATGGCAGCAGATTTACTGCCATTGCCGGACAGAATGACATGATGGCCATTGGTGCTGTGGATGCTCTTCAGGATGCCCGTCTGAGAGTGCCGAAGGATGTATCTGTGATCGGCTGCGACAATATTTTTTATTCCGGAATTCGCAGAGTGTCACTGACTACCATTGATCACTTCGTTGATCTGAAGGGCAGGGATGCCTGTGACATTATCATCCGGAAAATCGATACAGGCATCCGTTTCGGGGAAGGCATCCGTCCCACAAGTGTATATAATATTGAGTATAATCCCAAGATTATTGTGCGAAAAACCACCGGTTATGCACGTATGGATAAACCGGATCCCATAAACGAAAAATCCGAAGAAAATAAGTTTAAATAAATAATTTACTGGAAATTATTAGTAATAATTTAAAAAAAACATCTGGTAAAATTGCTGGAAAAACTGATTGATACAGTAGAAAATTGATTGATACCATACTAACAAACTATATAATGATTAATAATAGATGAAATTATTAATTGAAATTTTATTAATAATTCACTCTCTGCCTTGACCTGTAAATGAAGTCTGCTATAATGAAAGCATATGAACAGTGCAAGACAAAGGAAGCGCTGCAACGCTCTAGTCTAATTCATTTAGGAGGAAGAAATCATGAAATTTTTTATTGACACAGCAAAAGTAGAAGATATTAAGGCAGCTAACGATATGGGAATTATCTGTGGCGTAACTACAAATCCATCCCTGATCGCGAAAGAGGGAAGAGATTTCAATGAAGTAATCAAAGAGATCACAGAGATCGTCGATGGACCGATCAGCGGCGAGGTTAAAGCTACTACAACAGATGCAGAGGGAATGATCCGTGAGGGACGCGAGATTGCCAAAATCCATCCGAACATGGTTGTAAAAATTCCTATGACATGCGAAGGTCTGAAAGCAGTTAAAGTTCTTTCAAAAGAAGGTATCAAGACAAATGTAACTCTGATCTTCAGCGCTAACCAGGCACTTCTTGCAGCAAGAGCTGGTGCTACATATGTATCTCCATTCCTTGGAAGACTGGATGATATCTCTACAGACGGTGTTGAGCTCATTCGCCAGATCGCTGATATGTTTGCAGTTGCAGGCATCGATACCGAGATCATCGCAGCAAGTGTACGTCATCCAATGCATGTAACACAGTGCGCACTTGCAGGTGCTGATATCGCTACTGTACCATTTAAAGTACTTGAGCAGATGACTCATCATCCGCTGACAGACGCTGGTATTGTTAAATTCCAGAATGATTACAAGGCTGTATTTGGAGAATAATTAACCGAGAAATTATTTTACGTAAGAATTCAATCCGGTTGTGATTCGCACATTATGATATCATGGGAAATAATAAGGAGAATTGAGAATGGAGAATTTAGAGCTTCAGAAAGTTGCCAACGAAGTCCGCAAAGACATCGTAACAGCACTGCATGCTGCTAAAGCTGGTCATCCAGGCGGATCTTTATCAGCAGCAGATTTATTTACTTATCTTTATTTTGAGGAAATGAATATTGATCCTAAGGATCCGAAGAAAGCAGATCGCGACCGTTTTGTCCTTTCCAAAGGTCATACTGCACCAGGTCTGTATTCTGTACTGGCTGAGAGAGGTTATTTCCCGAAAGAGGATCTGGTGACACTTCGTCATCTCGGATCTTACCTTCAGGGACATCCGGATATGAAGCATATTCCTGGCGTCGATATGTCCAGCGGTTCCCTTGGACAGGGAATCTCTGCAGCGGTTGGAATGGCACTTTCTGCAAAATTATCAAATGACAGCTATCGTGTATACACACTTCTTGGAGACGGCGAGATCCAGGAGGGTCAGGTATGGGAAGCTGCAATGTTTGCAGGAGCAAGGAAACTGGACAATCTTGTAGTGATCGTTGATAACAATGGTCTTCAGATCGATGGTAAAGTTGAGGACGTATGCTCCCCATACCCGATCGATAAGAAATTCGAAGCATTCAATTTCCATGTAATAAATGTAGCTGATGGAAATGACATGGCGCAGCTGCGCGCTGCTTTTGACGAGGCAAAGACTGTGAAAGGAATGCCGACTGCGATCGTTATGAAAACAGTAAAAGGCAAAGGGGTATCTTTCATGGAGAACCAGGTTGGCTGGCATGGAAAAGCTCCGAACGATGAAGAGTACGCACAGGCTATGGCAGATTTGGAAAAGGTAGGTGAAGCATTATGTCAGAAGTAAAGAAGATTGCCACCAGAGCAAGTTATGGTAACGCTCTTGTAGAACTTGGAAAAAAACATGATGATCTGGTTGTTCTGGATGCTGACCTTGCTGCAGCTACACAGACCGGAATCTTTAAGAAAGCATTTCCGGAGCGCCACATCGACTGCGGTATCGCAGAGTGCAACATGATGGGAATTGCTGCCGGAATCGCAACAACTGGAAAAGTGCCTTTCGCAAGTACTTTCGCTATGTTTGCAGCAGGACGTGCCTTTGAGCAGGTTCGCAACTCTGTTGGATATCCGAAGCTGAATGTTAAGATTGGTGCTACCCACGGCGGAATTTCCGTTGGTGAGGATGGTGCTACACACCAGTGCTGCGAGGATTTTGCACTTATGCGTACAATTCCGGGAATGATTGTTGCATGCCCGTCTGATGATATTGAAGCAAAAGCAATGGTAGAGGCAGCTTATGAGCATGTGGGCCCTGTTTACATGAGATTTGGCCGTCTTGCTGTTCCGATTATCAATGATAATCCGGATTATAAATTTGAACTTGGCAAAGGTATTGTTCTCCGCGAGGGAAAAGACCTTACCATTATTGCAAACGGACTTTGCGTAGCTCCGTCTCTGGAAGCAGCTGCGAAACTGGCTGAAGAAGGAATCGAAGCAAAGGTTATTAACATCCACACCATCAAACCTCTCGATGAGGAACTTGTTGTAGCAGCTGCCAAAGAAACAGGCAAAGTTGTTACTGTTGAAGAGCATTCCATCATCGGCGGCCTTGGTGGTGCTGTATGCGAGTGCCTTGCTGAGAAAGCGCCTGTACCGGTTAAACGTATTGGTATCAATGATGTTTATGGAGAGTCCGGCCCGGCTGTTGCTCTTCTTGAGAAATACGGTCTTGATGTAGCCGGTATCTATAAACAGATCAAAGCATTTATCTAATTGGCTGTACCTTTCCTATATGGTGCTGGCGCCGGCAGGCGTTATGTCTGTTTTTACAGAAAACCTTTTGGAAATTCAAAAAAGTGATATGCTAAATAAGCATACGGCAAATGGAAGTGAAAGCTTCTGTTTGCCGTATTGTTATATAAAATTTCCGAGAATCCCCTGTGCAATGGTGTCTGCCAGCGTGATCACAGTGGACAGTCTTGTTGTCTGTAAAGTCAGATATTCCAGAATTCCTGCAATATTTACAATTCCAGTAATATAAATATCCCCCACAGGAGGCAGATCTTTCTGAACAGCCGCACCTGGGTAAAGAGAACCGTTTCCGATTGTCACATAGCCCAAATGTCTTTCATCGCCTAGAGACGCGTCTATAGCAATTACAAGGGCAAACGGATGGTTCTTTGAAATAAAGTCCGTTATATCGGACAGATTGACGGCATGAACAGGCTGACTTAATGTACCGTAGACAAAAATTCCTGGAAGCTGATGCTGACTTAAACGATAGCCCACATAAGGTCCCAGACAGTCTCCGGTTACCCGGTCACTTCCAATGCACAAAAACACAATTTCAGTCCAGTCCCGCTTATGACGCTTAATACATTTTCCCAGAAGCCGTGCAATTTCTCTGGAAGAATCTGGTTTTTGGGTATTTACATAAAAAGGCATAAAAGTTCTCCTGCTTTAAAAATTTCATAAATAAGCAAACTTGCCCGATTACTTATGAACGATAATTTGCAGCTGCAGCTGTCTGATATAATCCATCTTATCCTATATCTGGAAAAAATATGCACCTGGCTGAGTACAAAAAAACATATCGAAATCTATATGCTGCACTTTACGTGACATTCTGCCGGAATTCAATTGCAGCAGTTCGCTGTACCCTTCATCCCGACAAATATTTCCTTTGCAAAAACTGTCGCAAAATTCTGTGAAACAGGTCTTATATTCCGCTAAAATCTGCATTTCTCATGTGATATTCTCATACCCGAAGGGGTGATGTGACTATGATAGAAGTTATCTACAAAGAAGAGAAACAGGAGGCGAAAAATGGGGAAAATCTTTTTAATCTGCCGAGAAACATACGTCAGGTAGGACTGACAACCGGAAATATGCGTATTTATATTGAAGATTACGTATACACATTTCTGACAAGGCTTGCCAGGAATGCGGTCGGTTCCGGAAAAGAACAAGGCTGTGTAGCTGTTTTTACAGGCGAAACAAAATGGAACAATGGTATAACCTATCTTTTCATCCGGGGAGCTTTGATGGTGGAAGATATGGAAGCTGCATCAGATCATATTGATTTCTCTGAAAAAATATGGGCAAAAATACAGGAAGACCAGGCAAAATATTTTCCGGGACAGGAAATAACAGGCTGGTTTTTTTCGCGCCCTCAGATGTATATGGAAACAGACGAATTGCTGACCCGAATCCATCTTCGGTATTTTGGCGGTGAAAAAGTGCTTATGCTTATGGAACCTGCAGAAAAAGAAGAAGCTTTCTTCTTCTTTGAAAATGGCCTTATGGTCCGGCAGCGGGGATATTACATTTATTATGAGAAAAATCCGCTGATGCAGGAGTACATGATTGAAAAAAATAAAGATTTTGCGCCGGAATTTACAGAAAATGTGTCTGACGAGGCGGTTGTATCTTTTCGGAAAATCATCCGGAACAAGAAAACAAAGAAAGCAGAAAAGACAGAGGAAAAGCCCCAGGAGGAAATGGAGCGTACCTCTGTTTTTTCATATGCAGCAACGGCCTGTCTGGTACTTGCTGTATTAGCTGTAGGTGCGGGCTTTTACAGAAATTACGGTGGCTTGCCGGTGCAGCCTGAAGATGATTATGCAGTGACTGTTATGTCAGGAAAAACAGAGGAAGATGCATCAGAAGAAAAGCAGGCAGAAAATGACACGAATCAGATACAGGATGTTTCCAAACAGGAGAAAAGTCCGGAAGAGCAGTTGGAAAGAAATGCTTCGGTGACTCCAAAAATAACGCAGGAAGCCGCCGATACAGAAATAAGTGATGAAACCGGGAATAGCTGGCAGGACAGCGAATCTGATTTTGCAAATGAGGCGGAAGCAGCAGAACAGACAGAAACTGAGGAGCCGGCAGAAACGGTGGATCAGACGGAAACTTTTTCCCAGGAAGCTGATGAACGGAAAATAAAGAAACAGAGCACCAACGTAGAAGAACAGACGGATTCCAGTGCACAGACCTCATCTGACGGTATATACGAAACTTATGTGATCAAACCAGGCGATACTTTATACCAGATCAGTATTTCCCATTATGGAAATATGGATGCCATCCCGGAAATCTGCCGCCTGAATAATCTGGAAGAAAACCAGGTGATTTATCCGGGGCAAATGATTGTATTACCTTGACCGGATGTGGTATAATCGAAAAAATAGAAAATACAAGGCAAGGTTAAATTATGGCAAACACATTCAAAAATATCAAAAAGAAACTGCGGCGGAAACGACTTCTGGCCGAGAAACGCCATCTGGAAAAAGCCCAGGCCGGAGCCGGTGGGAATGAAGCTGCGAGAAGAAAAATCAAAGCTGCTTTGCGAAGAAAGAAAGCTGTGCTGAAACCGGTTGCCGTGATACTGATTGCTGTATTTGTGGTCTTGGCAGGCTTTCTTTTTCTGGAAAAAAGAACTTACCGAAACTATAAAGTACAGGTGACCAGTGAGCAGGAGGATACTGTTTCCACCCAGTACACCTATCTGTCAGGTAAGATTCTGCGCTATAGTTCCGACGAGGTATCTCTGGTAAACAACAAGCTGGAAACTGTATGGTCCCAGACATATGACATGCAGAATCCCGTGGCAGATGTTTGCGGTGACTGTGCCGTGATTGCTGATAAAGATGGTACATCCATGGTTTTTCTTGACAAAAATGGAATTACCGGGACTGTATCTACTTCTTACAGTATTGTAAAGGCGAAAGTTTCCAAAACCGGAATGGCAGCGGCAATTCTGGATGGCGGCGACCACACCTGGATCAATTTTTACAATTTAGATGGAAGTCTTGTGGCAGAAAATCAGACTAATATTCAGGATCCTGGATATCCTATGGATGTGGCACTGGCAGATAATGGCGTTGTGATGATGGTGGCATATCAGTTTGTGGACAGCAGCGAGACCACCAGTTACATAGCTTTTTATAATTTCGGAGAAGTTGGACAGAATGAAGATGACCGTATTGTAAGCGGGTACACGTATGATGGAGTAGTAGTTCCGCAGATTCAGTATCTTGGCAGCAATGCAGTTGCACTTCGGGATGATGGATTTACCATATATTCCGGGCGTCAGATTCCCAAAGAACTGAAAACAGTCCAGGTTGAGCAGGAGATTATCAGTACTTTTTATGATGAAGACAACATTGGCCTGGTATTTAAAAATGACAGCAAAGACAAACAGTATACCATGCAGGTATATTCTTCTGCTGGCAAGCTGAAATTTAGCAAGGATTTTAATATTCCATATACCACTATCAGAATGAGTGATGATTATATTGTTATGTACAACAGTTCCCAGCTTTGCGTGTTGAATAGCAACGGTTCCGAGAAATATTTTGGAAGTGTGGATGGAACAGTGAAAGACTTTTTCAAATTGGGGTGGAATAAGTATTTGCTTGTTATGGATACTGGTGTAAATGTGATAAAACTCAGTTAAGGAGAATGAAATGGACATAAGCTGGACTTGGCTTGGCATTGTGGTGCTTGCACTGATTATTTTTGCATGCGCTTCCGGATTTCGCAGAGGCTTTGTAAAAGAAATCGTATCTGCTTTTTTTATGATCATATCCTTTCTCCTTGTATGGGTGATTAATCCATATGTAAATACATTTGTGAGAGAGTATACACCTGTTTATAATATTGTTCAGAGTAACTGCCAGGAACTGGTCATGGAACAGACAGGCAGCCAGAAAGCTCTGGATAAAGAAGAACAGACGCAGATAATGGAAAAAATGGAACTTCCGGACATATTGAAAACTTCTCTTATGGAAAATAATACTGCAGAGACATACCGCTATCTTGCAGTCAGTACGTTTGCGGAATATATAGCAGATTCGCTGGCTGTCATGATCGTAAATGGAATATCATTTCTTTTATCCTTTATAATTTCTGCAATCGTGATCAGACTGTTGAGTTATATACTGAATGTTCTGACAAATCTTCCTGTGATAAAGGGCGTGAATAAAATTGCCGGAGGTGTAGTGGGTGGTGCGAAGTGCATAATCTTTATCTGGATCGGGTTTCTGATCCTGACGCTGCTCTGTGATACTACGATTGGAAAACAGGGAATGGCTCTTGTTGAGCAGGATACAGTACTGAATTTCCTGTATAATCAGAATATATTTGTGAAAGTGTTTATGAGTGTTTTCTACGGAAATTGAGCACAAATGTCAAATAATGTAAAAAAATCAAAAAAATTGAAAAAAGGGGTTGACGAATGGCAACTCTGATGATATACTGAATCTCGCTTCTGAGGAAGCGGGATTTCATTTTGAAAAACTTCAAAAGTTTTTTAAAAGAAATTAAAAAAAGTTGTTGACAAACGAAAATGCTTGTGGTAATATAAACAAGCTGTCGGACAGACAACGACAGATAAACAACCTTGATAACTAAACAGTGAAACACATACGATTCTCGAAAATTCTTAACGAATCATCATTCGAATGAATGAACTTTTTATAACAGTAATGACGAGAGATAACTAAGCTAGTTGGTTGTCTTGAGTACATCAAACACTTTATC
>NZ_CAXUBQ010000044.1:0-20804 GCF_964249465.1 Ruminococcus sp. Marseille-P328 | reverse complement strand
TCAATATAACAAGCCCCAGCAAAAAGCCGGGGCTAATACTTCAATTATTTTAGGACATTTTCAAAAACGCTTGACAGGATAATTAAAATTGTGCAACAAAAAATATAATTGGGTGGAAGATATAAGGAAAAATGCCGGAAGGGAAAAAAACTCTTTATTAAATGAAAAAATTCGTGTATGATAGGTTGTGATAAAGTTTACGTTATACCAGAAGGGAGAGAACCAAATGGGTATTCTGATTCGAGGCGGACGTGTTGTGGATGCGGCTGCTCAGATTGATAAAATTGCGGATGTTTATCTGGACGACGGCGTAATCCAAAAAGTGGGAGAGAAGCTGGAAGCAAAGGATAAAGATGACAAGATTATAGACGCTAAGGGACTGGTAGTAATGCCAGGCCTTGTGGATCTTCACGTACATTTTCGTGATCCTGGACAGACGGAGAAGGAAGACATTGAAACCGGTTCCCATGCAGCTGCAAGAGGCGGTGTGACTACTGTAGTGGCGATGCCGAACACCACACCGGTTATTGACAGCCCTGACCGTGCAAACTATGTGAAAAATAAAGCTGCGCAGGTTTCCGCTATTCATGTGCTCCAGGCAGGAGCCATGACAAAGGGAGAACTTGGGGAAGAGCTTTCTGATATTGCAGGCATGGCAGCAGCAGGAGTACCTGTTCTTTCCGAAGATGGTAAATCTGTTATGAAAGCAAGCCTTTGCAAGCAGGCGATGGAAGAAGCCGTGAAAGCCGGACTTCCTATTTTTGATCACTGTGAGGATATGTCTCTTCGTGGAAACGGCTGCATGAATGAGGATGAGAACGCCAAACGCCTTGGGCTTCCGGGAATCTGCAATTCTACAGAAGATACCATTGCGGCAAGAGATTCTTTGCTTGCCATTGAGACAGGCGCTAAGCTGCACCTTTGCCACTGTTCTACAAAAGGTGTTGCAATTATGATGAAAATGTTAAAGGCAGAAGGCATTGAGAATGTAACAGCAGAAGTTTGCCCCCATCATTTTATACTCACATCTGATGATATTGAAAGAGATGATCCAAACTATAAAATGAATCCGCCTCTCCGTACCAGGAAAGATGTGGATGCGCTGATTGAAGGTCTGAAAGAGGGCTACATTCAGGTAATCAGCACGGATCATGCCCCACACACCCAGAAAGACAAAACCGGTTCCATGAGAACCGCAGCTTTCGGAATTGTGGGAATCGAGACCAGCTTTGCACTTAGTTACACCGCTCTTGTAGAGACTGGAATCCTCACTCTTTCCCAGCTTGTAGAGAAGATGAGCTACAATCCGGCTCAGATTCTGAACCTGCCATGTGGAACCTTACAGAAAGGACATCCGGCAGATGTGATAATCGCGGACATTAAGAATCCATATACCATTCACAAAGCAGACTTTGTTTCCAAAGGCAAAAACACCCCATTTGAGGGCAAAGAGGTGAAAGGAAAGATTCTATACACTATTTGCGATGGTAAGATTGTGTACAAGGATTCTGCTGATAAATAAGAAAAAAATGAAATTTCCAGGAAAACATATTAAGGAGGAAACACCCATGATCAACAAACTTATTGCCAATATCAAGAAAACAGGAGCCCCTATTGTAGTAGGCCTTGACCCAATGCTGAATTATATTCCGAAGCAGATCCAGGAAGCTGCATTCAAGGAATTCGGAGAGACGCTGGAAGGTGCTGCAGAAGCAATCTGGCAGTACAATAAAGGAATTGTGGATGCCACATATGATCTGATTCCTGCTGTGAAGCCGCAGATCGCTATGTATGAACAGTTTGGAATTCCGGGACTTATGGCTTACAAGCGTACTGTAGATTATTGCAAGGAAAAAGACCTTGTAGTAATTGGAGATATTAAACGTGGTGATATCGGTTCCACATCTGCAGCTTATGCCGTTGGACATCTTGGAAAGGTTCAGGTAGGAAGCAAGACTTATGTTCCATTTAATGAGGATTTTGCAACTGTAAACCCATATCTTGGAACAGACGGAGTGAAGCCTTTCATGGATGTTTGTAAAGAAGAGAAAAAAGGAATTTTTGTTCTGGTTAAGACCTCCAATCCGTCCAGCGGTGAGTTCCAGGACAGAATAATTGAAAAACGTCCTCTCTATGAGTGGGTTGGTGAGAAAGTTGCCAAATGGGGAGATGAGCTTATGGGAGACGGTTACAGCTATGTAGGCGCAGTTGTAGGTGCTACCTATCCGGAAATGGGCAAAGTATTAAGAAAACTTATGCCAAAAACCTTTATTCTGGTACCAGGATATGGTGCACAGGGTGGTAAGGGTGCAGATCTTGTACATTTCTTTAACAAAGATGGTCTTGGCGCTATCGTAAACTCCTCCAGAGGAATTATTGCAGCTTACAAGCAGGAGAAATACGCAAAGTTTGGTGAAGCGAACTATGCAGATGCTTCCCGTCAGGCAGTGAAAGACATGATTCTTGATATCAGCACTGCACTTGAGAACCGCTAGGAGGAAGAAAATGGGTACAAAGGTAAAAGAAACCTGTACAGTCCTCAGCCAGGAATGTATTGGAAAAGACATTTACAGCATGTGGATTCAGACAAAGACCATTGCAGGGAATGCGAAGCCGGGACAGTTTGTTTCCGTTTATACACAGGATGGAAGCAAACTGCTGCCACGTCCTATCAGTCTTTGTGAGATTGATAAAGAAAAAGGTGCACTTCGCCTTGTCTATCGTGTAACAGGTCCGAAAACAGGTACAGAAAGCTTTTCCAGACTGCATGCAGGTGCACAGCTTGAACTTCTTGGACCTCTTGGAAATGGATTTCCGCTGGAAGAGGCTGCTGGCAGGAGGGTATTCCTTATGGGCGGAGGAATCGGTGTTCCGCCTATGCTGGAGACCATGAAGCAGCTGGATGCTAAGAAGATTGCAGTTCTTGGCTATCGTGATGAGCTGTTTTTAAATGAGGAATTTGAAAAAAATGGTGAGGTATACATTGCAACAGAAGACGGCTCTGCCGGAACCAAAGGAAATGTAATGGATGCGATCCGGGGGAATGACCTGGAAGCAGACGTGATTTTTGCCTGTGGTCCTAAGCCTATGCTTCGCGCCATCAAGGCCTATGCACTGGAGAAGGGAATCCCCTGCTGGGTTTCCATGGAAGAGCGCATGGCATGTGGTATCGGTGCCTGCCTTGGCTGTGTATGCCAGTCCACAGAAACGGATGCCCATTCTCATGTACACAATAAGCGCGTATGTAAAGACGGTCCGGTGTTCAGAAGTACGGAGGTGGAGTTATGAGCAAAATGAGCGTAAATCTTGCAGGAGTGACTCTGAAAAATCCAGTAATGACTGCATCTGGAACATTTGGTTCCGGTGCGGAATACAGTGAATTTGTAGATTTGAATAATCTTGGTGCAGTCGTGACAAAAGGCGTGGCAAATGTGCCGTGGCCTGGAAATCCTACACCCCGTGTAGCAGAGACCACAGGAGGAATGCTGAATGCTATCGGTCTTCAGAATCCTGGAATCGATGTTTTCTGTGAGAGAGATATTCCATTTCTGAAGAAATTCGATACGAAGATCATTGTAAATGTATGCGGAAAGACCACAGAGGACTACTGTGAGGTTGTGGAACGTCTTGGAAATGAGCCTGTAGATATGCTGGAGATCAATGTATCCTGCCCGAATGTAAAGGAAGGCGGCATTGCCTTTGGACAGAATCCCAAGGCTCTGGAGGCCATTACAAGAGAAGTAAAAAAATATGCCAGACAGCCGGTGATTATGAAGCTGAGTCCTAATGTAACAGATATTACAGAGATGGCAAGGGCAGCAGAAGCAGGCGGTGCAGATGTGGTTTCCCTTATTAACACCATTACCGGAATGAAGATTGATATTAACCGCAGAACGTTTGCACTGGCAAATAAAACAGGCGGTATGTCCGGTCCGGCTGTGAAGCCTGTGGCAGTGCGTATGGTTTATCAGGTGGCAAATGCAGTGAAGATCCCAATCATCGGAATGGGTGGAATTGCAAGTGCTGAAGATGCCCTGGAATTTATTATGGCGGGCGCCACCGCAGTATCTGTAGGAACTGCAAATTTCATCAATCCATACACTACTCAGGAGGTTGTGGATGGTATGGCTGCATTCCTTGAGAGACAGAAAGTGGAAGATATTAATGAGCTGATTGGATGTGTGAAATAGGTTACTGTTCACTGGTGACATTCCGCGAGGTGTTTTTCGTGAACGTAGTTCACAGAAAACCCGAGAAGTGTGGTGCGAAATCATGCGAATGCATGATTTCTGTGCATCGCGAAGCGTGTTACTGTGAACGGAGTGAACAGTGACACTGAAATAGGTTTTACTTCGCGGTTTAAAAGAGATTTTGACCACGCCCATATTTTGTGCTACTATAAAGAGAGCGCGAAGCGGTTACATTACAGATCATGGAGTGAACAATAATGTAACTGGGCTTTGCTTTGAAACCGGCGTATGCAAGAGTTTTTTCAAATATGATTTAAGAAAGACCAATAACAGATACAGCCCATATACGAGGAGGATAAAAATGGAACAGTATAAACAGGAATTTATTGAGTTTATGATTGATTGCAATGTATTGAAATTTGGAGATTTCGTAACCAAATCCGGAAGAAAGACTCCGTTTTTTGTAAACACAGGATTTTATCGTACAGGAGCTCAGTTAAGAAAATTAGGACAGTATTATGCAAAAGCAATTGAAAGCAAATTCGGTCTGGATTTTGATGTGCTTTTTGGACCTGCATACAAGGGAATTCCGCTGACTGTTGCAGCGACAATGGCAATCAGCGAGGAGTATGGCAAGGATATCCGCTATTGCTCCAATCGTAAAGAGGTAAAGGATCATGGGGATAAGGGAATTCTTCTTGGAAGCCCGATTGAGGACGGAGATAAGGTTGTGATCATCGAGGATGTTACGACAGCCGGAACTTCTATTCAGGAGACGCTGCCGATCATCAAAGCCCAGGGTGATGTTTCTCCAATCGGTCTTGTGGTTTCTGTAGATCGTATGGAGCGCGGACAGGGTACCAAGAGCGCTTTAAAGGAGATTGAGGAGAAATATGGCCTTAAGACAACTGCTATTGTAACTATGGCAGAGGTGGTAGAGCATCTTTACAACAAAGAGTATAAAGGGAAAGTCATCATTGATGACACATTAAAAGCTGCTATTGATGCATACTATGAGCAGTACGGCGCAGAATAAGAAAATTTTATGCAGCATTAAAAATTCTGAAAGTGTGCTGCGGCAACTGGCGGCATAATGATAAAAGGAGGAAATGCTGATGAGTGAAAAGCTTTATAAAATCGTATCTGGCGTGGGCGCTGGAAGTATTGCACTCGGGATCATCACACTGGTGACAGGTGTGTCCACTGGTATTCTCATGATCGTGAACGGTGCCAGACTTCTGAAGGGCAAATCCGATATGATGATTTAAGGGGATTTTTTTGAAAAAGGAAACGAAGAATTTAATTCGCCGTATGGGAATCCTGCTGTTCGCCATCTATATAATCTTTCTTGTCTATTTTCTGTTCTTTTCAGAGGAATATGGCAGGGCGGCAGAGGCGCAACGGGTATACAGGTATAATCTGATTCCCTTTGTGGAAATCAGAAGGTTCTGGATATACCGGGAGCAGCTTGGCACATTTGCAGTATTTTCCAACATATTCGGAAATGTGATAGGCTTCCTGCCTTTCGGGTTTATCCTTCCTGTTATTTTCCGAAGAATGAACAGCGGTTTTCTCATCTGTGTATCAGGATTTATATTAAGTCTGACTGTGGAAGTGATCCAGCTGGTCACGAAGGTTGGCTGTTTTGATGTGGATGATATGATTTTGAACACCCTGGGGGCAACCTTGGGGTATGTTCTTTTTTTCATCTGCAATCATATTCGAAGGAAAGTCCTGGATAGCAGCCATGAATGAGCCATGCTTACCTAAGCGGATTTATGGATATTGTATGGCAGCAGCTGACTTTCATATTTTGACATGCCTGCGTGGGCAGACATGTCCATTTAGGAGAAAGTTCCATTATGGCAAGAAGATATAGATATTCATTTACAAAGAAAAAAGAAGCGAAAAAAGGGAAGCTGTCTGCCGGTCTGGCGGCAGCGTCCTTTTTGTTGTTTATAACGGCTGTTGTCCTGGCGTATCTTTTGGATGACAGCTTTGGGTTTCTGGTAGGAGGAGTGGGTTTATTTGCCACCCTTCTTTCCGTATACGGATTTATTATGGGACTGCTCAGCTTTTCTGAGGAGGGCAGAAGCCATAAAACCAGTATTATCGGTTCGATCAGCAATGGATTGTTTCTGATTGTGTGGATCGGAGTATACCTGACTGGATTGTAGAGCACGGCGTATGTATTGCGGAAATACGTTTGAAAGCAATAATAATTGATCAGACAGGGGAAAGGGGAATATATATGGATGAACGTTTAAAAAAGCAATTAGACTTTATTCTGGAAGCAGATAAAGTGAAAAATATTATGCGTCAGACCTATCTGGCGGATGGAAAACGCAAGGAAAACGATGCAGAACATTCCTGGCATCTGGCACTTATGGCAGTACTTTTGAAAGAATATGCACCAGAGGAAGTTGATCTTTCCAAAGTCATTCCTATGGTACTGATTCACGATCTGGTAGAGATTGATGCCGGAGATACCTATGCTTATGACGCTGTTGGGGGAGCTACCCAGCATACAAGAGAAGAAGCTGCTGCACAGCGCATTTACGGCCTTCTTCCAGAAGACCAGGGAAAATGGCTTTATGATCTTTGGGAAGAGTTCGAAGCTTATGAAACACCAGAGGCCAAATATGCGCACATGCTGGACAACAGTCAGCCACTTTTTCTGAACAATGCTACAGATGGAATCAGCTGGGTAGAGCATGGCGTGAAGAAAAGTCAGATTTACACACGAAACCGCCGTACTGGTGAGGGAGCACCAAAAATCTGGGAATATATGCAGGAATTGATTGACCAGCATGTAGAAAAAGGACATGTGATCGATGATATGTCCAAAAAAGAATAAGAAGTGTGCTGATCGCGGAAAAAATTATTCAAACAGGCGCTGTCGGTGCCGTGACGGATAGCTTCGTATAAAAAAATGAAAAGTGAGGGAAACGTGTGGACGAATTACTGATGGAACGTTATGCTCTTGCAAAAGAAAGAGTATGTGAGATCAAAGAGGAGAAAGCAGTACAGATGCCATATCTGGACTTTTTCCAGAAAACAGCTGCTTTTCTTGAAAAAAATGTGGAAATTATGGATGGCGTTGTATTTTTGGGAGAAGCCAGGGAACCAAGGAAACTTGCAGATGCGGCTGACTTATCTATAGATGAATGGAAAGAACTGAATCGTGATCTGTATGCAGATATCCTTCCGGAAAATTATAGAAACAGCTACGGAAATCCGGTTTATGCTTGTGAAAAGCTTGGGGAATACGGAAAAGACTTTTCTTTCCTGTATGCAGAGCTGCGTGGTATTGTGGTCTATGCCTTTGAAAAGAGGCTGTGGGACATAACTGTGCTTCTGGAGCTTTTTCTGGAAGTTTATGGCGCTTTTGCTCAGGAAGAGGTTCCTACAGAGGAAGAATTGAGGGGGATTTTAAATTCCTATGCAAATGATTACTGCCAGGATATGATAGAGTACCGCACTAGAGAGTGCGTGGACCCGGAGCTGGATTTTGCGGCAAAAATTATCATGCGTTCTGATATTTCAGACTTTCGTTACCTGTATCTGTTTGGAGAATACATTACAGAGAATGAACTTGGAGTGGCTGCATTTCTTAACGGTCTTTCCCAGGAAGAAATCGATTCCTGCGCAAGAACCTATACGGAGGGCTACCGTTTGGGATTTGTAAATGGACACAAAGACCTGAGCAAAAAGAAAACAGTCAATATCCGCTACAACCTTGGTTTTGAACGTATGGTAAAAGCGGCAATTCTTCAGTTTGAGGAGATGGGGCTGAAGCCAGTTATATATCGCTATCCGACCCATGCGGTAAACAGGCGCGGCTCTTATAGAATTGGCTATACAGGCGCTGTTGCAAACCCGCAGTTTGACTATGATCATCGACAGGACGGGGCACTTTTTCTGGATCAGGATTTTGTGCAGAAGCGCCTTCGTGCCCTGCAGACTTCCTATGAGAAATATAAGGAGCTGGCGTATGTTCACGCTGGTCCAGCCTGCATTGAGGTATTTGGGGAAGCTCCGTTTTCACCGGTGAGTGTAAAAGAGGCATGGCAGTTCAGTGATGCCCAGCAGAAGCTGGAAATTGAGATGCAAAATGAAGCTGGACAGATTACAAACCGCTACATTAAAGGTGATGAGAGAAGTTTTACCATTATTGCATATCCGGTCCCTGAGATCGGCGGTGATTATGAGGAGATTTTCCGCCAGATCGTGAAAATCAACACCCTGGATTACCAGCTTTACCAGAAAATCCAGCAGACCCTTATCGATACTCTGGATACCGCAGAATGGGTATCTGTAAAGGGAAAAGGAGCAAATGAAACAGATCTCAGGATACATTTGCACACTCTTACCGACCCGGCGAAGCAGTCCAATTTCGAGAACTGTGTAGCGGATGTAAATATTCCCGTTGGTGAAGTGTTTACTTCCCCGGTCCTTTCCGGAACAGACGGTCTTCTTCATGTAAGCCAGGTATATCTGGAAGGTCTTCAGTTCCGTGATCTGAAGCTTGAATTTAAAGATGGAAAAATTACATCCTATTCCTGCGGGAATTTTGAAAATGAAGAAGAGAATAAAAAATATATTGAGGATAATATCCTGTTCCATCATCCAACACTTCCAATGGGTGAATTTGCAATCGGAACGAATACTACGGCTTATGTAGCTGCGAAGAAATACAATATTGCAGATAAGCTGCCTATTCTGATCGCAGAAAAAATGGGCCCCCATTTTGCAGTAGGTGATACCTGTTACAGCTGGTCTGAGGATACTGCCGTGTACAATCCGGATGGAAAAGAGATCATTGCAAGAGATAATGAAATCTCCATTTTGAGAAAAGAAGATATAAGCAAGGCGTACTTTGGCTGTCATACAGATATTACCATTCCTTATGATGAATTGGGAAGCATCTGTGTTCCTGGAAAGAATGGGGAGAAAATTTCGATTATTGAGGATGGCAGATTTGTGCTGGCCGGAACGGAAGAATTGAATAAACCTTTTGGGGAATAAAGGAAAGTTTAAAATCTAACAGCAAAATTAATTAGCCCTATAAAATTTTTCTTTGCCTCAATCGTATTGACAGAAAATGTTATTCTTAGTAGAATTTACGCGAATGGTAGTTCTAAATATAACTAAAAGAGGAGAATATTATGCCAAAAGTAGGAATTGTAATGGGCAGTGATTCAGATATGCCGGTAATGAGCAAGGCAGCAGACATTCTGGAGAAACTTGGGATTGATTACGAAATGCGTATCATCTCCGCACACAGAGAGCCGGACGTGTTCTTTGATTATGCGAAGACAGCTGAGGAAAAAGGATTTAAGGTCATCATTGCAGGTGCCGGTATGGCAGCACATTTACCAGGAATGTGCGCAGCGATTTTCCCGATGCCGGTTATCGGAATTCCTATGCACACTACATCACTTGGGGGAAGAGATTCCCTGTATTCCATTGTACAGATGCCATCCGGCATTCCGGTAGCAACTGTTGCAATTAACGGAGGGGCAAATGCTGGTCTTCTTGCAGCGAAGATTCTTGCGACATCCGATCCTGAGCTTCTTGCACGTCTGAAAGCCTACAGCCAGGAGCTGAAAGAGCAGGTCGAAGCCAAGGATGCGAAATTACAGGAAGTGGGACATAAGGCTTATACAAAATAGAATTATACAGCAGGGGCAGAATAACCTTTTCTGCTGATGCAGGTGAAGAATCCTGCGAGGCAGGATCTTTCTATGAAAACCATAATAAACACCATAATAGAAACCATAAAATTCTGGGAGGAAAAAGGCATGGATTACAAGAACGCGGGCGTTGATATTGAGGCAGGATACAAATCAGTAGAATTAATGAAACAGCATATTGCAAAGACTATGAGACCAGAGGTACTTGGAGGAATCGGCGGATTCTCAGGTGCTTTTTCCATGAACAGCTTCAAGGATATGGAAGAGCCTACACTGGTTTCCGGAACTGACGGAGTTGGAACCAAGCTGAAACTGGCATTTATTATGGACAAACATGACACTGTTGGAATCGACTGTGTAGCAATGTGTGTAAACGATATTGCATGTGCAGGCGGAGAACCTCTTTTCTTCCTGGACTACATTGCCTGTGGAAAGAACTATCCGGAGAAGATTGCTGAGATCGTAAAAGGCGTTGCAGAAGGCTGCTACCAGTCAAGCGCAGCCCTCATCGGCGGCGAAACTGCTGAGATGCCAGGATTTTATCCGGTAGACGAGTATGACCTGGCTGGATTTGCAGTTGGCGTTGTTGATAAAAAAGACCTGATTACGGGAGAGAATTTAAATACCGGAGATGTTCTGATCGGAATGGCATCCTCAGGCGTACACAGCAATGGTTTCTCTCTTGTCCGCAAAGTGTTTGAGATGACAAAAGAGTCTCTGGACACATATTATGATGAACTTGGAACTACCCTTGGTGAGGCCCTGATCGCACCAACCAAGATTTATGTAAAAGCTCTTAAGAGCATTAAAGATGCAGGGGTTAAGATCCACGCATGCAGCCATATCACAGGCGGCGGTTTCTATGAGAATGTACCTCGTATGCTGAAAGAGGGCACAAGAGCCGTGATTGAGAAAGACAGTTATCCGGTGCTTCCGATCTTTAAGCTTCTTGCAAAGACTGGAGACATTGAAGAAAAGATGATGTACAACACCTACAACATGGGACTTGGTATGGTTCTGGCAGTTGATCCGGCTGATGTAGATAAGACTATGGAAGCAATCAAGGCAGCAGGTGAGACACCATACGTAGTAGGACGTATTGAAGCAGGAGAAAAGGGAGTGACATTATGCTAAAGGTTGCTGTCCTGGTATCAGGAGGCGGTACCAATCTCCAGGCAATTCTGGATGCCATTGATTCCGGCAGGATCACCAACGCGGAAGTTTCTCTTGTGATCAGCAATAATCCAAATGCTTACGCACTGGAAAGAGCGAAGAACCATGGTATAGAGGCTGTCTGTATTTCCCCTAAAGAATTTGAAAACCGTGAAGAATTTCATAAGGCACTTTTAAAGAAATTGCAGGAAAGCGGTGCAGAACTGATTGTTCTTGCAGGCTATCTGGTTGCAATTCCACCTATGATCGTGGAGGCATTTCCAAATAAGATCATCAATATCCATCCATCCCTGATTCCATCCTTTTGCGGCGTAGGATACTATGGACTTCATGTTCATGAAGCTGCCTTAAAAAGAGGCGTGAAAGTAACAGGTGCTACTGTTCATTTCGTGGATACAGGTACAGATACCGGCCCTATTATTTTGCAGAAAGCAGTAAAAATCGAGTCGGATGATACCCCACAGTCTCTTCAGAGAAGTGTAATGGAAAAGGCAGAGTGGAAGATCCTTCCGAAAGCAATTAATCTCATTGCCAATGGAAAGATTTCAGTAGAAGATCATATTGTGACTATCAGCGATTAAGGAGGAGATTATGAAAGTACTGATCGTAGGAAGCGGCGGAAGAGAGCATGCAATCGCATGGAGTGTATCCAGAAGCCCTAAGGCAGATAAGATTTACTGTGCACCGGGAAATGCAGGAATTGCAGAGTATGCAGAGTGCGTGAACATTGGTGCTATGGAATTTGAAAAACTTGCTGATTTTGCTCAGGAAAATCAGATAGACCTTACCATCATCGGTATGGATGATCCGTTGGTAGGCGGTATAGTAGACGAGTTTGAATCCCGTGGTTTACGGGTATTCGGACCTCGTAAAAATGCAGCAATCCTGGAAGGCTCTAAGGCATTTTCCAAGGATCTGATGAAGAAATACAACATTCCAACAGCCGCATACGAGAATTTTGATGACCCGGAAAAGGCACTGGTTTATCTTCGCACCGAAGCAAAATTCCCTATCGTCCTCAAAGCAGACGGACTTGCTCTTGGAAAAGGTGTTCTGATCTGTCAGAATCTTCAGGAGGCAGAAGCTGGTGTGAAAGAGATCATGGAAGATAAGAAGTTTGGAAGCGCCGGAAATACCATGGTTATTGAGGAGTTTATGACTGGTCGTGAAGTTTCCGTTCTTTCTTTTGTAGATGGAAAAACAATTAAAACCATGACCTCCGCACAGGATCATAAGCGTGCAAAGGACGGTGACCAGGGCTTAAATACAGGCGGAATGGGAACCTTTTCTCCCAGTCCTTTCTACACAAAAGAGGTGGATGAGTTCTGTAAGAAATATGTATATCAGCCAACTGTGGATGCAATGGCTGCTGAAGGAAGAGAATTTAAAGGAATCATTTTCTTTGGTCTGATGCTGACTGCAGATGGTCCGAAGGTACTGGAATACAATGCCCGTTTCGGAGATCCGGAAGCACAGGTTGTTCTTCCACGTATGAAGAACGACATTGTAGAAGTTATGGAAGCCTGCATTGATGGAACTCTGGATCAGATCGATCTTCAGTTTGAGGACAATGCCGCTGTTTGTGTAGTTCTCGCAAGTGACGGATATCCGGTGAAATATGAGAAAGAAATCCCGATGTATGGATTTGAGAATTTCAAGGATAAAGAGGGATATTACTGTTTCCATGCCGGAACCAAGTTTAAGGATGGACAGATCGTTACAAATGGTGGACGTGTTGTAGGAATCACAGCCACAGGCAGCAATCTGAAAGAGGCCAGAAAAAATGCCTATGCGGCAACAGAGTGGATCACTTTTGCAAATAAATATATGCGCCATGATATTGGAAAAGCAATTGACGAAGCATAATTAAATGGTATAAAATAGGCAGGAGACAAGAGTGTTTCCTGTCTGTTTTTGGTTATGGAAGTCCTGACAGGATGAAAATACAAAAGTCAGAGAATTCTGTGTTGCAGAATTTGTTTAGCAAAAGCATTAGGAGGAACCATTATGTACAATGTGAAGAAAGTAAACGAAGATTTATACTGGATCGGTGCAAGTGACAGAAGACTTGCCCTTTTTGAAAATATTTACCCGATTCCAAGAGGAGTTTCCTACAACTCTTATGTGATCCTGGATGAGCAGACCG
This sequence comes from Ruminococcus sp. Marseille-P328, assembly GCF_964249465.1. Lineage (NCBI taxonomy): Bacteria > Bacillati > Bacillota > Clostridia > Eubacteriales > Oscillospiraceae > Ruminococcus > Ruminococcus sp. Marseille-P328. The sequence continues at coordinate 7,599 of NZ_CAXUBQ010000044.1, read as the reverse complement.
TGCTTCTGGATACAGTTGACAAGTCTGTGAGCGGACAGTTTTTTGAAAATCTGGAGCATGTTCTTGGAAACAGACCTTTGGATTATATGATCGTAAACCATATGGAACCAGATCATTGTGCAATTGTGGAAGAGGTGGTAAGAAGATTCCCGGAAGTGAAGGTTGTGGGAAATGCCAAGACCTTTAACATGATGAAACAGTTCTTTACCTTTGACGTGGACGCCCATGCAGTTGTGATCAAAGAGGGAGATACCATCAGTACAGGTAAACATACCCTTGCGTTTGCCATGATCCCCATGGTTCACTGGCCGGAGGCAATGGTTACATACGATGCATATGACAAAGTGCTTTTCAGCGCAGATGCTTTTGGTACTTTTGGAGCGCTGAATGGAAATGTGTTTGCAGATGAAGTAAACTTTAAAGAAGAGTGGCTGGATGACGCCAGAAGATATCTGGTAAATATTGTTGGAAAATACGGCGGACCGGTTCAGAGTGCCCTGAAAAAGGCCCTTACACTTGATATCGCCATGATCTGCCCCCTTCACGGTCCTATCTGGAGAGAGGATCTTGGATGGTTTATTGACAAATATCAGAAATGGAGCACTTATACACCTGAAGATCATAATGTTGTGGTTATGTATGCCTCCATTTATGGAAATACGGAGAATGCAGCTGATGTTCTGGCAGGCAGACTGGCAGATGCAGGGGAGAAGAATGTGAAGGTTTATGATGTTTCTGTAACAGATCCCTCCTATCTGGTAGCGGAAGCATTCCGCTGTGACAGAATCGTATTTGCCTGCCCGACTTATAATGCAGGACTTTTCCCGAAGATGGAAACCCTGCTTCATGAACTTGCTGCCCACAATCTGCAGAAGAGAAAAATGGCAGTTCTGGAAAACGGTACCTGGGCTTCTACTGCAGGTAAGCAGATGAAAGAGATCCTTTCCGGTATGAAAGATATGGAAATCTATGAAGAGACGGTAACGGTAAAGTCTGCCCTGAAAGAAGACCAGCTGGCACAGCTTGATAAGATTGTAGAATTTATGACAAAATAAGAGAAGGCTTGTCGGATCAGTGGATGCCAGGCGTGACAAGATATGCCGAAAATTGGGGCGTGCAGCATGAAGAAATGATTTTTGGGACACGTTCTAGTATGGAACGCGGTAAAATTGCATAAAAACACTGACGGTTAGACTTTACTTTTTTGCAATTTTGTTATAAAATAAAACCTATATTAGGTTTTTGTCGATATGTTTTGAAATCTGCCAGACAGGACAAGGTTCATAGAATTTTCGTATACGACAGCAGGAAACCAGGACTGAGAGGATAATGACATGGGAATCACTGAACAGGAAGCAATTAAGGAATTACAGACAAGAGACGAAATCTTTGTAGCGTATTCACAGGCTACGAAGCTTCCATATGTAATTTGCGATCAAGAGAGCTTTAATGATCAGGTGTGGGTATTTGCCACAGAAGAGGAGATTAAAGCATTTGGCAAGAAGAAATTAGAGGATAAGATTCTTCTTATGGGAATGAAATATGAGAAGAAAGACTACCCAAGATTCTACGGCACACTTTATGCAATCGGTGTAAACAGTGTAGTATGGGTTGATGGAGAGAATCAGATTGAGGTTGAACTTACCAGAATTGCCAGACAGGCAGATTTCAGCCAGCTTGAGCCGAAGAAGCAGCCACTTTTTAATTCCACTCTTCAGCTTTCCGGTATCTATTTTATGCAGGAGCTCCGTCGCCCGATTAAGAAAGAGGAGCGCACTGTGAACCTTCGTGAAATGGAAGAAGAGCTGATCGTGAACCTTAAGAAATCTGAATTCCTGGTAGCTATGGCTACTGATCCGGAAGACCCGACCAAGGTTAACATTCCATATCTTAAGAACAAACAGGGGGATATTCTTCAGCCGGCTTTTACAGATGTTATGGAATTTGATAAATTTGCAAGAGGCAAGAAGCTTCGGGCAGCCAAGGTTCCATTTGCCAAACTGCCAGGTCTCATTATCAACCAGGCGAAAGCATTTGTGATCAACCCGATGGGATTCAATTTGATCCTTGACAGAGTACAGCTTGGAAAGATTCTGGGTGTTGAGATCCCTCCGGCTGCAGCACCGGCTGAGAGTGCGCCTGCTGAGGCAGCAGCTCAGGAGACTAAGGCATCAGAGGGTGAAGTAAAGGCAGAAGAAGCACCGGCAGCTGAGACACCGGTTCAGTAGGAATAGGGAGCGCTGCCAGTTTTGCAGATGGCTTATATTTAGACGAAGTGATTATTACGAAAGACAGGAAGAGACCGGGGCAGTATGACTCCGGTCCCTTTGTTTTGTAATATTCACTGTTTTTTACAGGGAGGGATAAAATGGTAATAGAGATAGATTTCCAGAGTGACGAGGCACTTTATACCCAGCTGATGAATCAGATCATTATGGGAATTGCCACATCCCGGCTGCAGGAAGGAGATCCTCTTCCATCTGTCAGACAGCTTGCGGATACCATTGGAATTAATATGCATACAGTAAACAAGGCCTATTCCTTGTTACGCCAGGAAGGATTTGTCTCCATTGACAGAAGAAAAGGCGCGGTAATCTGCCTGGATGTGGATAAATTAAGGGCTATGGAGGAACTGAAGCAGAATTTGCGTGTTGCGCTGGCAAGAGGCTGCTGCAATAATGTGACCAGGGAAGAAGTGCATAGTCTTATAGATGAGATCCTGGATGAATATGAGAAATAAAAGCGAGATTGTTCGAGAAATCAACTTGTTTGTACACTAGCGTAAGGAGGAACAATTGATCAATGCGAAATAAATTTACGAAACAGGCTCAGACAGCCCTGACACTGGCAAAGGCAGCAGCCATTGACTTTGAACTGGGCTATATTGGTACAGAACATCTTTTGCTGGGACTTTTAAGTGAGACAGAAGGCGCTGCCGGAAGAGTCCTGGAGGAATTTCAGGTAGATGGCAAGAAGCTGGTGGAACTGATCGACAAGCTGGTGACTCCGGCAGAAGTGGGAAATGTAACTGAGATTGAAATGAAGCCGGCATACAGTCCGAGAACAGAGAAGGTTCTGGAAAGTGCTGTGGCAGAGGCACAGAATTCTGGCTGTGAGAAGGCCGGAACGGAGCATTTGCTCCTTGCCATGCTCCGCGAGACGGACTGTGTTGGAACCAGGCTTTTATATACGATGGGAGTGAATATCCAGAAGCTTTATGCAGCAGTCCTTGGAGCCATGGGCTATGACAATGAGTCTATTCAGGAAGAGTTCCAGGCTGCCAAGGCCATGCAAAATCCCGGAGGCAGCCTGACACCGGCACTTGACCAGTACAGCCGTGATCTGACCCAGATGGCAGCAGAGGGCAAACTGGATCCTGTTGTGGGAAGGGAAAAGGAAATCAGCAGACTGATCCAGATCTTAAGCCGTAGAACCAAGAACAATCCATGTCTGGTAGGAGAACCTGGGGTAGGCAAGACTGCTATTGCAGAGGGGCTTGCCCAGAGGATTCTTGCAGGTAGTGTTCCGGAGACGATTAAAGACAAGCGACTGGTAGTGTTGGATCTGTCTGGAATGGTGGCTGGAAGCAAGTACAGAGGTGAATTTGAGGAGCGTATCCGTAAGGTCGTGGATGAAGTACGTGAGAATCAGGGGATTCTTCTGTTTATTGATGAGCTTCATACAATTATTGGAGCTGGCGGAGCAGAAGGAGCCCTTGACGCTTCCAATATTCTGAAGCCATCTCTTTCCCGTGGAGAATTGCAGCTCATAGGTGCGACCACTCTGGAAGAGTACCGCAAATATATAGAGAAGGATGCTGCTCTGGAGCGACGCTTCCAGCCGGTCACCGTGGAAGAGCCTTCTGAAGAGGAGGCTTACGAGATCCTGAAAGGACTTCGCCCATACTATGAAAGACATCATAAAGTAGAAATATCAGATGAAGCTTTGGAAGCAGCAGTTAAAATGTCAGTACGTTATATTAACGACAGATTTCTTCCGGATAAAGCAATCGACCTGATTGATGAAGCTGCTTCTAAGGTACAGCTTTCCGGATATCAGGCTTCTTCCGAGATTGAGGATTTAAGCCGTGAGATTCAGGAAATCCTTCAGGAGAAAGAGCGTGCCATCAAAACTGGTTATTTAAGTCTTGCCAAAGAATGTCAGGAGAAACAGAAGGAAGCAGAAGCCAGACTTGAGCAGCTTCAAGTAAAAGAAGAAAAGAAGAATCAGAGAAAATCCGGAAAAGTGGACGAAAAAGCCGTAGCTTCCATTGTATCCGACTGGACCAAAATTCCGGTACAAAGATTGACAGAAGGAGAAACCAGACGCCTTGCTCAATTGGAAAAAGAACTTCACAAACGCGTGATTGGTCAGGAGGAAGCGGTTCGTGCTGTTTCTCAGGCTGTAAAACGTGGTCGTGTAGGATTGAAGGATCCGAACCGTCCAATTGGTTCTTTCCTGTTTCTGGGACCAACAGGCGTTGGAAAAACAGAACTTTCCAAGGCGCTGGCTCAGGCTGTATTTGGCAGCGAACAGGCTATGATTCGTGTAGACATGTCTGAATATATGGAGAAACATAGTGTTTCCAAGCTGATCGGTTCTCCGCCAGGATATGTGGGATATGATGAGGGCGGACAGCTCAGTGAAAAAGTACGCAGAAATCCATACAGTGTTATTCTTTTTGATGAGATCGAGAAAGCACATCCGGATGTGTTTAATATTTTGCTTCAGGTGCTGGATGACGGACATATTACAGATGCCCACGGAAGAAAAGTGGATTTTAAACAGACAATCATTATCATGACTTCCAATGCGGGCGCACAGGCAATCGTAGAACCGAAGCAGCTTGGGTTTATTTCCCAGAAAGATGAGAAAAAGGATTATGAAAAAATGAAATCCGGCGTTATGGAAGAAGTGCGCCGTCTTTTCAAACCAGAATTCCTGAATCGAATTGACGAGATTATGGTATTCCACACCCTGAATAAGGAGGAAATCCGTAAAATTGTACTTCTACTCCTGAAATCACTGGAAAAACGTTGTGAGGAACAGATGGATATTCATCTGAATGTGACGAATTCTGCAGTAGATTATATTGCAGAAGCCGGATTTGATGCTAAATACGGTGCAAGACCTCTTCGCCGGGCCATTCAGTCCAAGATAGAAGACCGGCTGGCAAATGAGCTCCTGGAGGGTAAGATCAGGCGGGGAGACATCGTGCAGGTACAGTATAGAAATAAAGAAATTCGTTTTATTGTGAAGTAATATTAGGTTTGAACAGTAACCAGTAATATTCTAAAATTACTATAAATTTTATGTAAGGGACTGGCAAAGAAAAAAGTTTTATTATATAATATGTACAACATCGGGGAACCGGTGAAAAGGATCTGGCGAGGTGAAATCCGCTGGAGAACATAACGAAAGAGTCTTAGGGAGGACAAGCATCATGGCAGTAGTAAAGGAACTGATCCGTACAGAGGAAAATGGTACCATCAGCTTTGGAGATTATGAGAAAAACCAGAAATCAAAGGTTTCAGACTATCCCCATCAGGGAGATATGTATAAAGTAAAAACATTCAAGGAGATCACCAAGCTGGAACGCAATGGTATGTTTGTTTATGAGTCCGTACCAGGTACCGCTGTATTTGATCTTGCACAGGATGGAAGTCAGATGAGTTTTCGTGTAGAAGGACCGGAGGATGCACAGATCACGGTTGAACTTGAGGCAGAAGCTCAGTATGAAGTATATCTTGACGGAGCAAGCACAGGCAAAATGGAGACCAACCTTGGCGGAAAGCTTTCTTTCAGCGTAGAGCTTGGAAATGGCTCAGCTGTTGATGTAAAAATTGTAAAATGCTAAAAAACAAAAAAATGGTATATTTTTGCCAGGAGTGCGGTTACGAATCCTCGAAATGGATGGGACAGTGCCCTGGATGTAAGGCCTGGAATTCTTTTGCGGAAGAACCTGTATCCACAGGGAAAAAGGCATCAGGAGGCGGTAAGTCCGTTTCCAGGCAGCAGTCTGAACCAGTGATTCTGAAGGAGATCAGTCTGAAAGAGGATGAACGTCAGACAACGAACATAGGGGAACTTGACAGAGTACTCGGGGGCGGCATTGTCCCCGGGTCTTTGGTTCTTGTGGGGGGAGATCCGGGTATTGGAAAATCCACCCTTCTTTTACAGGTGTGCCGGAATCTGGCAGAGAATGGAAGCTCTGTCCTTTACATTTCTGGAGAGGAATCCCTGCGTCAGATCAAGCTTCGTGCGAATCGTATCGGTACTTTCAACGAGAATCTTCAGCTTTTATGCGAGACCAATCTGGATACAGTGCGTGAAGTGATGGAGCGGAAGAAACCGGATGTAGCAATCATAGATTCCATCCAGACCATGTTTGACGAAGAAATCGGATCTGCGCCGGGAAGTGTTTCCCAGGTGAGAGAATCTACCAATGTACTGATGCAGATTGCAAAAGGATTTGGAATCACGATTTTCATCGTTGGTCATGTTACCAAGGAGGGGAACGTGGCTGGACCGAGAGTGTTGGAGCACATGGTAGACACAGTGCTCTATTTTGAAGGAGACAGACATGCCTCCTATCGAATCCTGCGTGCTGTAAAAAACCGGTTTGGTTCTACTAATGAGATTGGTGTATTTGAGATGCAGGGCTCAGGTCTTGAGGAGGTTTCCAACCCATCTGAATATCTTCTGGAGGGACGGCCTGAGAATGCATCTGGATGTGTAGTGGCCTGCTCTATGGAAGGAACACGTCCGATTCTGGTGGAAATCCAGGCGTTGGTTTGCGAGAGCAATTTTGGTATTCCCAGAAGAACCGCAGTGGGAACAGATTTTAACAGAGTGAATCTTCTGATGGCTGTATTGGAGAAGAAGGTGGGACTTCGCCTTGCTTCATCTGACGCTTACGTAAATATTGCCGGCGGTATGAAGATGACAGAACCGGCGATTGATCTTGGAATCTGTCTGGCAATTGCATCCAGCATGAAGGATATTGTAATTCCAGATAAATTGATGGCTTTTGGTGAAATCGGACTTAGTGGAGAAGTACGTGCCGTAAGTATGGCGGGGCAGAGAGTGCAGGAGGCGAAAAAGCTGGGATTTGACACCGTGATCCTGCCTGAGGTATGCAGAAATTCAGTGGAAAAAGCAGATGGGGTTAATCTGGTCTATGTGAGACAGATTCAGGATGCCATCCGGTATATTATGAGTAAATAGGTTTCATGTTTGCGTTTGTGAAAATAGATAGAGAAATAATACTTGAAAAAGTAAGCAATGATAACCTGTACAAAAAATATGATTTTTTTTGTAAAAAGTGCTTGACGATTCTTTGCGGCAGTGGTATAGTAAACAAGCTGTCGCAAAGAATTGCTTCTGAAATACTGAAAAATAAAATAGTTTTCAGAAAATTTAAAATAACTGTTGACAAATGACTGAACTTATGATAAAGTAATCAAGTCGCTTGAACAGAACGACAGAAACAAACAGCTTTAGACAGGATCTTGAAAATCTGAAAAACTTTTGAAAAAAGTGCTTGACAAGATTTGGAAGATATGATAAAGTAAACAAGCTGTCGCAAAGAGATGACAG
>NZ_CAXUBQ010000043.1:0-20945 GCF_964249465.1 Ruminococcus sp. Marseille-P328 | reverse complement strand
AGATTTGCGTAGGAAGGAGAGATGCTTAAGATGGATATGCCAAAATACAAAACCTGTAAACACAGTACCGGCAGAGTAGGGGAGCTGATCGTATACGTCCACCCGACCTGTCCGAGGCTGTCAATGATAAAGGGCACCTTATGCAGCAGTAAGATTCGCTGTCGGGAGTGCAGGAGCTGGGAGGCGAGGAAATGATAGATGTAATCGTTGCAATGGGTGTTGGCGTGCTGATCGGAGCCTTCGGTGTGATCGCCTGGCTCCTGCATGATTAAAAACAGAGGTGAGCATGATGATTGAAATCATAAGCGTGGAGCAGAAAAGAGTGGCAGACCAGGAAGCTGCGGAAGCAATAAATATAATTAAGCGGTATTGTGATTGCAGATACTGTTGTGACTGCGCTATCCGGAAAATATGTCAAGAGTATTTTGATAACAGCGATGCATATCCAGATGACTGGCCAGAAGTGGAGGTGCCAGATGATTGATGAAAAGAGAGTGCTGCAGGTTGCCAGAGAATTAAGTATGAACCCGGATAAGGCAAGGAAGCTCTTGGAGGATGCCAGATCAGAACCGGCAATCCTGGCACAGGTACATAGATATGAACAGCTTGTGGGAGGTGACAGAGATGGACAAGACGGTACTGGAGCAGTATGTGGAGCTGAAGGAAGAAAGCAAAGACCTACATAACCGCATAGACCGGGACAGGCGCAGGCTGGTCAAGATCGAGAATGAGGGTGTTGTATCTGATACCGTAAAAGGAACCAGAAAGGATGGAACCTTCGGTCCGATCAAGATAACCGGCTATCCTTTTCCAGAAGTTGATCAGGTGAAGGGTATGATCAAAAAGCGGGTAACAAAGCTTCACATACTGGAAGATGAACTGCAGGACGCACTGAATGCAGTAGATGATTTTATCCGGGAAATCCCACAAAGCGATCTGAGAATGATGTTTCGTTTTTATTACCTGGATGATATGACATGGGTGGCGGTAGCAGCAAACATGAACAGCCGGTTTCCGAAACGGAAATATACAGAAGACAGCTGCAGAAAGCGTCATGACCGATATCTTGAAAAAATATTATAAAATTTTCAAAATGTCCGGTCATGTCCGCTTCGGTTATGGTAGTATGTATACTGGGATTGGCGAAAAGATTTCATTAAGCTCCTTATTAAGTGATTGCCAGGTGTCACAGCCTGGCGTTTGATTTGGTTAGTACCAGACCAAGGCCAAAGGTACTGTTACTGCTTAGTAGGTAAGCGGCGGCATTATTATTTCCACGAAATGTGAAAAACGTTTACGACAGGGTTGGATCCACCTTGGACGATACCAAGGGTGCACGTCCATCTCGGAACACCTCCCCGATTGGGAGGGAGCATGAGCCGTTCATCCGAGCCGCAGGTTCGAGTCCTGGTGTTCCGATTTAGCTCCTCATAATACTATTTCTAGAAAGACATCTGACTTTTGTGGTTGGGTGTCTTTTTTGCGCAAAAGTAACTCTTTTTGTTGCATTACATTTAAAAGCGTGTATAATGAGGATATAAACGAAAGAAGAGGTGTGGGGATGCCAAGTTGGGGAGAAGTATTAAATGAACTTAGAAACGCGGAGAATCCATTAGATGTAATGCGTAGAAAATACTTACAAACGATGCACAAATATACAGGACGTAATATAATAACGTATTATTCAGCATTCATTCAGAAGCCAGGAATAGAAGGAACTGGAATAGATGATAACGATAAAAATGCGTTTATGCAGGCTGTGTGCGGACTGGATAGAAGTAAAGGCCTTGATTTGATTCTGCATACTCCTGGAGGTGGAATTGCTGCCACAGAGTCCATTGTTTATTACTTGAAAAAACTATTCGGCAATGATATAAGAGTATTTGTTCCGCAAATGGCAATGTCTGCGGGAACTATGATAGCTTTATCTTCTAAACAAATTGTAATGGGAAAACAGTCTAATTTGGGTCCAATAGATCCTCAATTTGGTGGAATGTCTTGTGCTGCAATAATTGAAGAATTTGAAGAAGCCGTTAAAGACGTGACTGATAATCCTGCTGCCGCTAAGGTTTGGAGTCCGATTATTGGAAAATATCATCCAACGTTTATTGGGGATTGCAAAAAAGCAATTGACTGGTCAGAAACAATCGTAAAGGAATGGCTCATAGAGAATATGTTTGCAGAATATAAAGACAAAAAGCAGCGTGCAAATAAGGTGCTTAGAACTTTGTCTAGCCATAATAAAACATTTTCTCATTCTAGACATATTCATGTAGATGAATTAAAGGCTCTAGGATTGGATATTATAGAGCTTGAAGGGTTGGATGACCGCTCTATTGATGATTGCAAAGATTTGCAGGATTGTGTATTAACACTACACCATTCCTATATGCAAACAATTTCATCATCAGATGCTGTAAAAATAATCGAAAATCATAACGGTGAAGCTATGATAATGGCTAAGAAGAGGAGGAGCTAGTTATGGAGAATTATGAAATTCAATACCAAAAAATTGTAAACGGTTTTTCCCCTGCAAAATATTCTACCCCAGAAGAACAAGGCAAGGCGATTAAAAGATGTAGCATATTAAAGAATGTTGAAATTGAGTATAATCCTGTTAATAAAACACAGAATAAAGAGTTTTACATTTAATTAAAAAATACACACGCAACACACCAACAACATCAAGGCAGCTCTTCGGGGCTGCTTTTGTTGTACCAAAAAACGACGAATAGAGGTGATGAGACATGGCCAGAGCGCCGGATCCAAGAATTGAACAGGCGAAGGCCATGTGTTTGAAAGGCATGAAATTAGTTGAGATTGCAAGTCAACTGAATCTGCCGGAAGGTACTGTTCGAAGTTGGAAAAATAGATATAAATGGGATTGCAACGTTGCAAAAGAAAAACGCAACGTTGCAAAAAGGAAAAAGGGTGGTCAGCCAGGCAATCAAAATGCAACCGGTCCGCCGGAGAATAAGAATGCAGTTAAGACAGGAGAGTTTGAGACTCTCTTTTTTGATTGCTTAGAACCAGATGAGCAGAAGCTGATCCAGGCAGTACAGCCGGATAAAGAGCAGCTGCTTCTGCAGGAGATTCAGCTGCTGACTGTCCGGGAACGGAGGATGTTAAAGCGGATTGAAGCCCTGAAACTCCTGGAGCAGACTTCGGATCCGGAAGATGACCAAGGAGAGGATGAGCTTGAAAAAGCACCTCCCGGAATGTCTGTTACAAAGTACAAATCTGGAATGGAGAAAGGCAAGCCAACACTCCTGAGGGAATACGAAGGAATCCTTGGTCAGATCCAGTCCATTGAGGATGCGTTGACCAGAGTCCAGGCCAGACGCCAGAGGGCAATTGAAGCCCTGCATAAGTTTGGCTATGATGATGCTCATCTGGAGCTTGAAACTATGAAGTTCGAGCTGGAGCTTCTGAAACAGGATGGACAGAACGAGGACAATACGGATGACGGTTTCCTGGAAGCCATGAATGCTTCTGCCGAAAATGTCTGGGGTGATGAGGATGTATGAGAAACTAAGCAGCCTTAAGAAGCGCCTGCAGCAGATGAAGCAGAACCGGACAACCAGACAGAACGGCCAGACATTTCACTTCTCTCCATTCTCAAAGAAGCAGAAACAGGTACTGACCTGGTGGTGCAAAGAATCCTCAGTCCATGACAAAGATGGAATCATAGCAGACGGAGCTATCCGATCAGGAAAGACCGTCAGCATGTCGCTGTCTTTTGTTATGTGGGCAATGAGCAGTTTTGCAGGTCAGAACTTTGCCATGTGCGGAAAGACAATCGGCTCCTTCCGGCGAAATGTTTTGTTCTGGCTGAAGCTCATGCTCCGATCAAGAGGTTACTCTATCACGGATCACAGAGCAGACAATCTGGTAGTTGTGCGGAAGAATAGTATTGAAAACTATTTCTACATCTTTGGCGGTAAAGATGAACGCTCTCAGGATCTTATTCAGGGTATTACACTGGCTGGTGTGTTCTTTGATGAGGTTGCACTGATGCCGGAATCCTTTGTCAACCAGGCAACAGGACGTTGCTCTGTGAAAGGCTCCAAGTTTTGGTTTAACTGTAACCCGGACGGGCCGTATCACTGGTTCAAGGTCAACTGGATCGATAAAGCCACGGGCTACCTGGGAAAAGAACAGGTCAGAAAGATCCGCCAGAAGGCAAAAGCAGAAGGCAAGGATCCAGGACTGAAAGAGCTTCTGTATCTGCATTTCACCATGGATGACAACCTGTCCCTGGATGAAGAGGTAAAAGCCAGATACCGTAGCATGTACATTGGCGTATTCTTCAAGCGTTACATCCTGGGATTATGGGCAGCAGCCGAGGGCGTTATTTATGATATGTTTGATGAAGCCAGGCATGTCCGCGATATCAAGGATTTCTTTCAGCTTCTGATCAACGGCAACCGATATGTTTCCTGTGACTATGGTACTCAGAATGCAACCGTCTTCCTGCTCTGGAACAAGGGACGAGATGGAGTCTGGTACTGCATCCGGGAATACTACTATTCTGGCCGAGACAAGGGCAGGCAGAAAACAGATTCTGAGTATGCGGATGACCTAAAAAAATGGCTGGATGGCACGAAGATAAAAGCAATCATCGTGGATCCATCTGCAGCTTCCTTCATTGCAGAGCTCCGCAAGCGCGGGTACAAAGTGCTGAAAGCCAACAATGATGTGTTGGATGGAATCCGCCTAGTGGGAATGCTGCTGAATTTGGAACTGCTGAAATTTGCCAGTTCCTGTACAGAAACCATAAAAGAATTTGCTTCCTACATCTGGGATGAAAAAGCCCTGGAACGTGGGGAGGATAAGCCAGTTAAGCAGCACGATCATAGCTGTGACGCTGTACGTTACTTTGTGAGCACAGTGCTTGGCAGCAGGGTAGCGAGACTTCGAGAAATAAGTAGGTGAGAACAATGTATATATTTACAATTCCAAGAGAAAAATTTGACGAGCGGGCACCGGACAAAAGGATCATCCGTCAGCTGATCAGTAAGCACATCAGCCAGGTTGAAGATCTGAAAAAGAACATGGCTTATTACCAGGGCAAACATAAGATTCTGGAAGATGCCAAGCGGGAAAACAGGCTGGTATGCAACCATGCAAAGGACATTTCAGACACAGCCAGCAGTTATTTTATCGGAAATCCGGTTACTTATAAGTCTGATGCCGATATAAAGGATTTGACAGATGCACTGGAAACAGCGGGGGCAGATGAGACTGACGGTGATAATGGTCTGGATCTTTCCATCTATGGCCTGGCTTACGAATATGTGTATGTGAAGGAAAATGAAAATAATCTACTGACCAAGAACCTGTCTCCGGAAAATACGTTCATGGTAAAAGATGACAGCATAGAGGAAAACGAGCTCTTTGCTGTTTATTATTATGTCCGGAAAGATGATTCGGGGACGGGACCGGAGCATTATATTGCAACCGTGCTGACGCCGAATTACAAGTATGAGCTGGATATCCAAAATAATGAAGTACCACAGCTGACAACAGAACTGCCAGCCCCCCATTACCTGGGAGAAATCCCGATTATTGAGTATCTGAACAATAAGCTTGCCATTGGGGACTTTGAGCTTCAGATCCCTCTGATCGACGCTTACAACGCGCTGATGAGCGACCGTATCACAGACAAGGAGCAGTTTATTGATGCAATCCTTGCCATTTATGGCACGCTGCTCTCAGATGAGGATGAATCTGGTACGGAAGAGGAAAATCAGAACATCAAAATGGCAAAAGAAAGGCTGAAAAAGTACAAGGTGCTTGAAATGCCTGATACAGCTAAGGCGGAATATCTGACCAGGACGTTTGATGAATCCGGAGTGGAAATCCTAAAAAAAGCTATTGAACAGGATATTCATAAATTTTCCCATATTCCCTGTATGTCAGATGAATCCTTTGGTGGAAATGTGTCTGGTGTGGCTATGGAGTTTAAGCTCCTGGGAATGGAGAATATCACCAAGATAAAGACCAGATATTACAGAAAAGGTTTAAGAAAGCGCATTCGGATTTTTTGCAATTATCTGGCACTCCATGGTAAGAGTGTGGATCCGGCCGGAATCACAATGACCTTTACCAGGGCACTGCCGAAGAATTTGTTGGAGATCTCCCAGATTGTGGCAAACCTGTGGGGAAAAGTAAGCAGAAAAACACTACTGTCCCAGGTACCATTTGTGGATGATGTGGACGAGGAACTGAAAGCTTTGGATGAAGAGACAGAAGAGAACCTGAAACGGCAGCAGGAGGTCTTTGGCATGCAGGAGAACACACCACCGCAAGATGATAATCCGGATCACAAGGAACCAGGTAAATCTGAAAAGGATGATGCTGAATGAGCAACTACTGGGAAAGACGCGCCGTGTGGGACTTATACAAGAATCTGGATGATGCGGAAGCCACAGCTGATCTGATCGCAAAAGTGTACAGAAGTGCTTCCATGAATCTGACTTACGCTGCGAAAGATATATTTGAAAAATATATGACAAAGCACAAATTGTCAGAGACAGAAGCCCGACGGTTATTGGATACCTTACAGGATAAGACTTCTCTGGATGAACTTCTGCGGACACTGAAGAATAAAGATTATTCAGAAAAAACCAAGCAGGAGCTTGTCCAGAAACTGGAATCTCCGGCATACCGTGCAAGGCTTGAAAGACTCCAGGATGTTATGCAGCAGGTAGATAAGCTGATGGAAAATGTCTACCACCAGGAGCAGCAGTTTGATACCAGTTTCCTACGTGATCTGGGAGAAAAGGCTTATTACCAGTCTATTTACAATGTCCAGAAGCGTACTGGGCTTGGTTTCAGCTTTTCCCATATCAGCCAGAAACAGGTTGACCAGGTGTTACAGATGAACTGGTCTGGAAAGCATTACTCAAAGCGTATCTGGAAGAACACAGAAAATCTGGCGCAGACATTGAAAGAAGAAATGCTGGTCAGTCTTCTCACAGGCCGTACTGATCGGGAAACAGCACAGATTATTGAATACAAGTTTGGGGCGGGAGCTATCCAGGCAAGACGGTTGGTGAGGACAGAGAGCTGCTTTGTAGCTGGTGAGCTTACCGCCAGGGCTTATGAGGAGTGCAGCGTAGAGAAATACCGGTATCTCGCAACCCTGGACTTACGTACCAGTGAGATCTGTCGGAGTCTGGATGGAAAAGTCTTTTTACTGCCAGAGAGGCAAGCGGGAAAGAACTATCCGCCCATGCATCCCTGGTGCCGTTCTACAACCATTAGTATTATTGATGAAAAAACTCTCGCCCGGATGAAAAGAAGCGCCTATAACCCGGCTACAGGCCGTATAGAGAAGGTGCCAGCGAATATGACCTATGACCAGTGGTATGAGAAATACGTGAAAGGGAATGCCAAAGCTGAGGCGCAGGAGAAAGCTGCTAAGAACAGTGCATCAGACCGGGAACAGTATGAACGCTATCAGAAAGCCCTGGGAAAAGAAATTCCAAAAAGTTTTGCAGGATTCCAGGAAATCAAGTATAATGAACCTGAGAAATGGAGATTTATGAATCTGGATTACCAGAGAAGGAATGAGCTTCTGCAGCATCCAGAGTTGAAACTGCCGAATGCAGAAAACGCAATTTTGCCAGAGCCTAAGTTTACGAAATATCTGTTTGATGAGAACAGTGAGAAAGGTTATCCTAAGGGCAGAGCCTTTACAGATCGCTTGGGTTATGGAATAGATAATTGGCAGAAACTTCAGAAAGCGTTGAAAGAAGGCACAACGCAGTATCCGGCCACGTTCAAAGGAAATGAAGGATTTGGTGATAGATATGAACAGAAAATGGTTTTGTATGGCCTTAAGGACACACCAGCAAATGTAATTGTTGCATGGATCAAAAAGGCTGATGGCACAACAAAGCTGACAAGTACGTACATTAAGGAGGCGAAGTAAATGCATATAAAAGAATTTGATACAGTCCTTCTGAAAGATGGACGGAAGGCAGCAGTTGTTGAGATATTAGATGATACACATTTCCTTGTGGATGTAGGGGATTCGCCTGCTGACTGGGATACTATTAACGCAACTATGGATGATATAGAAAAGGTAATTTCTAACTAACAATTGTTAATACCGTTACAAAAAGATTATGATGAACAGGCAGAACGGGCAGCATTTATGATGATCCGAATGCTGGACATTAAAGTAAAACAGAAATATTGACTATTAGGAGAGCTTGGAAACAGGCTCTCTTTTAATATGCAAAATTTGCGCCGGCGCAAGAGGAGGTGAGAACCATGAAAATAAAAGCAATCAAGCGTTACAGCGACATCCGTCTGCATAAGGTAATCGAACCTGGTACCGTCCTGGATGTGGACGAGGCCAGAGCAGATCACCTGGTGAAGGAAGGTATGGCTGAAATCGTGAAGGAACCAGCTAAGACCGCACAGAGAAAGGAATAGGTGATCCAATTATCTCCCTCTGGGACGCAGGGTGACGCGTCTTATTTTTATGCTCCGAAACGAGGGTAAACTAGAAAATCTGAAACGAATGGCCCGGGCCCTGAAAGGGAATAGGCTGGGCGGAAAGGATAGACATGAGAAATAGAATTGTAAAAGCATTTTGTAAAGTACCAATGAACCTGCAGCTTTTTGCAGAAGGAGGAGACGGCGCTGGGGCTGATGGCGGCAATGGCGGTGGATCTGGCGAGGGCGCAGGCGGTGAAGGTGGAGCTGGTGGAGATATCCCTCCATCTTTTGATGACTTCCTGAAAACAGGCGGCAACCAGGCGGAGTTTGACAGACGTGTCCAGAAGGCGGTCAATACGGCAGTGACAAAAGCCCAGGAGAAGTGGCAGGCACTGGCGGATGATAAGCTTTCCGAAGCCGAGAAGCTCGCCAAGATGACAAAGGAAGAAAAAGCGCAGTACATGCAGCAGAAAAGAGAAAAGGAACTTACTGACAGAGAGGCAGCAATCACACGCAAGGAGCTGATGGCAGAAGCCAAGAACACCCTTGCCAGTGACGGGCTTCCCCAGGAGCTTGCAGAGGTGCTGGATTATTCGGACGCTGATACCTGCAAGAAATCCATGGAGAAAGTCAAGGAAGTGTTCCAGAGAGCTGTAGAGACTGCAGTGGAGGAAAAGCTGAAAGGCGGCAAGCCTCCGAAGAAGGCAACAGGCGGTGACGCACAGAAAGCCCTGGAAGAGCAGGTGTATAACATCATGATGGGCAATAATTAAAGGAGAGTGAATAAATTATGGCAATTAACACATTAGCAGCTGCAACCTTATTTATGACTATGCTGGATAAGGTCGCAGTACAGGAAGCAACAACCGGATGGATGGACGCCAATGCGGGACGCGTGATCTATAACGGTGGAAATGAAGTAAAGATCCCGAAAATGTCCCTTCAGGGAATGGGAGATTATGACAGGGATAACGGATATACACAGGGCTCCGTTACTCTGGGTTATCAGACAAAAACAATGACTCAGGATCGTGGGCGTCTGTTCAATCTTGATCCAATGGATATCAACGAGGCGAACTTCATTCCAACAGCGTCTGCTGTTATGGGTGAGTTCCAGAGAATGCACGTAGTTCCGGAGATTGACGCTTACCGTATCTCTAAAGTGGCTACAGAGGCAATCACAGCAGAAAAGGCAGGAATGGTGGATTATGGTTACACTCCGGGAGCCACTGGAACTTCTGCGCTCAGAGCTTTTAAAGAAGGTATCAAGGCGGTACGGGATAACTATACCGGACCTCTTGTATGCCAGGCAACTACTGATTTTATCATGGAGCTGGAACTGGAACTTGCTGGAAAAATTACTGCGACAACCTTTTCCAAAGGCGGCATTGACACACAGGTTCCTTCTGTGGATCGCGTGCCGATTATTCCAACATCCTCTAACCGTATGTATACTTCTATCAAGATCAATGATGGAAAGACAGAGGGGCAGAAACAGGGCGGTTATGAAAAGGGAGCCACCGCAAAGAATGTCAACTTCTTTATCTGCCCGGTAACCACACCAATTGCGATCACAAAACAGGATGTCATGAGAATCTTTGATCCGTTAGTAAACCAGAAATTAAACGCATGGCAGCTGGATTACCGTAGATTCCATGATATCTGGATCCTGGAGAACAAACTGGATTCCGTTTATGTGAATATCAAGGAGGCAAAAGCATGAGAGTGATCAGAGAAAATGTGGAACGCGAAGTGGATGCTTCCAAGTGCGAGCAGCTGCTCAAAGATGGCTATAAGC
Source organism: Ruminococcus sp. Marseille-P328 (assembly GCF_964249465.1). Classification (NCBI taxonomy): domain Bacteria; kingdom Bacillati; phylum Bacillota; class Clostridia; order Eubacteriales; family Oscillospiraceae; genus Ruminococcus; species Ruminococcus sp. Marseille-P328. The sequence continues at coordinate 10,693 of NZ_CAXUBQ010000043.1, read as the reverse complement.
TGGTAGAGACTTCCGGGGATTCCAAAAAGGAATCCTCAGAGGCAAAAGCTCCTGGAGACCTTGACGGCATGAGCCTGGCAGAGCTTCGGGCTGTTGCCAAGGAAAAAGGTCTTTCCGGTTATTCCAGTCTGAGCAAAGAAGAACTGCTTGGTGTCCTGAAAGGGTGATTTGATTGACGGATGAAGAGAAAGTAAAAGCCATAGAGCGTTTGAAAATTCTTACCGGCAACAATGATGAGAAACTGATTGGAGTGTTGATTGACGAGGCAGAAGCGTTTGTTCTGGGGTATACCAACCGAATCAGGCTTGTTACCGGACTTGAGAAAGCTGTGCGCGATCTTGCTGTGATTGCCTTGAACCGTCTGGGAACAGAGGGCGAGACAGGCAGAAGTGAAGGCGGTGAGTCCTATTCTTTCGACAATGCTCCCAGGCAGATTTATGATGTACTGAACCGTTTCCGGCTAGCCAGAGTGGGAGGCAGAACCTATGAGACTAAGACAAAGCAGACTTGAGACTTATTATCACAGAAAACGGATGGTAAAAAAGGACAAAGAGGGCAGCACTTACGAAGAGTACAGTGCTGCCAGTTCTTTTTCTGGGGAATCCTGGCCTGCTTCAGGGAAAGTCCAGGCGCAGCAGTATGGACAGCGACTTGGGTACATCCGTAATGTGAAAATTGATGGAGGATATGCCATCAAGCCGGATGAAAATGGACGGTTGCATTACATTCTGGATAATGGTATTGATTTGATGGAACTGGATGGAATTTGCCTGTTCGTCGGTGAGAATACTGAGCCGGATTACAGGATTGTTGCAATTAAATCATACCGTTTTCTGACGCTGGAGGTGGAACGGACATGAGCGCGGAAGGTCTGGATGAACTGGAAATAAAGTTGGATCAGCTGGAAGATGTAGATCTGAATAAAGCAATCGGGAATGCTATCCAAACTGTACGAAGCACAGCCGTTATGAATGTACATGTGGATACAGGGGAACTCAGGCAGAGCATTTATGCAGAAGTGGAAGATAACGGCGATACGGTAACTGGTGTCTGTTGGACAAATAAACCTTATGCGACCTATCTGGAATTTGGTACCGGACCGAAAGGTCAGGAGAACCATGCAGGCATTTCACCAGAGATTACGCCAGCCTATACGCAGAATCCCTGGTGGATCCATGAAAGTCAGGTGGATAGGCGTGTGGCTGAGAAATACCATTGGTTTTACCTGGATACTCCAGATGGACGCTTTTATCTGTGCACTGGACAGCCCGCCTATCCGTTCATGTATCCGGCGTTAAAAGACAGTCAGGATCAGATCCTGGAGGGAATGAAAGCTGATTTTTCAGCTGCTATAAAGGAGAGCATTAAATGAAAAATGTAAAAGATGAAGTATTCGCGGCACTGCTCACTGTTTCAGAGCATGTGTCTGATACATACCCGAAAGAGTGGGCAGGGAATGAACCAACCATTCAGTTTACCGAAGAAGACAACAGCGTCTTTGAAGGCAGTGGAAGTGCGGAAGGAATGAGAGAAGATAAATCCAAGGTACGGTACCGCATTGATATCTGGGATCTTAAAAATACCTCACCAACTGCGGTTGCTGTAGATAAGGCTGTGTCCGCTCTTGGGTTAAAGCGTATCGGCTGTGCAGATGTTCCGGATCCATCCGGCATGAAGCATAAGCAGATGAGGTACGAAGGAATTATTGATATGGATTCAGACCAGGTATACTGGCTGAATTAAGAAAGGAGATCGAAGCATGTTAGCAAATGGTGCAAAGTTAGGATATAAAAAGAAATCTGAAGCAAGCTCCGCGTATAAAGACCTTCCGGGATTGAAAGAGATTCCGGAGCTTGGTTCTGAGCCGGAAAAAGTAGAAAATACAACTCTTACAGACCCTCATAAGATGTATGAGCTTGGAATTGGTGACTTACCAGATATGGTGTATAAGTACAAGTACGATAACACTAAGGCAGACAGTCCGTATCGTGTTATGCGTCAGGCGGCAGAGGACAAAGAAGTATTAAGTTTTGAAGAGTCAGATATAGATGGCACCAAAATCCAGTATGACGCACAGGTCTCCGTAAAACGTACTGGTGGAGGCGTCAACGGTGTGATCGAGTTCGAACTGACTATGATCGTGCAGTCTGATATTGTATACGTGGATCCGGCATAAGGAGGTAGCACATGGAGAGTTTAGGCGGATTAAATGATGTGTCCGAAAAGGACGAGATGAAAGAGGAAAAGGTTGTAAACCTGGATGAAGAGAAAAAGAAGCGCAAGCCCTTCTGGTACTGGACAGTAAAAGGCAGGGATTACAGACTGAAACTGAAAGCTTCTACAATTGGCAAGCTGGAGAACAAGTATCGCCAGAATATTATGAACCTGGTGGAAGACATGCCCTCCCTGTCGGTCATGCTGACTATTATTCAGGCGGCTATGGAGCCCTGGGAGCATGGAATTGATTACCCGGATATCCAGAAGATTTACGATTCCTGGACAGAGGAAGGTGGAAACCAGGTTGATCTGTTCAAAAAGGTGGTAATCCCTACCCTGGTGGTTTCGGGTTTTTTCCCGGAGAAACAGGCTCAGAGCATCATGGAGGAGCTGGAGAACCAGTAAAGACAACCTCAGAGTTTCTGAGCGAATTGTACCCATATGCCCTTGATGCAGGTATTTCCATTGACCTGTTTTGGAATTCTTCTGTAAATGAGATCATAGACATGCTGGAAAGCTACGGCAGACGGAAAGAGCAGGAACGTAAGCTGAAAATTCAGGACGATTTCATTATAGCAGAAGTGATTGCACTTAATATCCTGGCACCTGTTGCTGGTGATAAAGAGGCAATGCCCCATCCCTGGGATTATTATCCCAGTTTCTTTGAAGCAGAGAAAAAGTCCTGGGAAGAGAATCAGCTGAAACAGCAGATAGAAGATTATAGGGAACGAAGAAAAGCATATATTGCAGAAGTAAACAGACGAAGGCAGTTAGGCTTATAACCCGACTGCCAGTTTTTATGCCCTGAGGAGGTGAAATGAATGGCAGACGATAAGAATCTTGCAACCTTAAAGGTTACCGTGACAGCGGATAAGAGCCCATTGAAAAAAGCACTGGACAGTGCCAAACAGGACACTGCGAAAAGTACATCGCAGATCCAGGGGATGCTGCAGAAAATCAGAAAAACAATGTCCTCTGTTTCTTTAAAGGGAATGGTAAAAGACTTTCAGATAAAATCCGGGATAAAGGTTCCAACGCAGGAGTTTCAGGAGCTTCGGGAGGAAGCAGGCCAGGCAAGAGATGCTTTGGCTGATTTACTTGAAAAGCAGAAAAAACTGGAGGCACTTGGTGTCAAAGAACAGAGTAGGGAATGGAAATCATTGCAATATGACATCGAAAAGGCAAAGAATGCCGTTGAAGGATATAAAACTGAGATGTCAGAGATGAAAGCAAATGGTGCGGATGTAGAGAGAACGGTATCTCTTCCAAAGCAGGCAATGGGATTGGGAAAATCAGTTGTCGGCGGAATTGGTAAGGTAGCAGGTCTCGGTGCATCAGCGGTTTCGAAAGGCTGGGGTGGACTGGTAAGAATCCTTGGCGGAGTCACCTCTGCATTTTCAAAAGTAGGCGGTGTGATCAGACGTACATCTGGTTTATTCGGTGCACTGATTCAGAAATTCACAAGCGGAATTCCTATCCTAAACCGGTTCACTGGTGGAGTAAAAGACAATGGCAGTTCCTTTGGCGGCGGACTGAAAAATCTGCTGAAGTATTCCTTGGGAATTCGAAGCCTGTTTGCCTTGGTGAACAAGCTACGGAGTGCACTGGTGGATGGATTCAAAAATCTGTCTCAATACAGCGGGGATACCAATAACAGCCTTTCCATGCTGATGTCTTCCTTGACTCAGCTGAAAAATGCTTTTGCAGCAGCATTTGCACCGGTACTGAATACTGTGGCACCAATCCTGAATGCAGTAATCCAGAAAATCATTTCTGTGGTAAATGCAATTGGACAGCTTACCAGTGCTTTGACCGGCGCCGGTACCTTTATCAAAGCCAAACAGCTGAACCAGAACTATGCTGCAAGTCTTGACAAGAACACAAAGAGTGCCAACAAGGCAAATGATGCAAATAAAAAGCTGCAGCGCACACTTCTTGGGTTCGACCAGATCAATAAACTGGATGATACGTCCGGTTCCAGTTCTTCTGACAGTGCCGGTACTGGCGGCCTTACTGGAAAGGACATGTTTGAGACACTGAATGTTTCAAACGAAATGAAAGCACTTGCAGCGCAGATCAAGGAAGCCTGGAGAAATGTTGATTTTACCGAAATTGGCAGAATAGTCGGACGCAAGCTGAATTCAGCATTGCAGAACATTCCATGGGATTCTATTCAGAATACCTGCAACCGGATTGCAAAGAGCACAGCTACATTCCTGAATGGTTTCATAGAGGCTACGGACTGGAATTTAGTTGGGAATACGCTATCCCAGGGAATCAACACGGTATTCGGAACTGCTAATACCTTTGCTGAGAATTTCAACTGGGGAAGCTTGGGAAATGCCGTAGGAAACGGTATCAATGGGGCTCTTGGCGGTCTTGACTGGAATCTGATCAATGAGACGGTCTTTAATATTGCAAAAGGTATTACGGATGGACTGAACGGATTTATCCAGACAACAGACTGGGGACTGGTAGGGCATTCGCTTGGAAGCGGGATTAATACAGTTATAGGTTTTATTCATACTGCAATAGAGAATTTTGACTGGATCGGAACCGGTAATGCATTGTCTGAATTTGTAAACAGCGCGATCCAGACGGTTGACTTTGCTGGCATTGGAGATACATTCTCCGATGGCTTGAAAGGTCTGCTGGATTTTGGAATAACTGCTCTTGAAGGGATTGACTGGTACCAGCTGGGAGAAAAAGTCTGGGAAGGTCTTGCGGCAATTGACTGGAATGGAATCGCAGACCGTACTTTTGAACTGATCGGTGCGGCCTTTGGAGGTCTTGCGGCTTTCTTGGGAGGCGTAATCAGCGAAAAAGTGCAGGAGGCAAAGCAGTATTTCCAGAAGAAGATTGAAGAGTGCGGTGGAAATGTAGTCGAGGGTATTTTCAAAGGTATTGTTGATGGTGTGAAGGGAATCGGTACCTGGATCAAGCAGCATATCTTTGATCCATTTATCGATGGTTTCAAAAATGCATTCGGAATCCACAGTCCATCGACAGTCATGGCTGAACAGGGTGGCTTTATTATTTCAGGACTCCTGAAAGGTCTGAAGGATAATATCGGTTCTGCCTTAACCTGGATTGGGAAAATTCCAGGAAGGGTGAAGGACAAGCTGTCAGATGCCAAGGACTGGCTGGTTGAGACTGGCGGAAATGTTTTATCTGGTTTAAAAGATGGATTGAGTGAAAAATGGGACAGCATAGGGGACTGGTTTCAGGATCTTCCAAATAAGATCAGCAATGCAATCCCAGATTTGTTCAATACCGGAAAAAATGCAATCCAGAACTTTGCCAGTGGATTTGGTTCCGTACATATTCCGCTACCGCATGTTTCCGTATCCTGGAATAAACACAACGTAGGTCCTGTGAGTTTCTCTACACCAAGCTTTGGATTGAGTTGGTATGCCAAAGGCGGTTTCCCAGAGAACGGTGAAATGTTCATGGCACGCGAGAGCGGCCCTGAGTTGGTCGGCCGAATGGGAAGCAAAAATGCCGTTGCCAACAATAATCAGATTATCGAAGGTATCCGTGCCGGTGTATATGATGCTGTGGTAAATGCGCTGGAGAGCAGATCACAGTCCAAAGACAGAGAGACAGAGATCCATATTTACCTGGAAGGTGATGCAGACAAGCTGTTTAAAATTGTCCGAAAAAAGGGACAGCAGTATCAGAAATCTACTGGGAAACCAGTATTTAGTTAGGAGGTGGTCGGTTGAGTGACTTTGTAAGCAGTGGAACAACTACTACAAAAACATCTTCAGATATTGAAATTGATGGAGTACCAATGCCAGGTCTTAAGCTGAATGGTCTTACCGTGACCAAAGAAAAAATATGGTCAAAAAATACCGGACGTGCAGCCAATGGCGAGATGGTGGGAGACCTGATTGCGATTAAATATACTTTGAAATGCAGCTGGCCGCCGCTGACAAGAGAGCAGGCAGTGGTGATTGATAAAGCCGTTTCCCCTGCTTTTTTTAATGTGACTTTCCTGGATCCAGGGACAAATACCAAAGTAACAAAAAGATTTTATGCAGGCGCTCCAGCCTACCCTGTATATACTTACCGTAAAGGTGTGAAGACGTACCAGGGTGTGGCTGTGGACCTGATTCAAAAATAGGAGGAAACCAAAATGTTAAAAGGAACAAAATCAGTATCCATGAATTTCAACAGCATGATCAACGGCAGACCTGTGGTCTACATGTCTGCACAGATCCCGGAAGCTGGGAACGCAAGCACCAGTATTACCGTCCAGGACCGCGACTTGTACGAGGCAAACAGGGCAGAGTGCAGAAAAGACATTGAAGCATTTAACCAGTTAGTCTATGCAGCTGAGGACGAGCGTGTAACAGGAGGTACCGCAGATGAAACTGAAAAATAAAGACATATTAAATTTTGTCAATGGCTGTGCTTCCTTACGGGAGAAGCGGCTGCCGGTAAAGCTTGGCTATGCGATCAAGAAGAACCTGGCAGCAGTCAGTGATGCAGCCAATGCCTATGACGCAGAGCGCCAGGAACTGCTTGAGAAATACGTAGCAAAAGGCGAAGATGGAAAGTTCCTGGTTGAGAACGGGCAGTATTCTATTGAGGACAAAGAGGGCTTTGCAAAAGACCTGGATGAGCTTCTGGCGATTGAGACAGAGGTTGGCATCCATACTGTTTCTGAGGAAGAGATTGAGAAATGTGACGATCCGCGTTATGATGCCCTGACAGTGGCTGACCTGGAAACACTTGAGATCATGACTGAGTAGGAGGTGGTCCTGTGTATCAGTCTTCAGAAGCTTTTGGAAACCTGGTGCTACAGGATTCCCGAACTTTTAAAGCACTCATCACCTATGATGATGTATCCATAACAAATGCGAAAAGCATTAAGTTTACTGGCGGAGCAGAAGGGGAGGATGATTTTTCCCTTGGCTCCACAGTGAGCCAGTACGTTACCATCACAATTCCGGATCCGGGAAAAGCCATTGAGGGGCATGAGCTCCTGGTCCAGATTGGAATGGAAGTGAATGGTCTGGTGGAATACATCCCCATGGGATATTTCACGCCTGGAAAACCATCCAGAAATGAAGAACAGATTGAGTTTACAGCTTATGACCGGATGATGAAAACAGAGCGTGCATTCTCTATGGATGGAGACAGTACGGATACGGCGGCGGTTCTGAAAAGAATCCAGGAAATCACAGGGGTGATGGTTGTAACAGACGGTCTTTCCGGCATTTCCATGAAAGTTCCGAAAGGTTACAGCTGCAGGGAGGTTCTTTCTTACGCAGCACAGCTTCATGGCCGTTTTGCAGTATGTAACAGAAACGGACAGATTGAACTGCATAGCTACGTGGACAGCGGTTATACGGTCAGCACCGGCAGATACTGGGATTCTTTTGAACATAACGATTACCTGTTCCAGGTGGAAAAGCTTACCTGTTACACTGGCCAGGATGAAGAAGGGAAAGATGTTTCTGTTTCATCTGGAGACGGACCAAGGGCAGTGATCTTTTCCAATCCGTTTATGACACAGGATACCCTGGACAAAGTGATGGATTCCCTGAAAGGTTTTTCCTATATGCCAGGTTCCCTACGGATGATGGGAGACCCACGGCTGGATCCGTGGGACGTCCTCACCGTGGAAGACAGAAAAGGGGGCTCCTACAAGGTTCCACTGATGAAACTGGAAAGGGAGTATGATGGCGGTTTTACGGATTCTGTGGAGGCTGTAGGTTTATCAGAAGATGAAACAAATGCAAACTGGAAAGGTCCTGCCACAAAAGAAATGGAGCGGTATTATGCACAGCTGGTGATGATCGACCACGCTATGATCAACAAGCTGGATGTGGATACTGCCAATTTGAAATTTGCAACAATCCAGAATCTGAATGCGGTCAATGCGACGGTACAGAACCTGGATGCAGAGTTTGGAAGCTTCAGGGATCTGACTGCTACAAATTTTACTGCCGCCAATGCAAAGATCAATATCCTGGATTCCAGTTATGCCAATATCAAAACTCTGCTTGCAGGTGGTGCCGGTGTGGGGGATTTGCAGAACATCCACCTTACTTCCCAGAATGCTGTGATTGACTCTGCACTGATCAGAACTGCAGTTATGCAGACGGTCACGGTCGGGGATCTTTTAAGCGGCACTATTTCCACCAATAAATTTATGATTACATCTGACGATGGCGGGATTAAGATCCAGGGGGCAACCCAGCAGTGGAGGGACGCAGACGGAACTGTCCGGATGCAGGCAGGCCTGGACGCAACCGGGGATTTTACCTTTTCTTTGTTTGATAAGACCGGAAAAGGGATTCTTTTGGATTCCACAGGCGTGAAGCCTGGAGCTATCGCGGATGGTCTGATCGTGAATAAGATGGTGGCAGATAACGCAGCCATTGCCGGCACTAAGCTGGATATCCCTTCGGTGGTATCAGCCATCAATGGCAGCTCCCAGAGTATCAAGAGCAGCCGGATCTGGTTTGACGATCAGAACCAGAGCCTGAACCAGTTATACAGCCAGATGAATACCAACATTGTCAGTGCTTCTACGACTGCATCCAATGCCGCCAGTACCGCAAATGCCGCCAGCAACACAGCAAATGCAGCTTCTGACGCGGCGAAGAAAGCCCTGGACACTTTGTCCGGGATTTCCACCCTGGATGCAATCGGGGCTTCCCTGGACAATGATGCGCATGTGGTCCATACCTATACGGATGGTTCCGGTGGGGATTACAGCAGCTGTCATACCACTTTTTTCGTGTATCTGGGCGATACGGATGTTTCCGATCACATTGACCAGATTACGGTGAAAGCTTCTGAAGGAGTAAACGGTACCTGGAATCCGAAAACCAGAACGTATCAGGTCACAGCAATGACTTCTGACAACGGCTACGTGGATATTTCGGGGCTTTACGGACTGGAAGGGAAAGTTCTTCTGGTCGGTGGAAAAGGGCTTGTTGTAGGCGGTAAAACGCTTGTTGTAAAGTCAATGGGCTCCTGGATCACCAAGAGATTTTCCATCAGCAAGGCAAAGGACGGAAAGATTGGTCTCAGTTATGACCTTCGTGTCAGCAGCCAGGTGATCCGGAAACAAAAGGACGGAAAGACTCTGGTTCCGGAAAGCGTGACTTTCTCAGCATTTAAGAATGACAATGGGATCATCAGCAGCTATTCCGGAATTTTTCAGATTGAGGAATCAAAAGACAATGGAAAAACCTATGTTTTGAAGTATGGTTCTTCATCTGCTGAGATCATGAAGATATATGCTCCCTCCGGAGCTGACGTGAACATGATCCGCTGTACCTTATATGATGCGTTAGGAGCCCAGAATCTGGATACCCAGACCGTCATGCTCCTGGCAGATGCGGAAGGGCTGGCTGATGATATCAAAGCCGCCCAGAATACCGCAGACCAGGCAAAAGCTGCCATTGTTACGACAAACCAGAAAGTAGCCAACATTGAGACAAGCGTGGACGGTTTGAAGATGAATCTGTCCGAGACAACTACAGACCTACACGGTCTGGTGGGAAATTCACTTCTGTACAATGTCCGCTATCATGATAACGAAGACGGCACTACAACTGTGACTGCAGTTGTGTACCAGAATGGAAGCGAGGTCACAAAGAATTATCCGGCAGCATGGTTTTCCTGGCGTAAAAAGACTGAAAGCGGTGAGAGCTTCCTGGGTTACGGCTACAGTATCAAAGTAAAGAATGAAGATTACATGTTTGGCGGTGTGGTGATCGGACGATTTACCACATACAAGACTGCAGCACTCATAGTAGGCGGCAAACTCCTTGTGATCGGAGGGAAAGCTGTCAATCTGAATGTAGATGCGGTATGAAGAAAGGAGATTAAGCTATGGCATTACCACAGGACGGCCAGGACGCAAACGGCCTCACAAAAGTAACACAGATTCCCGCAGGGAAAGAATTGATGTTCATCGATCCCACCACGAACGAGGGTGGGATTATTACGTTGGAGGATTTGACGAAGCAGATTTTGAATGGACTCGCTTCACAGGCATTTGCCCTGGATGCCGGACAGAAGACGATAATACAGGCATTGAACACACTAAATAGTGACTCGCTTCCCAATATTGCCGAGAGAATTACACAAATGCCGGATGGAACTAAGGCAAAATTATTAAGTGTTGGAGGAACAAGTGTTAACGTGGGAAATACTGGTGAGAAAATTCCAGCATGGTCTTTTGGAATTTTTTTACCTTCTACATACGGCTCTGACGCTTGCGCAATTTTTGCTAATACTAATCAAATCACTGTAGCCTATAAGTCAAGTAATAATTGGGTATCGTGTAAAAAGATTTTGTATTAAGAAACAAGCTTTTTCCACTCATTCCAAGACAATGATCTGTTAATATCTGTTTCTACAGATTTTAAAACAGTCACATTTAAAAGCAAATCTCTTGAATGGCTTCATGGAATGGTATTATCATCAGGCGACAATCTGACGATTACTT
>NZ_CAXUBQ010000042.1:0-21908 GCF_964249465.1 Ruminococcus sp. Marseille-P328 | reverse complement strand
AATAAGCCCGCCAAAAGGCGAGCTTATTTAGAATGCTTGTTTATAGGTTATCGCTGAACTACGTTTTCAGGACAGCCTCTTCCTATAAAATCATATGTTACACAAGTGTCTGTCCCATTGCCGCTGCAATTTCCTTTAACTTGTCGATAGCATAGCCTGTATATTTTGAAATCTTATCGGCAGGTTCCTTTTCCTCGATCATCATTTGGGCCAGGGACATTTTTTCTTTTTCAACTCCCTGTTTCATTCCTTGTTCAATTCCCTGGTCTACAAGAGCTCTACTTAGATTACACATGTCTCTCACCTCACTCTCGAATTCTTCTGTCATGGCAATATCAAAATCTTCATGTAACCGCTTCTTTTTTTCTTCTGGCGTGGCAGACGTTGAAAACAGGACATTTAGCAGATCAAGAATCTCCAGCTCGCTTTCTTTGTCTGCATCTCCCAAATTTACAATCACCACTTCCATCAGATCATAGCTTTGAGGATCTGTATAGGACTTTCCAAGTATCGTATCCTCAATTGTGTGATATTTGAAAATACCATTTTTGCGTTTTTTAGCTGGGTCTGGACAGATCCAGATGGAATAAGCTTTCTGAATCTTTTCGTAATGTTCATCTGTAAATACGGTTCCATACTGTTCTGATATCATTCTTGCACAATAATAAAAACCTCTGGTTACAAGTGGATATCCAGGAGTATCATTCAACTGGATTTCCAGATTGATAATAAGTTGTATAGGTTCAGGGTTTCCAGGAAGATAGGCTTTAAAACGGATGTCATAATATACAGTTTGATCCTTGACTGCATTCGCCTCTGAATTCAAACCTTCGATTCTTTCGTCTCCGTTTAGTTTCTCATCACGGTCCAGCTGATCCTGGTGGACAGCATGTTTAGAAATTTCTACGTCATCTTTCAGACAGTTATCACAAATAAACTTTACGCTGTATTGAGAAAATTCTTTTGTACAGGATTTTAAGATCCATGCTATGATTGCCTTGTAAGTCAATATTTTTTTCGCACATTCATCATATTTCGCACGGTCTGATATAAGGTCAATGGTCTGTGCCAGATTCGTCTGACGTACTATAATACCCACCTCCTGTATAATTGGTTAACTGATAACATTTTATGATTTTATATTACCATAAAGAAAAAATGGGGGCAATATATTTTTATATAAGTTTATGTCACATACAGTCAAATAAACCCTGTAATACAATATGTCATTCCATAACACTATAAGGAAAATACCAGCAATAGCCGTCTGGAAAGCGAACTGCAGCTATAAGAAGTATTTTTAGATAATTGACAGTTCGTACAAAAATCTGGTTTTTACAAAAATATCAAATTTTGTCACATAAAAGAGGCATGATACGAAGTCTGAAACGGAAAAGTGATTGCAAAAGGTGGTCAAAAATGGCCTTTTGTCAAAGGCTTATTTTGTGTTATTAAATCCCTTTTAAGCTTAAATAACACAAAATAATACAAAATGATACAGATAAAAAGGTAGGAAATAACGGCAAATAGTACTAAGTGATTTAAAAAGGGAGCAGGTAAAAAAATCGTGTTCTGGACATCCGGGAAGGAAAATACAAGACGAATGGCCACATCTTTTTTATCCTTTTCAACAGAGTTGACTTCACCGCCAATGTACCGTGCGGCTTTATCAACTTTAAGTAATATTTCATTACTAAGTGCTAATTTTCTTATATTTTTCCTTTCATAAACTGTATATATTAAACAAAATATACGTGAGCTTTGCGAAACATGGATTGCCGTGGTACTATTTCATGAAATTAAAATTTGGCCACAAACATTATAAAAAACAGTCACGTCTTTTAACATAATTTGAGTTCAAAAAACGGGTTTGGTCACTATTGTAATCATAGTAATAGAATCGTTTTAGTATTATTCCTGAAATAGCCGTTAGCAATAACTTTTATTATAACCAGAATCCAGGGGAAGTGCAAGCATAGAATTTGGCGAAGACATGGTTTTTCCGATTGTGTAGATTGAGGATGCCGAGTTTTTGCAGCAATAAAAGCTTCTTTTGAACAAATTTGTGGGAACCGCAATAGGTATAAAAAATGGCAGACAATCTCGTTATTAAGTCGGCTGCCCATTGATTATATAGTATATTGTTTTGGGCGTTTTGATAGTTCGACAAACTGTTAAGGAAACAATCGGAGTTGGTGTAAACGAAAAAGCAGCCTTGAGTTCTGATAAAAACTGCCCTTTCGTTTACATCAATTTCGATTTTACCTTGGTGAACAAAGTCGCGTCCCTTTAGCCGATAGCTATGGGGATTCAATCGTTGCTCTTTTCCTTAAGTTTATCATACTGGGTGTTTTGGTAAAAGTTTTTTTATTCAAGAAATCAATTTCAGGCATGACAAACAAACCTCCTATGCGGAAGTCATTTATTCTATGCAATTGTAGATTTTAACATCTCATATGTGCATGAAAAGAAGAACTGTATTTATCTTTGCGGGGTGATACCATATTCCCTCCGCAAGAAGAACATTTGCATACATCAATGTGATACAAAACCTTTATCATTTCTACTGCATTTAGATTTTTTAATGTAGAAATGTATTTCTTGCATCCAAGCAGGTTTCTGCAGAGAGTTATCTTTTTTCTCTTGTTTCTACATGATAGCAGACCATAGTGCCGGATTCTGACAAATCGTTTGGGTGGAACATGCATCATGAATCGACGGATGAATTCTTCTCCTGAAATTGTTTTCTCTTTCCAGTGGCCTTCGTTTTTATAGTCTTTTACTGCATATGTAACTGTCGTATCCGTCATGGATTTGATTCGATGATTACTGATTGCTATCCTGTGGGTATATTTTCCAAGATAATTGATAACCGACTGTGCACCATTGAAAGTTTCTTTACAGTAAGTGACCCAGTTCTTTTCATAACACTTATCAAGAAGTTCTTTAAAACGATAGCTGTTCTGATATTTCTCTGCTGTACCATGAAATTTAAGCTTAGAATCATTCCACAGGCTTTTTAACTCATCCAGATATTTTCCACGGAACAATTTTGAGATGACACCATATGGGAGAAAAAAATTTCCACCTGTGTCTTTCCATTTATTTTCATCATCAAGCCCACCTCCAAGAACAATGGTATGAATATGAGGATGATAATTCATTGCAGAGCCCCAGGTATGAAGAATGCAGATATACCCTATATCAGCTCCCAGATACTTTGCATCTTTTGACAATTCATTCAATGTGGCTGAAGCAGCATGATACAGTGCATCATATAACAGCTTCTGGTTGCTGTAAATAATGGAATTCAATTCCTCAGGAACTGTGAATACTACATGATAACAGGGTGCATCCAATACGTTCTCTTTTTGTGCATCAATCCATTTCTCTTTCGGAAACTCCTGGCACATGGGACAGCATCTGCTTCTGCAGGAGTTGTTGTGAACACTGATACATCCGCAGTCCTCACAAACACTGATGTTTACACCAAAAACTCCTGTTTTACAGTTTCTGATGTGATAAGCCGTTTTTCTGTGATGAGCAGGAGGGTTACTCCTCTTTTCATAGGAAGGATAGAACCGTTCAAATACATCCTGTATCGTACATGATTTATCCATAATCATTCACCACCCATCTCATCAAATGGGCTTTTAATACCAAGCAGAGTTTTATTGCTTACATGCAGATAAATCTCTGTTGATTTTGGATCACGATGTCCCAAAAGAGCCTGAATATATTTTATATCGCAGCCTGACTCAAACAGATGACTTGCAAAACTATGACGCAAACAATGTGTGGAGACGTGTTTTTGAATGCCTGCTCTTTCGGCGCTTTCACGAAAAAACTGAATGACACTATCTTTTGTAAGATAATCCCCTGTCCATGAACTTGGGAACAGAATCCCTCTTGGCCTGCCACATTGAAACCAGTATTCTGTCAATATTTCAAGCGTCCGGTCTGCAAGCAAAGTATAACGGTCAGATCGGCTTTTTCCATCGCGGATGTGTATGGTTTTGTTTGTGCGTGAAATATCATCATAATGAAGGTGTGTGACTTCTGAAACACGAAGTCCACCTGAATACATAGTAGCGATCATAGCTTTATGCTTCAGATTTGGTGTAGCATCAAGAATAGCTGATATTTCTGCTTTTGTAAGCACCGCTGGTAACTTTCTGACCCTTTTCATACGAGGTATGTCATCATCATCCCAATTCATCTTCAATACTTTTTTGTAAAAGAAGCGGATTCCTGAATGGTAGTGATTGTATGTTTCTGGTGAAATCCCGGAAAGTTTCTTTTCAGTTAGGAATGTATCAACATCGTCAGTTGTTAATGCATCTATATCCTTGGCTGTGTGGTTCAAAAAATGAGCAACACTGGTACAGTATGCATGAATTGTGGAATCCTTGAGATTCCGTTTATTCGCAGCAGATCTAATCTGATTAAAAATTTCTTCGTACATAATAAAATCCTCCATGTAAAGTAAATCGTAAATGTATAAACACTGCTTACATGGAGGAGCATTAGCATAATAAAACTGCTTGCCAGAAAGGCAGCTCAATGGTATTCTTATCATAGGCAGTGGGGATGTCGATCCTGTTTGATTGTTGGTTGTGGTGACTTAACAATACTACTTGTAGGACTTGGTTTCCACTGCTTTTTATTAAAGTGTAAAGAAAAACTGCGCCATAGCCTTGGCAGGCCATCGCGCAGCGATTTTGTTCAACTTGAATTTATCGTCTTGTTCCATTCTTATCAAAATTCTTTTTTAATGCTATTTCTGTTGGGAGAATAGACCCAATTAAAGGAATAAGTTGAACACCACAGATAATTCCTCCTATACTCCCAACACAATCTTCATTTTTTCCAATCACTAAAAGCATGAATATTACTGTTATCGGCAACATAACCATTCCACAGACATACCAGACTTTACCACAATATTTATGAGCAAATTCCCATGTGTCTTTGTTCTTCATAGACATCGAAGTCCGATATCCAAATACTGAATTTATTTCCTTTGGAGCCTTTTTCATAAAATATCTTCCAAAACCAATCATCGTAAATGGAAGAAGCAAATCCATAATCAACATAAAAATCCAAAACCCCATTGTAAGCTCCTTTACTACAACTTCCGATTGAGATTTCACCTGTTTTAAGAGATTTAATAGCTGTTATATTTTGTTATTAAATTCTCCGCAAGCCCTTGAAAACACTGGGTTTATCGCAGGTGAGCTTTCCCTTATTGTTTCCCTTGTGTTATATCGTCCCGTCAATGTTTACGAACTCTGATAAGGGCAAATACAAGGGCAAGAAAATCATATAAAACAGTATAACACAAAATAAAAGTGACATGGTGGACTGATTGAAATGCTTCTGATTTTTGTAACTAATGATTGATTGAATGACAAGGAGATAGGATACGATGAGAACAGTATTTGCAGAATACAATATGTACCGGAACAGCATAGACATCTACACCCATACTGGTTATATGCTTCGTATTGACTGCGATAAGGCTGAAGATGGTATTAAAACTACACCATGCTCTCAGTGTGCATTAAATGCTCTTGCTATTGATGAACCTCTTGAATATGCAAAACTATATCTGGATGGAACTATGCAGATATGGGTAGACACAGAAGACTCTATTGAACTTTAAGTACACTAAGGGACTGCTCCTCTAACAATTAAAAAAGTGCAAGAGCAACAGTCCCTTTGTATTTTTACAAGTTTCAACCTAAAAAAAACAATTATTTCACATTCGAATTATACAAGTCCATAAAATAAGAATCTGTATGTAGTAGTTCTTCAAAAGTACCTTGTCCAACAATCCTCCCTTCTTTAAAGAGAATAATTCTGTCAAAACCTACAATGGAATTTAATCTATGTGCAATGGCAATGACAGTTTTATCTTTCATTTTTTGCATAACTGATTTCATTACATTTTCTTCTGTTAAATTATCCATTGCAGATGTTGCTTCATCCAAAATGACAAGTTCGGAGTCTTCAAACCACAAGCGAGCTAATGCAAGTCTTTGTTTTTCTCCACCCGATAAACAAGTACCTTTCTCACCAATTTCAGTATTTAAACCTTCCGCAAGATTTTCAACTAAATGAGATAGTTGCACTTCACTCAATGCCTCCAGCATTTGTTCTTCTGACACTTGTTTCTCAAATACCAGATTTTCTTTTATTGTTCCGTCAAAAACAGGGGCATCCTGTGATAGATAACTAACTCTATCATACAGATTATTAAGACAAATTTCTTTTAACTCCATGTCTCCTAAGCGAACTTCTCCTTGATTATATTTTAGCAACCCTAATAATATCCTAATCAAGGTCGATTTTCCGGAACCACTTTCTCCTACAAAAGCTATTTTTTCTCCCTTTTGTATTGACAGGCTCAAGCCATCTATAATTTTCCGTTCCTCATATTGGAATGATAAATTTCTTATTGCAATTTTTCCAACATTTGTATTTATTGCGTTACCGTTTCTTAATTGAACATCGTCTTTTAAGCCTAAAAATTCCTCAAATCTCTTATATGACGCCTTGTCTAATTTATATTGGACATAAAGTACATTAAAAATGGCAATTGGCGTATAAGCATTTTCAATCAGTGCAATTAGTGCAACCACAGAACCTACTGTAAGGTTTTTCGTTTTCCATGCATAAAAAAGAATACCAATATCTAACATTGCCACAAGTAGTGCAAATATTGTGAAGAATGCTTCATGAATCATATTCATTTTTACTTTTGATGAAACAATATCCTCTTTTGCATTACAAGTCTTCTTTATTTCACTCGGGAACTGTTTACTCATACGAAATACCAACATTTCCATATAGCCTCTGACCAAATAGTGATTTAATAGTTCTTCACTATTCAAAATCTTTTCTTTTATTTTATAAAGAAACTTCAATAGAATGTTGGTTATTATAAAAATAACCGTATAGCCTACAAACAGTACATAAGTGACTTTTTCATCTATTTCCCAAATAAAGTATATACTAAAACCAATGGTAGGAAGTAAGTCACGAATCAAACACAACCAGAAATTGAATAATACATTTCTTCCTGCTGCTGAACCATTCTCAATCCTTTGAACAAGTTTGCCCGTACCTATTTTCTGATATTCCGTATAATCGATTGTACTTATTTTTCTAAGTGACAAAAGCTTAAAATCCAGATAAATACCATGTTCCAACTTCTTTTCAGGGTAATTATCCAGATAATTCATACCGTAATTTACCAGCAAAATAGAGCCATATGTTGCAACTCCTGCAAATGCAAGTGTTCTATCAGCCAATCCATCAATAACCTTTTGGAAATAGTCAACCTTGTAATTAGCCACAAATGAATTAAATATACCTAGTCCAATGTAGACCAATACCCATATGCTGTTTTTCTTTAATATTTCTTTTATATAACGCATAACTGTACTCCTTTACATATTGTATTTCAAGCATCAGAGCAGTACAGTCAACGACTACTGGCAAGTTTCTTTTAACCTCAGCACAATCTGCCAACAGTTTACATCAACTGTACTGAGTAGTTACCTCGGATAATTTTCATATCGTTCTCACTTCTTTCTAAAAATTTTCTATTATTATATCATGTTAAGTTCCAATATTCTATCGTAATTCCGTCAAAAGAATATAAAACAAAGAGCATATTATCTTACCCCTCTGTCATTTGTCTGCCTGCTGATACTGTTCTGGTTTTCAGCGGCTTCCCTTTGTAGTCTTGCAAGTTTATCCGACAGTTTTTCATCCTTATGCGTAGGTGTATCCGGTTTTCTGCAGGCATTCTTCCAGCTTTCGTATTGTCTCTGATAATCCGTATAAGCATTCCTGCATTTTCTGAATGTCAGCAGGAACTCGTTCATGTTTTCAAAACCGCTATTACGAACCATGTTTGAGAGTCCTGCCTTTAATCGGTTGATATAATCCGTCTTTTCGTCAATCTTTCTCTGCAAATCGCCTTTTCTGATGAGCTTCGCCAGTCCCTTTAAGTTTGACATTTCGATTTCAAGACTGCCTCTTAGTTTCTCAGCTTCAAAGATAATGGCATTCTGGCTGTCCAGTTCTGTCTTTATCTTTTTTAACTTCGGATAAGCGGCTGCTTCCGGTATCATAACAGGCTCTGGCGGTAACACATCTGCTGTAAGTATTCCGTTGTCCTGCTTTTGGGCTTTGTTTTTATCTTCGTGAGTATTTTCACACTGCTGCCTGCTGTGAATGCCTTTTATAGCCTCAAGCACCTTTGTGATAAGCAGTACCAGCTCTGCTATTGCCATATTCAGGATAAGCGAGAGCATTTCGGGCTTATTGCCGTATTGCTCAATCGATCTCTTTACTGGCTCTGTGATATGTTCCCTCTTTATCTGTAAAATATCCTCTATGGGAACCTCACTTATGACAGCCCTGTCAACCTCTCTGTTCCAGTCCATCCGCAGTTTATTATCCTGCTCAATCTGTTCTGCCTTTGGGGTGTTCTTACCAACCTTCTTGGTAGCAAGATATGGACCATTGCAGTCAAATACTGTGAGATTACACCATTATCACGATACTGTTTTAAAAGTGCATTATAAACAATACTTTATACATTTTCCCTACCCTCTTTTAATCTGATACATTTATAGGCTTTATTTATCCAATTATAAAACTTGCCATTCAAAAATCATATGAATTAATTTTTACAAAGCATGCACAAAATGCGATTTTTATTATATTTCGTCTGTTTTTCTATAAAATTGTGCATAAAAGCAGCAGGCACATCCCTGTTTAGAGACATGCCTGTCATGTTTAAATCTTGTTAATTATCTATTATGCAGAACCAGTTTCACATCAAATGTGAATTTTTCTTCATTTAACTGATATTTCTCGGAAAGTACCGGTCCACAGCTGTTAGAACCGATACCATTCTGGGAATAATCAATACAAAGTACAGTGCTTCCACATTTTTCAAGTTCATAGCCGTGCTTTTTATTTGTCAGTTCCTCCTGAGTGTATTCAGAAGCATTAAATGCAATCGTTTTTTTTCCAGCAGCTGACAACGTCATTTTATCATTGCTCACGCACACATAATCGCAGTCTGTATGGCTTCCGTTTTCCTGAGGACGAAGATAATCTTCATGCAGATCTTCGACCTTGGAGGTATAAACTCCATGACTTCCAGAACGGCATTTGATGTCTATGAGAATCTGCAGATCCGGATAGCTCTTTTCATTCTCCCAATTAGACACAGTCTGTCTGGTAACATGAAATATTTTTCCAAATTCCTCCTGGGTCAGCGCCTTTTCTTTTCGTATTTTTAATATCTGCGTTCCAATGTTCATATTGCTCTGCTCCTGTTCTTCCAATCGGTTTTGCTTCTCACCTGGATTATATAAAAAATTCTGCCGAATGAAAAGCAATTTACCTTTTACAGCGAAAAAATAGGTATGCAAAGCTTCTTTGACATGGGATTTTGGGAAACAGATTCACGTTTCTCTACTTAATCTGAATCCTTATTTTTTCACCGACAGGTGTCCAGTCAGATTCTGCAGTGATTTCACCTGTAGTTCCATCATATGCGCTTTCTTCGGTTCCATAATCTTCATCCGTTTTATTTGCTGCGTCGGTATTTTCTTTCTGGTCTGTATCGTCTTGAAGCCTTACTTCTGTGGGAGCATCTGCCCCTCCGATAATTTGAGTTTCAACCTGCTCCTCTGCATCTGACGGATTTTCTTCCTCCAAAGTATCCTCTGGAACTTCTTCCACTTCTTCTGTAGTCTCACCAATTTCTACAAAATCGTCATCAACCCAGATAGTGTCTGCAGCAGCCATATAAGGCTCTCTGGTATAAAGCTGTAATTCCAGATAATCGCTGTCAATATCCGGGAGTAAAAGAACCGGACCGTCAGAATCCAGCTGATACATGCCCCAGAAACTGGTTTTAAAACTCCATTGAGATTTACCATCTGCTGAATTACTGCGCAGTTCATACTGTACCTGATTTCCTTTACTGTCTGTCCCCATAAGCATCATCTCATTACCTTTATACAGCTTTTCCTCAAGTTCTTCCGGAATTTCTGCCGCAATTATACTTTGCAGTTTATTCATGGAAAAGTCTGTTAATTTCACGGTTCCTTCTTCTGTTTTAATAGAAATATCTTCTAGCTTTTTATGAACTGTCTGTTTCATAAGCTCCGCATGAGGAATAGAAAAATCAAACTCAAATTCTGCAAAATAATCTTCGCCAAGATTTTCATTTTGATAAGCACCAAGTACCAAATGTACTTCCGGATTTTCTCCCAAATCCTCATCAAGGGAAAAGCGGGATTCCAGAACAGCATCATAGACATTTTCATCCAGTCCGGTATTTAGTAAATCCTCATCCGAATACGGCAGATAGTGTCCGCTTTCGTATTCTTCAATTTTCTGTCCATTTATTGTAGTTTTCTGATAATCAATGTCAAGCTGTGTATTGGCAAAGGTCCAGGCATCTTGGACATCATCCGTGCCCTTTTGCCCGGAAGATGTTTTTTCTGCATGCACCTTTGTTAACAGAACCCCATTATCCAGAACAACTTCTTTTAATGTTACAGTAATTCCTTTGTCTTCCTTAGAGGTATTCAACACTTCCGTATAAGATTCAATGCTTTTGGGGAAACCAAGGGTTTCTCCTATGGACAATGTAATATTTTTTATTGAAGCCTGGATATGCGGATTAGAAAAGATAACAGAACCCAAGGTGACAATCACACAGGCAGCTGCTGCTTTGCTCCACCCTTTTGGTCTCCAGTTTTCCTTTTTGTCACTCCATTCCCGCTCTGCTTCCTCTATATATTTCGGATCAATATTACCAAATTCTTTTGAAAAATCAAACTTTTTCATATGCGTTCTCCTTCTTTTTCCAACAGTTTCAACAGCTTTTTCCGGTTTCTGTATAAATTCATTTTCACGCTTCCCACTGACATATGATGCCTTTTGGATATTGCAGAAACAGGATCCAAAAACCAGTATCTTCGTACAAAAATATTTCTGTCCTTTGGAGACATTTCTTCCAAAAAACGATTTATGGTTTCCATCAGTTCTTTTTCCGCCAGCTGTTCTTCCACGGTATAAGATACATTTAGCTGATCCATTTCCTCTATAACATCTGCCATATGAACATCCGGGCGCTTGCCTGCAAACTTTTTTCTTAAACGGTCAATACTAAGATTTCTTGTAATCCGACCGCAAAAGTGTGCCAATACAGGAGGATGCGTAGGAGGAATCTGTGACCATACTGAAAACCAGGTATCATTCAGACATTCCTCGGCATCTTCTCTATTTGCCAATAAATTCCAGGCAATCTTGTAGCAATAGGGATGATACTTAGTACTCAATTCTATAATTCCATTCTCATCTCTTTTCAAAAACAGATTTATAATTTCATCATCATTCATTTACAGGTTGTCCTCCGGGTTTCTTTAAGATAAAAGTCACTGTCCATAATCTGACCAGCAACAGATAAGGCGCCTTTTTGAATAAAAATATTTCCATTCATATTATATATCGTAAAAAATAGTGGATGGTAACAAAAAAATTTAATTTTTTTCAGTTGAGATCCAAACTACAGTTTTGGTTTTCAGAAGATTACCTTTTAGGGGTAAAAATAATGAAAAGCAGCCGATATTCTCATTTTATATATCATGAGATACCGGCTGCAACTGCTGTTATAAAATATTTTCTTGTTCTGTAGTTTTGTACTTCATACTACAGCATTCATTATAATCACGGTCAGAATACGTCCTATAAACTGTCCACAAAACGCATAAAATCTTCTCTTCCTTTTGGTGTGCATTTATAAACTCCGGCATCTTCCAGCACATGAACAAACACCAGTCCTACTTCTTTTTGAAGAATTGCATGAATGTTCTCTGCATTAATATCCGGATATTTTTCCAGCAATTCTTTCACCCAGTCCTCATGCTTTGTTATTTTTTCATTTGAAGAAATATCTTTTCCAGATAAAATGTATTCCTCTAAAAGCTCCAGCTCTTCTTTTAATCTGGCCGGAAGAACTGCAAGCCCCATTACCTCGATCAGTCCGATATTTTCCTTTTTAATATGATGGTACTGTGCATGTGGATGATATACACCAAGTGGATGTTCTTTCGTCGTAATATTATTGCGAAGTGTCAGATCCAGCTCGTATACATCTTCCACTTTACGGGCAATTGGGGTTATGGTATTATGTGGTTCTCCGTCCGTATTGGCAAATACAAAGACTGCTTCATCTGTATAGCCTCTCCATGCCTGCAGCACATGTGTTGCAAGGTCAATCAACCGTTCTGGATTTTTATGACGGATACGGAGCACTGATAACGGCCACTTTACAATTCCCGCTTCCACATCCTCAAATCCAGGAATGGTCACATGCTTTTCAATCGGTGCCTTAGCCATTGCGAAGGTATAATGTCCTCCCTGGAAATGGTCATGGCTTAAAATAGAACCGCCTACAAGCTGCTTTTGGATTCTCCCCATATTTTTTCCAGAACGTTGTCTGTACTTCTGCAGGTCGTGGCATGAGGCAATTCATCAGTCTGGTATCAAACAGGTCTTTATAGACAACACTGTCTTCAATCAATCCCCGATCAATTGCCTCTTTTAACAGTTCATCCAGAACCTTCTCAAGTTCAATGTTCTGAAATTCCTGTTCCGGTGCAGTGTAATCATCCTCGTAAAATACATCCAGCAGAAGATTTGTTGTGTAATTTCTCTCACATTCTGGTATCAGTTCCGTCTCGACTCCATACTGTACCAGTTTTGCAATACTCTCACTCAGCATATTTTTATCCTCTCTTTTCTATATGATTTCATTTTGCAGAACAAACTTTTCTCTGTACAGATTCCGGTATTCTCTTGGTGTCATTTTGTAGCGTTCCCTGAAAACCCGGTTAAAAGTCCGCTGACTTTCAAATCCTGCATCCATGGAAATGTCCGTAATGCTTTTGTCAGTACACTCTAAATGAACACAGACATAGTTTAATCTCTGTTCATTTAAATATTGGTTAAAATTTCTATGAAAAGTTCCGGAAAAGACACGCGAAAGTGTAAATTTACTTACTCCCATATCTCTTGCCATCTTTTCCAGGGACATTTCTTCTTTAAAATGTTTTGCAATATAGGAGACAGTCTGATAAATGATATCATTGCTCTCCACACTGCTCTTTTCCTGTAAGTTAAATGCCGGGATACTTCTGGCCAAAAGGATCTGCACATAAGCCTGTTCCACAACAAGGTTAGGATTTTGCTCCTTTTTATCGAGCTTCAGGCACCGAATTGCATTTACAATATCCCGGTGGACCTGCGGCTTTTTAATTACAGGATTTTTCGGACAGTATTTCTGCATAACAGAAGCAAATTGTCCGCAAAGTATGGGCTGCGCCCACAGATAGCATGCCTTATTATTCTCTCCTGAAAAGACCTGGCAGTGATGGATCACTTCCGGAAAAAGGACTGCAAAATCACCTTCCTTCATGTGAAAGAGTTCCTGGCCCATTCCAAGCTCCAAGCATCCTTCTGTAAGATAGATGAATTCAACTGAATTGTGCAGATGAGGGGATTCATGTCTGGCAATGCGGGAATGTAAATGCAGGTTTTCTTTTTTCTCTTCATAAACCGGAAACATAATTTCTCTCCTCTGCAAATTTTGTCTGTTTTTTCTTTTCATTTGGCACGTAATCCGCTTTCAGGTGATCTATAATGCACTTGTAAGTTAAGAAAAGAGGTGAACGAAATGAAAAATTTAAAAGCTTATATCTTATATGTGATGAATTTCTACGCAAACTATTATAAAGTTTGCCGCTAATGCCAGAAGAGAATTCCGGTATTCGGCCGGATTTTCTTCTGCATAAACTATCACATCCGCTTTTTATTAGTATAACCAACTGATGAACCCCTGTACATGAACAGGATTCTTTAAAATATAGACAAAATGATACAAAAAAAGATATGCTGCAAAAAATGACTGTATTTCCTGCCTCATATCTTTCCTTAATCCAATGACAGACAGCCCGAAAATATCGGGCTGTCTGCTTTTTAGATGGTATCAATCAGATCACTTCCACTAATGATCTGGCTCCAGCGGTTTTCACGTTTGTCCGCATTTTTCTCAAAGTATGGAAGTCGCGTTTCTTCCAATTCCTCCAGGCATGGGATGCTTCCATCCAGATACTTTTTGATTCTCCGTATGATACTGTTAAGTCTGGTAATCACAGCTCCAAGTTTAATCTGTTTCTCAGCTTCTTCTACAGGTACAAATTTATTTTTCTTAAATTCTTCCAGACACCTAATTAGTGCATTATTATGAATATAAAAAAGAATATATTGAAGTTCCTTTTCTGATACTTTCAAACAATTGTCACCATAAACTCCTGCCAGATTTTGTACATCTGTATCCGTTATGAACTCTTCTCCTAATTTCAATAAAATTTTCTCAAAAAAGTTATTTTTATAGCAATGAACATCTGCAACCAAAGTACCATGATATAACGTTTCATCATCGGCTTTCAGAATATAGAGTTCCAGTACACGCGCTACACTATATATATAATGTCTGAACAATCCCTCCCAGGCCATCTTATCTCCCTGCCAGAAAACACGTACAAACCCTTCCAACGGATCATTTAACTCTTCTTTCGATGCAAAATGAAAAGTGCCATTTTCAATTTCTAATAATGCACTGCTTATTGAGCGGTAGTGGTATAATTTCATTTTTTCCTTCTTTCGATAAATTATTCAAATAGTTATGATGAAGTCTGCTCTTCATAAACCATGGATTGGCATGCAGCTTCCTATACGAAAGCTTAATACCTATCTTCCATTTTTTCTTTGTGAATATCCATTTAGTTATTTTATTATTACCGTCTCATAACCAACTCTCTCACTTCGAACATGTAGCAAAAAATCTATCGTACCAGATAAGGAATGTTAAAACTGTCCAGATTTTACGGCTGTTATCTGCCTTTTTATCTTTATGGTCGTTCAGGAGCTGAAGCAGTTTCTCTGTATGGAAAAATTCTTCTGCTTCTTTCGAGGTAAATAAATCTGTTACCATCTGATACCAGTCATCCTGCCGCAGCCACACACGGATTGGAATGGGAAAACCAAGTTTCTTACGTTCATCGGTTTCCTGTGGAAGAAATTTTGAAACAGCTTTACGGAAAATATATTTGGTTGTACCTGCTGCAATCTTAGTTTCTTTCGGAAGCTTTGCTGCAAAGTCAAAAACTTCTTTATCCAGAAATGGTACCCTGACTTCCAGGGAATGTGCCATACTCATTTTATCTGCTTTCTGCAAAATATCGCCAGGAAGCCAGTAGTTCAGATCTACAGACTGCATTTTTTCCATGTCTTGAAGTGATCCTCTGTTTTCTGACTCAAGCTCTTCATAAAATGGTCTTAAATATTCCTGCGTGGAAGGTCCTGTTACTTTATTTTTCAAAATCTGCGCTTTTTCTTTTTCACGGTAGATATACGCATTTCCAATGAAACGTTCTTCCACTTTCATTCCCGCGCGGATAAGAAAATCCCGACCTTTCACATCTGGCAGCTTTGCGGCCAGTTTTCTAACAGCACGTCTAAGCCTGAATGGAATCCAGGCAACTTTCTTTAATGCTTCCGGTTCTCTATAAATATTGTATCCACCGAAAAGTTCATCTGCACCTTCCCCGGAAAGGACTACCTTAACATGACCGGCAGCCTCTTTGGAAAGAAAATAAAGTGCAACTGCGGAGGCATCCCCAAGTGGTTCATCCATATGATACATCACATCTGGAAGGACATCCCAGAATTCCTGCTTGGATATGATTTTCACATGGTGTTTCAAACCTGCTTTTTCTGCCACTTTGGCAGCTTTGTTTACTTCACTATATCGATCTCCCTCATCAAATCCCACTGTAAATGCCTGATCTGCACCGGAGGAAGAAGCCAGATAACCGGAATCCACTCCACCTGATAAAAATGCGCCGACTTCCACATCACTTAACATATGATGCTTCACTGAATCCTTTAAAATCTCGGAAAGCTGGCTCCGCAGCTGCGCCATATTCGTCTTATGGTTCCACTGACCTGGTGTAAGCTTTGGTTTGAAATAAGTCTTTATTTCATAGCTTCCGTTTTTATATAAAAGCATATGTCCAGGCATCAGTTTGTAAATTCCCCTAAAAAAGGTCTCTTCCAGAGGGGAATATTGAAATGACAAATACTGCTCCAGTGCCTTCTGATTTACTTTCCTTTCATAGCCTGGAAATGCAAGGATACTCTTAATTTCAGAAGCAAATACAAAGTGCCCATCTATTTCGGCATAGTACACGGGCTTAATTCCAAAGAAATCCCTTGCAAGCATCAAAGTCTGCTCTTTTTCATTCCATACTGCAAACCCAAACATTCCCCTGAGTTTATCCAGTGCCTTCTCCCCATACTGCTGAACGGTATTTACCAGAACTTCCGTATCGGAATGGGTGCAAAAAGAAATGCCGAAAGTCTCAAGTTCTTCCCGCAGTTCTTTATAATCGTAAATTTCCCCATTAAAAACAATATGAAGGTTTCCATCCGCACTTTCCATAGGCTGCTGCCCATCTTCTAAATCAATAATACTAAGTCTTCGAAAGCCCAGCGTAATCTTCTCCCTGCAAAAAGATCCCTTACTGTCCGGGCCTCTATGCTCAATGGCTTTCATCATCCTTTCAATTACTGTCTTCTGATCCTGTCTGTAACCTGTAAATCCACAGATCCCGCACATTTCTTCCTCCGTATCCATTTGATGTAGTTTAGACACTGCAACAACTTTTGTTACAGTCCAAAATTTTTTCCAATATTTTATCATAAAAATATCTGTTTGTTGTAAAATAAAAATGTCTTTCTTATCAAATAATTATATTTCCAAATAGCTTTTATATCTCATATAACATTTTATAAAAAAAGAAACGTTTTCCATTTCTTTATTTGCTTCCGGAAAACGTTTCTTTTCATTTACTCTTCATAAAGATTTCCGTTCTCATCGGTCCAGGTTCCGTCACCATTATCTGTGTATCCTACACCTTCTGAATCACAGTAATAATAATCTCCGTTTGTAGTCTCTTTTACATTAACGGTGCCACTGCTGCCCTTGAGTTCATGTTTTTCCAGCTGTGTTCCGAAATTATAGTCTTCATCATTCCAGGTACGGTAGGAATTTCCATTGGCATCTGCCCAGCTCCCATCTCCCTGATAACTGTATTGGAATCCATAATAGTCGGAATAGGTTCCGTCTCCGTTATCGTAAAGGACTCTGGATTCTTCATCTCCTTCACCTGCTGCTACAATTGATGCCACACCGGACGCAGTACTGAATCCACTGGTATATGGCACGCCTGCCGGAAGATTTTCATTATGTGATACATTTCCGGTACCATCAGAACTGCTTTCGGAAGCTGTTGATCCATTCTCCTGGCTTTCATTTTCTGTATCAGCTGCAGAATAATTTTCCGCATCCACACTTTCTGTTGACGTTTCTTCATTTTGTGACAGATCTGCGCCAGGGTTCTGCACGTCGTCGCTTTCCTGCTTATTTACCGTTTCGGAAAAAGGTGCATAATCCGGCACATTATTCTTCACCTGATCTGTCTCTTTTTCATTATGAGCTTCTGCCTGCTCTGTTTTTCCAGTTTCTTCCGGTGCCTCTGCGGACACACTGAATGCCAGATTCCCTCCGACAAGCAGAACGGCCATCAGAATTCCCGGCAACAGTCCCCGTCTAAATTTCCGGATATTGAGCATATACAGGATCCTGTCTTTAAATACCATTCCACTGTCATTAAGGCTTGCGCTCACATATGGTACCTGATTGTCCATTGCGACTGTTCGAAGAAGCAGTTGTCTGTAAAGCCTGTTTTCTTCCAGGCTTACCCGATGGATAACATCTGTATCACACAGATTCTCAATATCTTTATCTGCTTCTTTCAGCATCAGAAGAAGAAATGGATTAAACCAGTATATCGATGCACAGATCCGTAAAAACATCTTATACCAGAGATCCCGATGATCGTAATGCGTCAGTTCATGGTAAAAAACAAGTTTTCTTTCTTCGGCAGAATACCCGGTCGCAGGCAGATACAGTTTCGTATGAAAAAGCCCTGCCAGAAGCGGTGTGGTAAGACCTGCATTCTGCCTGAGTTCCGGTATTCTGCGTACATGCTTTTTCTGACACACCTCTCTGTACATCTGAATACTCACCGGATCACTTACTAACAGACTCATCCGTTCCAGTTCCTTCATAGAAAGGTAATATGCCAGAAATTCTCCTGCAAGTTTGAGGATTGCCACAACCAACCAGACGGCTGTAAAAATCACTGCTGCAATTCCCATCCATCTGCCTGAATCACGCATGACAGGCACTTTCTGCGAAGAATTTTCAGAGGAATCCTGTGTGTTTTTGTTTAATGACTGCATATTTTCTAAATTCTGTAGTCTGTTTCCCTGATTTTCTGTTCCGACCATACTGCCATTTGGATTCAGATTCTGTCTGTCATATGTGCGATATTGCGGCACATTAAAAGTCACAACTGACAGGTCTGCCGGCAGCTGTAATGGAACTGTCAGGCTGACTGCCACGATCAGCCAGATAACATATTTCCACCTGGCTGAGACTTTACCTTTTAGCAAAGCTGCAAGCACTTTGACCAGCAAAATTACAACTGCTGCAATAATATTCAGCTTCAAAATATGCAAAACAAATACTTCCATAGTTCGCTATTTCTCCCTGTCCTCTAGTTCTTTAAGGAAGTCACTGAGATTCTGAATTTCTTCAGAGCTTACCTTTTTCCCCTGATACAAGGACGTTACAAATTTTTTCAAAGAGTTCCCATAAAGCTTCTCAAGGACACTCTGGCTTTCATGTGCCTGATAATCCGACTGTGAAACCAAAGGTGTATACAGATTCATTTTCCCCTGTTTGGTCACTTCCACAAAATTTTTGGCTTCCAGCCTGGCCAGCAGCGACAGGATCGTTGTCGGAGCAAGGCTTTTTTTCGTATTGATCACTTTTTCAATTTCCATTCTGTTCATCGGAGGTGTATGATTCCAAAGAACAAGCATAATATCCAGTTCTGATTCTGGAAGTCTCTGATATGTTTTTTTCACGCTCTCATTCTCCCTCTTTCTACAAATGTAGGAACGGTTTTATTATACCATATCAGTCTATTTCTGTATAGCTGTTTCCATTCTCATCTGACCAGGTTCCATCTCCGTTGTCTGAAAATCCGATACCATTTTCGTCGCGGAAATAATAATCACCATTTGTAGTCTGTGTAACGGTTACCGTATTACCGTCCGAATCCTCAAGGTCATGCTGTTCCAGAGTGGTTCCAAGATAATGGTTTTCATCAGTTAGGGCTGAGTACGTGTTTCCATTTTCATCGGTATAAGTTTCATTCCCATTATCAGTATATTTCATTCCATCATCTCCACGGTATTCGCAAGAATAATCTTTGTGAAGAATGTAATTGATCTCAATTGTATTTCCATCACTGTCAACTAATGTCAGTGGTGATGTGGAAATAATATCTGAACCATCACTGTTATCTGCAGAAGCATTCACGTCTGCATTGGAAGAATCTGAACCTCCCTTGCCTCCCGGATTGGAAGTATCGGTATTTTCCTGATCAGAATTTTCTGTTGAATCTTCATCTGCCTGTCTGGTAAGGGAGGGATTTCCCGGATAGGAAATATATTCTACGAATTTTCTGACATCACCGATATCATCTGCATCTTTTGCATATCCCACCGTCATATATAAACTGCTCCCCTCTGAATAAACAGTCTGATAGCAGGCTTCATACGTATCATTGCATTTTGCAATTGCTATATTGACATCATCAAGTGAATATTTGTAAATGTTTACATAATCACTTCCATTCGTGTAGCTGGCATAAGTACCTTCCGTATCTGCCTTTTCCCAGTCGGAATCTGCTGGCGGCTGTGTATAAAAGTCATTATTTTCTGCTGCCAGAACCGTTCCTGCTGAAAAAGTTCCCAATACCGCCGTAGTGATAAGTGTCATTAACTTTACTGTTCCTGTCTTCATAGTGCATTCTCCCTGTTTATTATTTTCTACTTTTGTAGAAATTGTTTATATTCTACATCTGTAGAATATAAATGTCAACCATATTTTGAAGTAACTGGTTCTTGACACATAATATTCCTTGCATTATAATACGTTTAACAATTAGGTTAAATGTTAAATGAAGGGATGTGATGAATTATTGGGTATACAGGATACATTAAAAGCACTGGCTGATCCAATACGACGTGAGATTTTGAACTTATTGAAAAATGGGCGGCTTTCAGCCGGAGAAATATGCGAACATTTTTCAGTGACGGGAGCATCCATATCAAGACATCTGGCAATATTGAAGGAAGCTGATTTGATCCGAAACCAAAGAGAAGGAAAGTTTATTTATTATGAATTAAACACTTCCGTATTGGAAGATGTCATGTTGTGGATCACAGATTTGAAAGGAGCATCGAACAATGAAGGAAATGATAAAAAAATATAGAGGTTCATTAATTAGCTCTATACTGGTAATTCTTGCAGGAGTCCTGGTGGGTTTTACGAGTACACACGGTAAATGGATAAATGTATTTTTTGTAGTAACGCACTGTATATTTGTAGCAATCATATTTTATGATAACAGAAGCCGACAACAGAGTCCAAAAGTTATAGGAATGACTATATGGATGATACCTGTTATTACATTGCTCTATAATGGCATTGCCAGATTGGTAAATACCGGAGCAGGCATGGAGAACCTGTTCATGGCATTCATGTATTATGGAACAGGCTTACTATTCATGGTTATAGGAAATTATCTGCCAAAGGTAAAGCAGAATAATACGATAGGAATCCGGGTTATATGGACATTGCAGGATGAGGAAAACTGGAATGCAACTCATAGATTCAGTGGGAAACTATGGATGGCATCAGGTATTCTGTGTATGCTCTGTGGTCTTTTTGAGGAAAGTATGGCTGCTCTTGTTTTGTATATCGTAAGCATTATGGCAGCTGCAATCATCAGCATTCTCTATTCTTATCTATTTTATAAGAAAAAGATAGCGACCGGAGAAAAATTAAAAATTCAGTATAACAAAAAAACAATTGGAGTATCCGGAATCATAGCCATTTTAACCATTATATTCGGTATATGGACGTTGTTTTTGGGAAGTATTGAGATTCGTTTCGAGGATAAAGATTTTACCATTGAGGCACAAGGCTGGAGCGATTATACAGTGGACTATGCGCAGATTGACAGTATCTCATATGAAGAAAATTCATCTCAGAACCGGAATGATTATAGAACCAACGGTTTAGGAAATCTTAGATATGCTATGGGAAATTTTAGAAATGATGTTTATGGAGATTATATCAGGTATACCCATTCATCCTGTCATTCATATGTAGTCATGAGTATAGATGGAAAAATATTGGTCGTAAATGGTGAAAATGATTCAGCGACAAAGGAAATCTATCATACAATTAGCGAAAAGGTGTCAAATGAATTAAAATAGCATCAGAAATGCTGGGAAAATGTTCCCGACTCATCAATTGACTTGTGTTTGGATAGGTGCCGCGTTTAATAAACCAAGTTCTTTCGCTTCTTTTATGTAATCAACAGAATTGTATTTTTTAATTCTCTTGCCGCAGCCCCCATAGGATGCTGGCTGTCATACACCAGGCAGATCTGGCGCTCCGGAATTTCATCTTTTAATGGGATCTGTACGATCTCTTTTTTCAAAAGGGAAGGTGCAGCCATCGGCTGGGGCAAAAAGGCAAGCCCGAGCTCGCATTTTACCAGAGGCAGGATCTGATCCGCAGTGGCAGCTTCCGTATC
>NZ_CAXUBQ010000041.1:0-23132 GCF_964249465.1 Ruminococcus sp. Marseille-P328 | reverse complement strand
AGCAATCAGAGTAGATTCCGCACAATTTTCTAAGCGCTTACTGGCTATGTACATTTTCAGAATTCTTTCCCAATGCCTCTCTGATGTTACTAATTGCGTACATTCCTCTTTTACTTCCAATCCGTGTAGATTAATTGCCAATACGTTTTCCAATTTCTGTAATTGTTCATCTGTCAAACTGTCCTGCATAGCTGCTACCACATTTTTTATAAAATTTTCTGTCATAAAAGTATCACCTCCTTACCACAAGTATAATCGGTATCATGGTAAGGAAGCTACTTTTTCCTATAAGCTCCAGCAAACAAAATAGTGACTCACAAATGAAAAAAAATTTTATAAATCCAGAATCAACTGATGATATCATTTATGGCACTACAGCTACGATTGGTTTTTATAAAACAGGACGGACTGCAAGCATTTATTTTAATATAGAAGCGAAACAAATGTTAGCGAGTAATTCTTTTGTTACGATAGCCAATGTTCCAGATAGTTATCTTCCTGAACAGAATATAATACTTAATTACATCACGCAAAAAGGGACACCTATGCTTGTGAATATTAACAAAACAAAGAAAATCATATCACTTTTTAATAATAACACTGAGATAAAAAATGACTGGGTAATTCGTCAAGTTATAACATATCTGTCTGCTTCATAATTAAGGTTAAATACTATTGGAGTTAATAATCCAGCCAAATAATTCCCTCGTTGTTCGATATGAAAAAAAAGATTTGTACAAAGATCATGTAATTTTATGACTTTCATCATTCTAACCTAACAGGTTTATTTTCAATTATTCCAGTGAGGCTAACCCCAATAACAACAAAATTGTTGGCTTCTTGTAGATATGTTGCTTGAAAAGCAATAAAATACCCACTTCCAAAAGAAAAAGGATTGTCGGATGGTTCATGAAAGAATCCAAAAATAGCTTTGTGTGATTTTCCTTTTAATTCCGAAGAAAATGTATTTTTACCAGAAATCACTTTACAAAGACTTATTGAGCTTTCACTATTTAATTTGTTGATTGCCGCTAGAAGTGTCATCTGTCCGGCATCAAGGGCAAATGCCTGTGAAGCGAGTCCATTCAAAATCTGCTTCGTCAAATCCTCTAACGTAATAATCCCACCCTCATTCGTGGTGGGATCGATGAACATCAATTCTTTCCCTGCGGGAATCTGTGTTACTTTTGTGAGGCCGTTTGCGTCCTGGCCGTCTTGTGGTAATGCCATAGCTTAATCTCCTTTCTTCATACCGCATCTACAT
This sequence comes from Ruminococcus sp. Marseille-P328, assembly GCF_964249465.1. Classification (NCBI taxonomy): domain Bacteria; kingdom Bacillati; phylum Bacillota; class Clostridia; order Eubacteriales; family Oscillospiraceae; genus Ruminococcus; species Ruminococcus sp. Marseille-P328. The sequence goes on along the minus strand of NZ_CAXUBQ010000041.1, from coordinate 21,868 downwards.
TCAGATTGACAGCTTTCCCTCCGATCACAAGGAGTTTGCCGCCTACTATGAGTGCTGCAGTCTTGTATGTGGTAAATCGTCCGATCACCACACCGCCAAACATGTAATCTTCATTCTTTACTTTGATACTGTAGCCGTATCCCAGGAAGCTCTCACCGCTTTCAGTCTTTTTACGCCAGGAAAACCATGCTGCCGGATAATTCTTTGTGACCTCGCTTCCATTCTGGTACACAACTGCAGTCACAGTTGTAGTGCCGTCTTCATTATCATGATAGCGGACATTGTACAGAAGTGAATTTCCCACCAGACCGTGGAGGTCTGTAGTCGTCTCGGACAGATTCATCTTTAAACCATCCACGCTTGTCTCAATGTTGGCTACTTTCTGGTTTGTCGTGACAATGGCAGCTTTTGCCTGGTCTGCGGTGTTCTGGGCGGCTTTGATATCATCAGCCAGACCTTCCGCATCCGCCAGAAGCATGACGGTCTGGGTATCCAGGTTCTGGGCTCCTGACGCATCATATAAGGTACAGCGGATCATGTTCACGTCAGCTCCGGAGGGAGCATATATCTTCATGATCTCAGCAGATGAAGAACCATACTTCAAAACATAGGTCTTTCCATTGTCTTTTGATTCCTCAATCTGAAAAATTCCGGAATAGCTGCTGATGATCCCATTGTCATTCTTAAATGCTGAGAAAGTCACGCTTTCCGGAACCAGAGTCTTTCCGTCCTTTTGTTTCCGGATCACCTGGCTGCTGACACGAAGGTCATAACTGAGACCAATCTTTCCGTCCTTTGCCTTGCTGATGGAAAATCTCTTGGTGATCCAGGAGCCCATTGACTTTACAACAAGCGTTTTACCGCCTACAACAAGCCCTTTTCCACCGACCAGGAGAACTTTCCCTTCCAGTCCGTAAAGCCCCGAAATATCCACGTAGCCGTTGTCAGAAGTCATTGATGTGACCTGATACGTTCTGGTTTTCGGGTTCCAGGTACCGCTTACACCTTCAGAAACGTTCACCGCAATCTGGTCAATGTGATCGGAAACATCCGTATCGCCCAGATACACGGAAAAAGTGGTATGACAGCTGCTGTAATCCCCACCGGAACCATCCGTGTAGGTATGGACCACATGCGCATCATTGTCCAGGGAAGCCCCGATTGCATCCAGGGTGGAAATCCCGGACAAAGTGTCCAGGGCTTTCTTCGCCGCGTCAGAAGCTGCATTTGCCGTGTTGCTGGCGGCATTTGCGGTACTGGCGGCATTGGATGCAGTTGTAGAAGCACTGACAATGTTGGTATTCATCTGGCTGTATAACTGGTTCAGGCTCTGGTTCTGATCGTCAAACCAGATCCGGCTGCTCTTGATGCTCTGGGAGCTGCCGTTGATAGCCGACACCACCGAAGGGATATCCAGCTTAGTGCCGGCAATGGATGCGTTATCCGCTACCATCTTATTGACGATCAGACCATCTGCAATAGCTCCTTCTTTCACACCTGTGGCATCCAGCAGAATCCCTTTTCCGGTCTTATCGAACAGGGAAAAGGTAAAATCACCGTTTGCATCCCTGCCAGCCTGCATCCGGACAGTTCCGTCTGCGTCCCTCCACTGCTGGGTTGCCCCCTGGATCTTAATCCCGCCATCGTCAGATGTAATCATAAATTTATTGGTGGAAATAGTGCCGCTTAAAAGATCCCCGACCGTGACCGTCTGCATAACTGCAGTTCTAATCAGTGCAGAGTCAATCACAGCATTCTGGGAAGTAAGGTGGATGTTCTGCAAATCCCCCACACCGGCACCACCTGCAAGCAGGGTTTTGATATTGGCATAACTGGAATCCAGGATATTGATCTTTGCATTGGCGGCAGTAAAATTTGTAGCAGTCAGATCCCTGAAGCTTCCAAACTCTGCATCCAGGTTCTGTACCGTCGCATTGACCGCATTCAGATTCTGGATTGTTGCAAATTTTAAATTGGCAGTATCCACATCCAGCTTATTGATCATTGCGTGGTCGATCATCACCAGCTGTGCATAATACCGCTCCATTTCTTTTGTGGCAGGACCTTTCCAGTTTGCATTTGTTTCATCTTCTGATAAACCCACAGCCTCCACAGAATCCGTAAAACCGCCATCATACTCCCTTTCCAGTTTCATCAGCGGAACCTTATAGGAGCCCCCTTTTCTGTCTTCCACGGTGAGGACGTCCCACGGATCCAGCCGTGGGTCTCCCATCATCCGTAGGGAGCCTGGCATATAGGAAAAACCTTTCAGGGAATCCATCACTTTGTCCAGGATATCCTGTGTCATAAACGGATTGGAAAAGATCACTGCCCTTGGTCCGTCTCCGGATGAAACAGAAACATCTTTCCCCTCTTCATCCTGGCCAGTGTAGCAGGTAAGCTTTTCCACCTGGAACAGATAATCGTTGTGTTCAAAAGAATCCCAGTATCTGCCGGTGCTGGCCGTATAACCGCTGTCCACGTAGCTGTGCAGTTCAATCTGTCCGTTTCTGTTACATACCGCAAAACAGCCATGAAGCTGTGCTGCGTAAGAAAGGACCTCCCTGCAGCTGTAACCTTTCGGAACTTTCATGGAAATGCCGGAAAGACCATCTGTTACAACCATCACCCCTGTGATTTCCTGGATCCTTTTCAGAACAGCCGCCGTATCCGTACTGTCTCCGTCCATAGAGAATGTACGCTCTGTTTTCATCATCCGGTCATAGGCTGTAAACTCAATCTGTTCTTCATTTCTGGATGGTTTTCCAGGCGTGAAATATCCCATGGGGATGTATTCCACCAGACCGTTCACTTCCATTCCGATCTGGACCAGGAGCTCATGCCCCTCAATGGCTTTTCCCGGATCCGGAATTGTGATGGTAACGTACTGGCTCACTGTGGAGCCAAGGGAAAAATCATCCTCCCCTTCTGCTCCGCCAGTAAACTTGATACTTTTGGCATTTGTTATGGATACATCATCATATGTGATGAGTGCTTTAAAAGTTCGGGAATCCTGTAGCACCAGGTTTCCAAAAGCTTCTGAAGACTGATACACAGGACCACCTCCTACTCAGTCATGATCTCAAGTGTTTCCAGGTCAGCCACTGTCAGGGCATCATAACGTGGATCATCACATTTCTCAATCTCTTCCTCAGAAACAGTATGAATACCAACCTCTGTCTCAATCGCCAGAAGCTCATCCAGGTCTTTTGCAAAGCCCTCTTTGTCCTCAATGGAATACTGCCCGTTCTCAACCAGGAACTTTCCATCTTCACCTTTTGCTGCGTATTTCTCAAGCAGTTCCTGACGCTCTGCGTCATAGGCGTTAGCCGCATCACTGACTGCTGCCAGGTTCTTTTTGATCGCATATCCAAGCTTTACCGGCAGCCGCTTCTCCCTTAAGGAAGCACAGCCATTGACAAAATTTAATACATCTTTATTTTTCAGTTTCATCTGCAGTACCTCCTGTTACACGCTCGTCCTCAGCCGCATAGACTAACTGGTTAAATGCTTCAATGTCTTTTCTGCACTGTGTCTTGTTTGCCTCGTACAGGTCACGGTCCTGGACGGTAATAGTGATGCTTGCACTACCGTTTACAGGAATCTGAGCAGACATATAGACAGCTGATTTGTCGTTGATCATGCTGTTGAAATTCATGGATGTTGATTTTGTTCCTTTTAACATTTTGGTCTCCTCCTATTTTTGAATGATACTCACTGATGCTGATTTATAGTAAAAAATTCCATCTCCGATATACCCCAGAACCTCTTTGGTCAGGTTTCCCCGATATGTGGTAATCGTCAAATCTATCCCATCATCATGAAAAGAGATAGGAAAAAAGCCTGCAACCATAATCTTTTTTATAGCTGCAAGCTCTGCTTCTGTGAGAATCCCCCACTTTATAGCTACATCTTTCTTTTCTGCAACCACATCACCGATCATGCTTCCGGAAGCACTACGGCCCGTGTTCGCACTCCAGATAATCTGATCATTTACAGATATCGATACCGGAGAGGGGAGCACCGTGCTCCCTGACCACAATATTTTCTTTGCCATAATGCCTCCTTACACAAGCAGTTCTGGTTTTCCGGTTGCTTTTGTGTTCTGGTTGGTTTTTCGGATAAAATATTTTCTTAGTGATTCCGGATCCAACGCAACAATCGGCGTATTCTGCAAAAACGCCAGGATCTGTTTCAGAACTGCCAGCAGTTCAGCATCATTTGCACCACCTGCTGCCAGAGCCGCTGCCTTTAATGCCATTTCCTGAAGCTTGTCCTCCGGAGAAACAATCTCTCCCTGGTGCCGGTTATCACCAATCATTGCAAGCTGGGGCGTGTTAGCTTTTACGAAACCACCATTGGCAAGCATTGGAATCGTTCCTATAGTTGGAATGCTAAAGCCGTTAAAGCCCCACCAGTTTCCTCCAATCCCAGGAATCCAGTCTGGGACAGTGATTTTAAAGCGGATATTATTTACTTTATTAATGAGACCATTCACTGTGCCAAGTACGCTATTGAAGCCACCAATAATTGCATTAATCGGTGTCTTGGAAAGGTCTGCCAGCCCTTCAAATACTCCTTCGAAAATGTCCTTTATTCCTTTCCACGCCTTTCCCCAGTTCCCTGAAAATACTCCTGATACAAAATCATTTAATCCGCCAAATACTTTCTGGATATCTCTGATCGTATCTTTCCCGCTCTTTAAGAAACCGTTAAGCACACCGCCCAGAATGCCGAAATTTTTCGACCAGTCTGTTGCAAATATATTTGCAATATACTCATCAAACGGCCGAAATACATTTTCCTGTAGAAAACCGATCACAGAATCTGCAATCGTTTTGAAGCCTTCCATGATTTCTTTAAAGCCCTGGAAACATTTCGAAAAATCACCTGTAAATGCCCCTGTGCAAAAATCAATAAAGCCACTAAGCACATCTGTTATTCCACTGATTACGTCCCCGGCTACTGACAACAGATCCAGGAAAAGGTCTCCAATTCCCTGTAGTACCGGTCCGATAACTGGCATGATATTTTCAATAATCCACTCAATCAATGGCTGTAGCAATGTTTCCCAGAGGGCCTGCAGGTTCTCAAATACTTTTCCAACCAGTACAATGATTCCATCAAGGGCTGGCTGTACATGTTCCTGCCACACTGTTGAAAACTTCTCGGCCAGATTATCAAGAACAGGTGAAATATTAGAATTCCAGCCATCCAGGAAAATCTGTACGATATCAGATATTCCCTGCGCAACAGATGTTATAAACGGGCTAATATACGTTTCGTATACTTCTGAAATCTTTGAAAAGGTATCTGTCACTGACTGATGTAAAGTATCAAGCACGGTCTGAATCGGAACGAGAAGATTCTCAATTGTTTGTTTAATTTTCTCCGCATTCTGTACTATAGGAGTAACTACAACGCTTTCAATATCCTTTATGAACTGTGCTCCGATCTCTATCGCACCAAGAAATCCATCTGTAAAAATGCCAATGATATCTGCGGTAATCCCTTGTCCTTCTGATCCAGCGAATACAGAAAATATATCAGCAAATGCCGTCCAGAAATCCCCGGCAAGTGATGCAATGTCTCCTGCAATATTGAAAAGAGACACTAATTTACCTCGTATATAGCTACTGCTTTTAGAAAGATATCCTTCAATCCCGCCAGTAAGATTGGACGCAATCGTTATTCCAATACTGGCAAATGAACCTATCATCTTTCCAAACGACAGTGCAAAGGAATTGGCACAATCATTTGCTGCTTTCACAACATCCGGATCTGTAAATATTTCTTTCAGAGTTTTCCCGATATTCTTAATATTTTCCGTAATGGAACTGATTCTCTTTTCAGAATCACCAAATCCTATCTTAAAGCCTTTTTTGAATACTGCTGCCAGCTCTTTGCAGCGTTTTAACAACCCGGACATCTTTTTGTCTGTTTTATCTACAACAGTTTCACCCTGGGCAAGACTGCCGAAATCAACTCCAGCCCCACCTGCTCCCCCTGTTCCTGTTCCGCTTCCGGAAGAAGGTGTGGAGCTGGTACTGTCTGTCTGGCTGTCCAGCTTATTCACCTGGTCAAACCCCATGAGGGCACGCATTTTCTCAGCTGCTTTCTGGGCGGATTTGGCAACGCCATTATTGGCACTGGAAAGATTATCTGCAGAGCTGGCCGCATTGTCCATTCCGGTGCTTGCGCCTGCTGCCGCACTCCCAATAGCTGAAATCTGCCCGGAAGCACTGTTACTGGATTTCTGACCGGTAATCAGCTCTGTAAACGATTTAAAGGTGTTTGCCAGAGTGATCAGCTTTCCAATTACCGTGTTGATCACTCTGATAACCGGAGTGAAAAGATTTATCAGTCCCTGGCCAATCGTAGCCTTCAGGGAATCAAACTGCAGAGTAAGGATCCTTACCTGGTTTGCCCAGGAGCCTGAAGTCCTTGCAAAATCTCCCTGGGCTGCTGCCAGCTGGTTTTGTACGAAGGAATACCTTAGCGCAACCTTTTCAGCTTCTGACATCTTCGCCGTTGTTTTACCGAAGCCATTCGCCAGAGCATAACTGTCAAGGGCATTCTGAGTCATGACTATGCCAAGATCTTTCAAAGATTCCGTTTCGCCTGTGAAAACGGATTTCAGCTTGGTGTATGCTTCATCCTGTGACAGATTATAGAAAGACGCCACATCACCTGCCAGCTTGGTAAGGCTGGAGCCCATGTTATAAGCCTGTTCCTCGGAAAATCCAAAGGCTTTCGCCATTGCCCCGAAGGTACCGGTGAACTGCTTTGCCATGGTCTCAGAAAGCCCAAAGCTCTGGGCTGCACTCTTGGCAAATTTATCAACCTGTGCAGTCATGTTCGGAAATGTAACGTCTACAACGTTCTGAACCTCTGCTAGATCTGAGCCAAGCTCCAGGCATGACTTTCCAAAATCTATCAGCTTTTTAACGCCAAATGCTGCTGCAAGAGTTGCACCGGCTTTCTTTGCCAGAGATTCAATGCCGCGCATCTGCGACTGAAACCGATTCTGATTAACGACCAGGTCAAGCCCGATCTGTCCAACACTTGTTGCCATATATGCCACCTGCCTCTATCATGAGGACATCGACACATGGCACTACTTGTCCTGATTAATCTTTATTTCAAATTCTTTTTTACAATGGCGCCCCTGGCACCGGATGAAAACACCCCGACATTTTGCATCCGGGGTGTACTGTACTTTCTGTTCGTGTCCGCAGAAGGGGCATTTTACCTTGTTTTTATCCATTCGCACCTCCTGCCATATCAATAAATGCCTGTTTCATAGCTTCCAGGAATTTATCTCTGTCTTCCTCTGAAACCTTCATTGCCTGTTTATTTCTCCATTCGCGGCGGATCCGGCGCTGTTCCAGGGTGAAATGTTTTAAGATCTCTTCATCCTCTTCTGCGCGGATTGCTACGATCCTGCCAAGGGCTGTATCCGGGCCTATTCCGGATAGAAGATCCGAAAACTCGTCCCAGGACATCCCTGCTGGAATTTCCTTAGAAAGACGTAACCCGTACTGTGATTGAAACGATGATGCGATCAGATCAAAATCATCTATCAGATCATAGTACGGGTCACTGCTCTCCCTGGTCTTCTTCTCCCTGAATCAGTTCCATTGCAGTCTGGATAACGATCATAAGATCTTTGAAAGGCAGACGCATTTTTTTAATCTCATTACGGTCTTTTTCGCTGAACAGCTTTTCATAAGCCGCAATTGTTGCTTCTGTATCAGAAGAGTCTTCTTTGAACAGACCCATGATTTCAAGCATGGTGCCTGCATCTGCATTTACCACAAATTTTCTCCCTTTAATGATGAGGGTAGGATTTTTGTCGAAGCTCAATTTATCTGTAATATCAATACATTTCGCCATTTGTTTTCTCCTTTTTTCTTGCTAAAAAACCGTATTTACTATGCAGCTGGTGTAATCTCCGGTTTTCCATTGCTCATGATATCAAATTCAAGAGGTGCTACAGCTGTGGAATCTCCGGATCCAACATTCTTCACATTGATAACTGCTTTTGTAAACTTAACAACAGTGCCATCCGGGAAAGTCCACTGAGTATCAGCTTCCGCATTTCTTCCGTTCTTCCATGCCAGTCCTGCAACAAAATCATTTCCGGCATCCCCGACATTACGTTTTGCAGTTACTGAAATTGTAACGCTCTTGGATGTCATTAAACGTCTGGTCCATCCTTCTGTATCATATGGGTTCCACTCTTCCACTCCATTGTCAAACGATACGGAAAAGGTTTCACAGTCTGCAATATTTTTCAGTGAAGCAGTGCCACCTGATGCTGCTGTGTCTATCTGAAACTGGTTCTCGTAGCATGGATATACGCCAGACTTGGAACCTGCGAACAGCTGAAGGTTCATCACAATTTTATTCTTCATCCTTATTTCCTTTCTTTTCAAAAATCACTGCCAGTTCTATAACCATCTCGTAGATACCGGAATCATCTACGCCTATATCCTGAAGATCATAGACTGGCAGGACAAATTTAATAGTTTCATGGTTTACAGTTGCATTTCTGGTGGCTCTGACAGCTTCAAATAAGGCTTTTCCGGCTTTTTCGGTCTCGCGCTGGGATTTATTCCAGTGTACCAGTAAAGTGACGTATTTCGTGCCATAGGATTCCAGCTGAGGGCCTCCGATTGCCACCTTGTATTCATGCTGGTGTTTACTGTTATAAACCCCAACCATTTTTTCCGGTTTATCCGGAATTGGACCAATATACACAGCCCCCTGTGTGAGTGTCTCAATATAATCTCTGATATCCGATAACGTCATAAACCAGCCAGCCTCCTGTAGTTTTCTTTGAATGCTTCCACTGCAAGGTCAGCATTTTTTCCACCCGGAAGCCAGTCTTCATACCATTTACCTTTTGCATTCGGGTTTTCATCCTTCTTAAAATGAAATTCTGGATGGAAATATAGACGTCTTGCATAAGGCGTACTGGATATGATACTTGCTTTTCCGTGACTGCTTTCAGATGTATCTACAAAAGTACTCTCATCCTGCAAAGCACCGGTATCTCTTGGAAACACCTGCCCCTGCACAACTTCTGTATGTAAATCTTCTGCAGTCTGCTCCAGGGCTGCCACCTGTGCCCGTGTCAGCTGATTGATCTTCGGAAAGTTAAGTTTAACAGTCGAATTGACCTTGATCATATCAGAAGCACCTCCGTGTAATTTACGGTACCGTCCGGATTTCTGGCTTTCCTGGCTTCCTGGATCTTTCTCTTGACACCAAATATGGTTGCTGTACCGCCTGATATTACCGGAAGCTCCGGGCAGATATCTCCCGGCAGTAATGCGGATCCGGTAATCTGAACCATCTTCTTTTCAGCCGTGAAGATCGTCTTTGCTTTATCCTGATAATTGCATTTTCCGGAATACTCAAAACATGGAAGAGACTCCCCATATTTATCCCGTCCTTCCTGCTCCATCACTAAACTGATATCCGTCCAGCAAAGCCTTTTGGGTACTAAACATGGATATTTCATAGCTCACCTCGCTAACCTGCAGCACAGCCCAGTCTGACACAGCAGCGCATACAGATCTCTTTTCATTGCCACACCTTTGTCTGTGAATACGTTCCAGCTGCTACCAAACTGAGCGGATACACCATTGATGCTGTAGCTTGAAAGTATAGAATTGATCTCGTCCGCATTCTCGGTTTCAAAATCTGCCTGCTGGCAGACAACATCCTGAATGATATCCTGCTGAAACTGTGTCAGGCTGGAAAATCCCCGGCCTACAATCCGGTTGTAGGTCAGGGAATCAATGTGCCGAGACGCAATCTGCAGAGCTCTCGCAATGTCATTTTCTAAAATCAGGGTTCCACCGTAAGTATCCGTATAGTATTCTGGGGTTGCATATGGTACATAAGACATTTTCTCACCCCTTATCAGGCGCCAACCTCTGCAGTATCAACATCCACATAAATGCTGTCGATTTTACCATCACGGCCATTTGGAAATACAAATACATCAGAGAAAGATCTGTTCTGATACAGATATCCATCACCTTCAGTATGTGTGCCTGGTGCAAAATAATAAATGCTATTAATCTTCGGTACAGTCTTGCAGGTCTGACCACAAGCAACAAGTACATTAATCTTGTGCGCACCGGTCACTGCTTCAACACCGCTTCCAGCAGTTACCTTTTTCTGTGGTTCAAATCCACCATTTTCCGGTTCCCAGTTAAATGCATCATAGAATCGCTCATCATCGATTACTTCCATGATTGGCACCCCATCAATGTCTGTTACTCTGGTTTCAATGCCAAGGCCGCCTTCTGCGATCTGAGTCATTTCGATCTTACGAGTAAACTCTGTAGACTGCTCCAGGGCATCCATGATCTCACTGCGAACATACATGATCAGAGAACCGTTCGCTTTGTATCTTCTGAGTTTTCCTTTTGCCAGGATATCTTTCAGCATTCCAAAAACTTTTGCCTTCGTATATGTGGAAGTTGCTGTGGATCCATGATAGCCTTCTGTCTTCTGAGCTGCCTGGGCAACTTTGGAGAAAAACAGCGCATCTGTTTCCGGAACTACCCATGTCTGCTCAAATACGCGGGAAATGTTCTGGATAGAGGCAGTTGCATTGGTTTCGTCAACGTCTGCCTTATCTACCATAAACTCAACATCACGGTCATGTGTTAAGGTGTATGGTACATCTGTCTGGGTGTATGTACCTTTATTCCATCCACCTTCGCGGCTATGGTTTTTGTATCCGGATGTGCTCATCTGGGTGAAATGGAACGTCTTGGCGTCAAGCCACCTTACATTGCTTGTTACAAATGGGGAAGTAAGTGTCCCCTGCATCAGGATTTCAAGGAGTTCCGGACTCCACTGTTCTGCATAATTTAATGCCATATCTTATACCTTCTTTCTTTTAGTTCCAACGGTTCCAACGCTTTGTCGGTACCGCTGTCTGGTTTGTAGTTGTAGTCTGCTGTGGATGCTGTGCCGGATTACCACCAGTTCCTACCTGTGTAAAGCCAGTTTTTCCATCCATCTGTGGTTTCAGTGCCGGAACGTCTTCCAGTACCTTATTCACAGCTGTTTTCAATGATTCCTCATTGATTTTTCCATCTTCTCCCATCACCTGGCTTAAATCAGCCATTTTAAGGATGTATGGAATTGTTTTTGCTTCGATTCCCAGAGATACAGCCATCATTGTTGCTGCATTTTCTACCTGTGCTGCCTGAGCAGCTTTCTGAGATGCTGCAAGCTGCGCCTGTGTCTCCGTGATCTGGTTCTGCATTCCGACAACGTCTGGCTGATTTGCTGCTTTCTGTTCCTTGAATGCTGTGATTGCCTGCTCCACTTCCTGCTGTGATAAGCCCTGCTGTTTAAAATAAGCTTTCAGGGCAGTATCTTCTTTTGCCGCAAGGGTTCCATCCAGCATCTGCTGGATTTTTCCGTAGTCAATAGCTGGAGCTGCCTGCTGCCCTGTCTGGGCGCCTGGCTGCGGTTCTGTCTGTGGAGTAGTATTCTGAGTTTGTGTTGTGCTGTTATCTGCCATTTCTGGTCTCCTTTCCGTTTTGAGAGTGTCACTCTTAATGCAATCCATTTTCTTCGGTGTCACCGGCCACGCACAGTTTTATGTCCTATCGTGTTTGGACATAAAAATAAGACGCTTAACCCTGCGCCTCAATGGGAGATTTTGGATCACCGCCTTTCTGATCTTCAACGGTCTTTACCAGCTGCGAATTTGCTAAATACTCTGCTCTTTTCCGGGACACTTCCAGTTCTTCCCCGACTGTACGAAGAACCAGATCATTTTCTTTGTCGCGGAAGTTGTGCTGCACTATCACCTTCAAATAACCACCTCCTTATTGTTTTGGCAACTGTCTTCTTAAGCCCTCTGAAAGCAGAATAAATCCCATAAACCGAAACTAAAATTACCGCAAAGTAAGTTGAATATACACCTACCGCAATCACCATCTTAACTGCTACCAGCAAAATCCTCACATTCCACATCCCTATCCAAATATAAAATGCAAGTTTAAAAAGTGTGAACAACAGATCCTTACCTTCAATTACTACAGTTTTCATTGTCTTTACCTCCTCTTGCGCCGGCACAAATTTAATCATTATGTGTGACTTTAAATCCCCACTGTGGAAGAAAATTAATCTCATAATGGTACTTGTCCACATCCGATCCAGAAATGTCTTCAACTACATACATGGTATAGTCATTCAAATAAACATAGTCTTTCTGGTACTTCCCTTCTGCGGTCTCAATAATTACTTCCAGTTCATTTGAAGAGTTATTCTTCAGTGCAAATGTTCCAGTCAATTCCAACAGGATTGTATCTGTTCTGGCATTCAAAACAGTAAGTTTTCTGGTTACATTGAAGTTATCTGCCTCCTGTGAAATATTCGCACTCACCTGATCAGCTTCTGTGCAACCCGTAGCCGCGAAGCATACCAGGATTACAATTGCCATTAATGCTGCAATACGCTTTGTTGCTCTTCTTTTCATTTTCTTCCTCCTACATTTTGAAACATCTGTTTTCAAACTTCTTATAGGCATCCATATACAGTTCATTCTTATCACCGTTATATGTCAGCTCATAGTACATGCCATCTGGTACCGTAGTGCTAAGCAGTGCCTTGTTATTCTGCAAAGTCTTACAGCTCCATACCACATACACATCATGTACAGTCACCTGCTGCCGGTCTGTAACATCCATGTGACTATTGGTATACTCTGCAACTTTTGCTTTACATAATCTCAGAAATTCTTCATTCTCCATGTTGTTATTCCTCCACAATTACCTAATCATCTGCCAGCATATCCGCCTGTGATGCAAGCCATCCCATCTGAACGCCTGATGTTCCCACAAATGCGATTGCTTTATTTCCAATCGCTTCATGCTCACAGTTTATAATCCTACCAGCTGCTGTCCTATATGAAATACCAGTAGCAAGCTGAATGTACTGTTTCTTTCCGTTCCACCCTTCACGTGCTACTTTCATGCCACGTTTCAGATACTTGATAGCTTCACTAAAACTAAAGGTTGCCTTTCCTCCCAGAATCGGACAATTCTGCCCATTCGCTGGAATCCATTCATCTGACATGATGTTTTGAAGCGTATACTCAACAACCTGGGTTTCCCGGATATCCATACAATTTCCGTCTTTTGTGTACATGAGAATTGTTTTTGACTCCTCATCCCACCACCAATATCCATCCCATGATGGAAGCTTCATTCCTATGTCTTGCTTCATCATTTTGAATGCTTCTGAAAATTTCATGTTCTTTATCCTCTCTTTCTTAAAAATAAGCACAAAAATAACACGTCTTATGGCGTGCTATCATTGTTTTTATAACTGTATTGATATTTTTAAGTATAAAAATACCACTAGCCGTTTCTGACTGGTGGTATTTTATTTTATGCAATTTTATTCTCTAAATCAATATCAAGTCCAAACTCTTTTAAATCCTGTTCCTTGATATCCAATTCAGTTTTTAATATATCAAGCATTTCATAGTATGCAACCTTGCGTCCGGCACAATATGCATCATCTTTGTTTGCTTTACTTTCTTCTGCCGCTTCATTTGCATTTTCCAGCAATCGTGCGATCATATATTTAATTCCTTCTCTTGTTAATGCATCAGCCATTATAATCGCCCCTTTCCATCAATTCATTAACTCTATCCTCTATTGCCTGGTTGAAATTGCGGATTTCCTTTTTCCAATGGCGTTTCAAGCCTTCCTGTTCACAGGTCATTTTATCATTCCAGTCTGAACAATAGAGTGCAGGATTTTCCAGCTTATTTTCATGTTCTTTTATTCTTTTCTGGTATTTTCGAATTGCACGTTTTAATGAGCCGGATTCTTGATTTTTAATATCGCTTTCAGCAAATAATTGCAAATCCATCTTTAGTGTATCCTCGTTTTTCTTCATTATACCATTACGTGCCTTTTTTACAATAGCTTTTTTATCCAAAAAATTTACAAACTTAGGATCTAAAATATCGGTTTGCCCTTTCATGTATGCCGCGAAGCTTTCTGCAAAATACTCTGTTTTGCTTGCTGTCGCATAACCAGATATCTTACCAGCATACTTTTTGGCATCCTCACCTATCTCGTTTATAGTTTTTGCATCAAAAAGTTGCCACTGGATGTGATGTCCCATCTCGTGCGTAATATAATCTTTTGCTGATCCGTCTCCTATGAGGCTTCGCCCAGCTGCTTTATAGCGTTCTGCAAGTTCTCGTTTGTTTCCTTCAAGTGTATCTATGTTATCCATTACCACTTCCCAGGCTTCTTTTGACTTCTTGTTATAGTCATCCAGGGTCTTTTCATTCTTCAGTACCGCTTTGTTGATATAAATTCCGTTTTCAACTGGAGAATAAGCCATCACCGCGTCTTCACTCGTAAAGATTTTCTTTCCTTTTGCTGATTTTGGATCAATCGTTTTTACTCCATTGATTTTCGGAATATCATACGCGCTATATATGTCATTCAGTCCTTCATTGATGCTGTTTGCATTTTCCAAGGATATGCCCTTGTAATCAGCCTTACCTTTGAAGACTCTATCCAACATACTCTCTTTGCAAAACTGTTGCGCATACTGTTGTGCCTCCTCCATTGTTTGAGCAGGTTTAAAAGGCGGATGTGCTTCTACATTCCATTCGCGTCTTCTAGTTTCGTATCTCTTCTGGTTCTCCGGATCCAGAGAAAATTCTGCCAGCCTACCAAACTTCTTTTCCTGCCTCTTTGCGTACTGCTGCCGGTTTTCCTGTTCCTGCTTCCGTACCAGTTCATTCAACTCCGCTTTGGTATACCTACTCTTCTCTGGCGGGGTGCTGATTCCTTCGAAATATGTAGTGTGGCTATCTTTACAGCGCGGATGGTACAGACCTGCGGCTATAGCCTTGCTCATGAGTGGATACTTGATTCCGGTAACCGGTGACTTTCCGTCCTTCGGACCATTGCTCCACACATCATCAACCAGCACCTTTCCCACAAAAGGCAAGCATTTCGGACAGGGATTTCCGCGCTTATTCATAATCACTGTAGATATTCCCCATTCCTGGCGCTTCTGGCCTTCTCCTTGCAGGTATGCCCTTTTGCTGGCTGTTCTGATTGCCATATCCGCATAATCAGCAAGCGTGTGTCTTGCACCGTTGGCATACTGCACGCAATTCAAGCCAGCCTTTACAAAATCCTCTGTAGCCATATCAACAGCTTTCTCATAGGTACCAGCTCCTGTGTTTGCATATACCTGAGCATTGTAAATCACTTTGCGGTACTGGTCATTTGCCATTCGAAGGACAGCAATCTCAGCCTTCTGCATATCGTTCATGGTAGCGTTAATCAGGGTTTCCAGCTTTCTGTCATTTACCTTGAAGAACTCAGCTGTTGCCCCTTTGGAAATACGTTTAGCAGGAAATCCATTTCTGATAGCTTCCAAGATTGCAATCTCCTGTGCCATCTCGCCTTCAGATCTGGACAGGGATATCAGTGTTTTGATCTGTGCATTGATATCCTTGAACTGCTTGCCATACTTCTTCTGGTTGTCCTTCTTGTACTTTTCCAGGGATTTCAGCTGCAGTGCCTGCCACATAGCCCATTGTTTATCTTCATCGATCTCTTCCAGCTTGTGCCGGCGCATATTACGGATCATGGAAGATATAAGCTCATTTTCTATGGCTTCAAAGGCAGCTCCAATGTCGTAGACGGTGTTAAGCTTCGGCATCTGCGGTTACCTCCCGTTTGCATATACCTTAAAGCCCTGGCTTTTGAATATTCGGATCATGTCTTTAAGCTTTGTTTTGCTGGTACAGGCATCATTTCTAAGCTCAGCATAATCATTCTTTTCCAGAGCGTACACGCCCATCGGTACCTGCCCCTTTGCTACTTCCAGAAACTCCTGGTACTTCTTTCGGTTCATCCGGTATATTCTGTTTGCCACCTTTACTTTCATTATCTCCACCACCTTCCAGGTCAATCTTAAAGTTTCCAGCCTCCAGGTTCACTCCTGGTTCATCCACGTCCTGGATGCCCTGCTCTGCCTTTAATCTGGCTATTTCTTCTTCTTTGCAGTGATCGTCCAGTGTATCTCCATACAGTTCTTCAACACATCGTTCAATGCTCATAATGCCACCCTGTTTCGCTTTGGCAACTGTCTCTACCTGGCTTTCGAATGACGGGTTTGCATATTCTCCAAACGGAATGTTGACCTTTACTTCTTCAATGCTCTTGTTATGCAGGATATTGTCTGCATTGATACACATTGAAACAACTCCCGGAAGAACTTCCTGCAATGCCTTTACAATTGCGTTCCTGGTGTACAGGGTTGTCTTTTCTTTTTCCCTCTGTGCTTCTGCATTATCCAGCTTCTTTGTGTCAATCCCCAGTGTAGACGGACTGATCACTCCCTGCAGGCACAGATCCAGGGCTGTAATGTATGATGCCATATAACTGTCATGAGGAATAACCGGCTGGTCCGTAACGACCTGATTCTTCTGACCCTCTCGCATATCTCCTTCTGCTGCAAAATAGCGGTTGTCGAACGGATTCGGTTTTATCAGCATCCCTGTTTCAGGATCATGTGGAACCAGGCATTCCGGAATATAGGTCTTTGCTCTTCCGGCTCTTAAGGCATCCATCCACTGGGACCATGTCTCATCCAGTGAATCATAGCTGTCGAGCTTTCCATCGAATATGCTGCCGCCTCTGCCTTCATATCTGGTAGACTCATAAATCATAAATGGTTCAGCCAGCATGACCGAATCATCAAATTTAATGTCTGTCAGATTCTCAGTGGCTTTTATAGATTTAATATCGACCAGTCTGCCGTCAAGATACAGCTCATTGATAATATAGCCATAGCCATAACGCTCATTCAGAACATACACTTTTCCTTTTTCTTTGTATGGTGTCTTGAATACGATTTCCCTGATTCGGTCTCTCTGGTAGACAAATTCAACCCTTTCCCCCGGATACCACTCCAGTATCGGATAATCACTGATTGTTGTATCTATTGCCACTTTAAAAGCGCCATCTCCGATAAACAGTGTTTCTTTGAGGGCGCTTTCAATCTTTTTATAAAATTTATTATCTTTCTCAATTTCTTTCCACAGCTGTTCCTGCGCCGGCTGTTCAAATTCAAATTCGTTCATGTCCGGCAGAACAGTGAAAGAAAGAACTTTAACAGTCAGCCCCGGGAGACCAGTATGAATCTTCCGCATGTCCATTCCAGGGGTTGATCTGCTTGCCCAGAACTTGTGTCTGTCTGCAAATTCTGCATTCTGCTGATAGATCTGTTCCAGCTCGTTTCCGTCACCCCTGTACCAGATACGGTTCAGAATTGCGTGTCCTTCGAAATCCATCATCTCATTGATCTGAAAGTTAAAAGGGTTCGCCGGAAGAACATTCAGCCAGCTCCGGACCGTCTTTTTTATGTTTTCATTTAATCTTTCCATCCATTTCACCTTTTCTGTTCCTCCTCAAATCCAATCAAGTCACGGTATGGAATCCATCCGTACTGCTGGGAGTTGATCGTATGGTCATTTCTATCTTCCGGAATGTCTTTATCTTCATCCCAGGAATATTTCTCCATCTCTGAAATATGATTTGTACAGGTATCCACTACCAGATAGCAGCCCTGCTGGATCCAGCCAAGTTGAAGCTTGATTCTGTCCAGAATTTCTACTTTTTTGTAGGATTCCACAAAGTTGTACAGGCATCCGTTCAGGCGCTTGTATTTCCGCAGTTCTGTGATCGTAGCCGCATCTGCGCAGTCAATAAAGGTTTCCCTTGCAAAGCCCCAGTCCTTACGGCATTTTTCCAAGAACTCAACAAATTTTACTGCTGTATCGGATGGAGCAAGAGGCTGATCCAGATCTTTGTTACTGTAAACTTTCTCAGCCAGGGTGATCAGCCTTCTATCTGTCGTAATGCCCTGGAATACCATTGCAATTGTATCCGGGGATTTTGAAGAGTACGAAGTATCCAGACCGCAGGTAAACTTTTTGAATTTTATTTTGCCTGCTGCCATCTGGGCTTTTACCCATTTCTCAGATACTACATGTTTCTTTCGGCTGAAGTTCGGGAAGATCAGTCCGGTTGCTTTTCCTCTGAGGCCTAAGATCTTGTTCTTATAGATCTTTGTTCCTTTCGGGGTGTTCCGGATGATCTGGTCTTTCTTTTCTTCCGGAAGCCCTGCATTATCGTCAAAAGAAAAGAACCAGTGAACCCAGCCGGGCTTTGGTTCTTCTTTTAATTCGTCTTTGATCTCCTGTGGCGTGTCCTCTTCCCATTCAGGAAGCGGGCGGCTGCAGTTGATATACTCTTTATACACATCCAGGCTGGGATCATCCGGGTTTAAGGTTGCCATGAGATAATCACAGCGCATGGAAGCTTCACGGACAAAGTCAATATCTGCCGTGTTGATCTCATCGATGTACAGGCATCCATACTGACCGCCAAGGGCTTTCTTCCATTTTTTCTTGTTTCCATATCCCAAAACGTATATGGTTTTGTCCCCGGATGAAGTATGGAAAAGAATATGCGGAATCTTGTCATCCTTGGTGCCAGATCCGTTGTACTCTACCAGGCTTCCGAAATCGTCCAGGATTCCAAGGTCTTTGTTGATAATGTTTTTCTCTGCTGTTCCTGTGTCGTCTGCTGCCAGGATATGAAGCTTTTTCGGGCTCTGGGCTACCTTCAGCATGAACTTAAAAATTCCTACTGTAGTCTTTCCTGCTGCCGTGGTACCTTCCAGGAACTCCACCGGTGTCTGGCATTTCAAAAATGCTTTGTATTTTTCAGACAGCACAAGATCCATGCTGCTCATTATCCGCCTCCGCTGATCTGCTTGATCAGGCTGTCCAGTTTTGATTTTTCTTCTTCCATACCGCTGAGCTGAAGCCTGTCATTCCACATTGCCAGATGGCGTCCAAGCATATCCAGGGCTTTCAGTTTGTCTGCAAGCTTGATTTCTCTTTCTATGCCATCTTCTCCAAAGGATTTTACTTTCACAGACTGTATAGCTGCCAGATCGTCCCTGGAGGCATCTTCTTTTAGTGTTGCGTCTTTTGCATTGATTACATCATCTGCATTTACAAATGCAATTCTGGCCAGTTCCAGAAGAACACGGTCAGCATTGATTCCGGTTCTTTTGGATCTTTCTGCGATTGCCTCTGAGATTGCTTCTGAAACTTGGGTTTTCTGGAGTAGCTCATGTCCGATTTCAGAGGCTCTCTGACCATTTTTCGCCTTGTATCCGGCTCTTATGGCGGCCTGGGTAGCATTCAGGTCAATCAGATACTCTTCCACAAATCTCTTCTGTTTTTTTGTCACTCAGGCTCACCTTCTTTCAAAAATATAATAAAATACAGTCCTGCCAGCACCATCCACGACAGCCGATTGCCGCCGTCAATCATGAAAGGAGGTGACCGTATGCAAGAAATAACGGCTGGTGCTGTGCACGCTGTACGAAAATTGGCATAGAAAAAGCAGCTCCGAAGAACTGCCTCTGTTAATATCTATATTTTATTATTGTGATATATATTTTTTATTGTATTGAATCAAATCATTTTCATATTTTGTAAGCTCTTGACTCATTACAAATATATCGCATTTTAGTTCTAATATACTTTTTCCTAAATCTCCTTTATGTTCTTCTGGATAATTTTTCCTATTCATCCAGCCCATTCTCATACGGCATTCAAATGCCTTATAAGCAATGCTATCACAAACTTTAATTGCAGCTTTTACCACAATTTCCTCTTCTTCTGAAAAATTTATCCAATTATATTTTTCTGGACGATTATTACAGTCTACAAACTTGTAAATATCTTCAATGTATTCGTCAGGTATATCACCTCCCGGAAAAAACATCACGTTTCGAAGCTTGTGAATATATTTAATCAATGAATTAATATATTTGCTTTTCTCTATTGCTTCATCCTTTTTTCTATAAAATCTAGTAACAATGACTCCTGTTACAATTCCAGTTAATAATCCAACTACTATCGACTCTAATAAGTTAATTAATTCCTCTGGCATTTTCTTCACGCACCTTTTTTATTTATATTACAAAATCATAAATAATATTGCAATATAAATTTTTAATACGTACCTCAAAAAGACACCCAACCATTAATAGTCAGATGTCTTTCTAGGAATAATATTATGAGGAGCTAATCGGAACACCAGGACTCGAACCTGCGGCTCGGCTTAACGGCTCATGCTCCCTCCCGATCGGGGAGGTGTTCCGAATTTGTGATCCATACGTGCCGCTGTATCAATCACTTGGAGGTTTCTGTGTTCTTTTCTCTGAACCACATTTTTATTTACGTCTGCAACATTTTTCTGTTTTCCTACCCTCGAAGTACACAGACAGCGTTGCGGCACTTGTCAATCATTTAATAAGGAGCTTTATGAAATCTTTTCACCAATCCCAGTCTAAATAGTACCATAGAAAAAGCGAACATGACCGAACATTTTATAATTTTCCTAAATTATCTTTCAAATATCTGTCATGGCGAATCCGGCAATTATCTTCTGTATATTTAATCCGCCGTTTCGGAAAACGGTAATTCATATTAATGGCTACTGCTGCCCAGGTCATGTCATCCAGATAATAAAAGCGAAACATCATTCTCAGATCACTCTTTGGGATTTTCTCAATAAAATCATCCACTGCATTTACAGCCTCCTGCAGCTCATCTTCCAGGATATGTAGCTTTAACACCCTCTTTTTTATCATGTTCTTCACCTGGTCTGCTTCCGGAAGGGGATAACCGGTTATCTTAATTGGCCCTATGGTTCCATCTTTTCTTGTGCCTCTGACTGTGTCTGATACAACACCTTCTGCTTTGATTCTTTCCAGCCTGTGCTGATCCCGGTCTATCCGTTCTTTCAGGTCACGGATTTCCCCTTTTATCTCCAGGTATTGTTCCAGAATGTCCTTGTCCATCGGTACCACCTCCTGCTTTCAGTCGTTCCAGTTCCCAGTATGTAGGTGATCTGGTTATGCCGTTTGGTAATTGTAATTGCACTACATGAGGATATAATGCTTTTATCCTGGCTTTCACCTTTTTGGTGATGATTTTCCCGTCACCAGAAGCATAACTGGTTTGTATGATCTGAATAACATCCCCTCTTTTGATTCCATGCTTCTCTTCCAGCTGCTTCTGCTGCCGCTCCCATTTCTCAGCTTCAGCTATCGCATATTCAGCTGTGGGATCCTTGTATTTTTCTTTATTCATTTTACACCTCTGTTTTTAATCATGCAGGAGCCAGGCGATCACGCCAAAGGCTCCGATCAGTACGCCAACGCCCATTGCAACGATTACATCTACCATTCAATCCCACCACCTTTTGCAATTTCTACTGCTCTATCTATTGCAACCTTTTGTCCTCTTTCACCCTCCCAGCATTGGCCTGTATAGCTACACGTTTCACAAGAAATGTTCGCACATACATCATATTCTTTTAATTCATTCAGTTGCTCCACCACCTTGTCCACATCATAGGCGGTTGGCTGCTCTTCGATTTCCCTGAGTACACATGCAACACTTTCGTTAGCATCTATCATTATGCTATCTGAATTGGAATCTGTATTTAATCAACCTTTTACTTTTTGGGTTAATAGATCCGCATCAATCAATCTCATATTTTTTTACCTCCCAGCTCCTGCACTCCCTGCAGCGGATCTTACTGCTGCACAAGGTGCCTTTTATCATTGACAGCCTCGGGCAGGTCGGGTGGACGTATACGATCAGTTTCCCCACTCTGCCGGTACTGTGTTTACAGGTTTTGTATTTTGGCATATCCATCTTAAGCATCTCTCCTTCCTACGCAAATCT
>NZ_CAXUBQ010000040.1:0-26366 GCF_964249465.1 Ruminococcus sp. Marseille-P328 | reverse complement strand
GTTGATGGAAGCATTATACTACATTGGGACATTTTCCTTTATGGTATATTAGGACATTATCATAAATGGTTCATAAAGAGAGCATATAGAGGAAGATTAGAGGTTGACTTCTTAACAGCAATTTGGTATATTAACTACACATATGGATTCTGTGAGGGAGTAGTTTGCGTGAAAACGTGGTTTGTCAACAGTCGCGGCTTTGATCGGATCTGATTCTGGCCTGGCAAATCTTAAAGAATGAGACTCATGTATGCATGTTATGGCATACATGGGTCTTTTTACATTTGCGGCAGATGTGATTCCAAAGAAGCAGGCGTATGAAGTAAATGCTGTTTTGTAGCATACATTTTGCAGAAAGCCTTTTCAAACACACTCTGGAGAATCTGTAAAGATAAAAATATGCGGATAACAAAAGGAGAGTATTATGCAAAATATTATTAATGGATTGCCAATTGCAGCTGTTATTCTGCTGCTGGCAGTGGGATTTGCTTTTCTGGTAAAAGGGGCTGACTTTTTTGTGGAGGGAAGTTCCAGCATTGCGAAGAAGTTAAAGGTTCCGCCCATCATCATTGGTCTTACGATTGTGGCTATGGGAACTTCACTGCCAGAAACAGCCGTGAGTGTGACTGCTTCTCTGGTACAGAATAATGAACTTGCGGTCAGCAATGTAGTAGGATCCAATATTTTTAATCTGATGTTTGTAATTGGTGTCTGTTCGATTCTGACGCCAATTATGGTCCAGAAAGCAACTGTGGTAAGAGATATTCCCTTGTCTTTAGGCTGTGCACTATTTCTGCTTGTACTGGGAATTTCAGGACTGGGAGATAAGGCGGGAATGACGCTGGGTCATGCAGATGGAGTTATTTTCTTGATCGTGTTTGCCGGATATATTTTCACAATGGTACGAAGCGCAATGAAAGCCCGTGCTGCAGGACAGAAGATTGAAATAGAAGGTGTTGAAGAATGTGATAATATGAAAGAGCTGTCATACGGCAAAAGTATCCTCTTTCTGATCGTGGGTGCAGCTGCAATTGCTTTTGGCGGTGACCTTACCGTTGATACAGCCAGCAGGATTGCAATAGAGCTTGGAATGAGCCAGACTCTGGTCGGGCTTACCATTGTGTCTATCGGAACTTCACTTCCGGAGCTTGTAACCTCTGTAGTTGCAGCAAGAAAAAATGAAGTTGATATGGCAGTTGGAAATGCAGTAGGATCCAATATTTTCAATATTCTGATGGTTCTTGGAATCTCATCTGCTATCAGTCCGGTAGCTTTGATCTGGGAAAACATAATCGATATAGTGCTTCTTATGGTATTTTCGGTTATGGTCTGGATCTTTGCAGGAACCAGGAAAAAAATTGAGCGCAAAGAGGGTATTATAATGGTAGTGGTATATCTGGTTTATTGCGCATATATTATTGCCCGTTAATAAAAGCAGAAAAAGCTTTCATCCATCCCGCAAAGGGAGAGATGAAAGCTTTTTTTGATTGGACAACAGGTAAAAATCAACGCTTATATAGTAAAACACCTTGCGGAACAGTACCTATTAAATAGTGATAAATATGCTGAAAAAATTAAAACATATTGCTCATAAAAATTTCCAGACCAATTGCAATAAGAATGACGCCGCCGAGAATATCCGCCTTGTTGGAAAGCCTGGTTCCGAAGCGTTTTCCAAGGGAAAGTCCGGTCATGCAGATAAAGAATGTGACTATAGCAATGATCAGGGAACAGACAAGAGCCATCAGCCAGTCATACTCTGAGATGGTGAATCCTACGGACAGGGCATCAATGGAAGTTGCAACACCCTGAATGAAGAGGGCTTTGAGACCAACTCCCGGAATTTCATTATCCTCGCCAGTTCCCCGGATACCATTGATCAGCATGGAGCCTCCGATATAGCCAAGAAGGATCAGCGCGATCCATGGAATAAATTTCTCAAATGCCTTGAAGTATTCTACAATGGTGTGGACGCATAACCATCCGGTCATTGGCATAATGGCCTGGAAAGCACCGAATGTGCCTGCAATGCCGCACATTTTTTTCATGCGCATCTTAGGCTCGTGAAGGCCGTTTGCCAGGGACACAGAAAAAGCATCCATTGCAAGTCCGACTCCAAGCAGGGCGCTGTTCAGAAAAAACACAAAACTGTAGTTCATTTTTACGTTCCTCCGTAATGTATTTTATTACTGGTTTCCATTTTTTTATTTGCTGTGGAAACAGATCTCTCGGCGAAGCTTTTTACAGCATGAAAAAAGACCCGATATATAACCACAGGCTATATATGGGTCAGCTGCATTCTTATAAAAGGACAGACTCCATGTATAGCATAACGTTATACATGAGTCTCGCAATTTAATGCAAGCCAGATCGAAACACTGCTCTGAAATCTGCTGTTCATTCAGTGAACAGCAATCTATACAAACAGATTCATACGGTCGGTATGTTGACTTGCCACGCGTCTGTGGACACGCTTGCTACTCCCTCACAGGGAAACCTTGTTTCGTAACTTTATCAGATAATGATAAAATTGTCAATAATTTTTCTCAATAATATTGACATCCTGATGATATTAGAATAAACTAACTCCTGTAACATTAATGATAAAATTTATCATTAGCAGACGAATTTTATCAAAAATGGTTGCTGCTTAGTTTTGAACAGCAACAAAAATCTTACATATGGGAAAAGAGGACAAGTACATATGACATTAAAAGACCTTCCCATCGGGAAAACTGCCACAGTTACAGTAGTAGGAGGAGAGGGTGCCCTGCGGCAGCATTTCCTGGATATGGGAATCATTCCCATGGCGGACGTGACCATGGTAAAATATGCACCTATGGGTGACCCTGTTGAAGTCAGGATACATAGCTATGAGCTGACCCTGCGTCTTGCAGATGCTGCCCAGATTCAGATTGATAATGTAAGGGATGAAAAAGAACAGAAACGAGGCAGCCGTGTCAGGGCGATTCCTCATCCAGGTCTGGGCGAGGGCGGTAAATATCATGAAAAAGCAGATGAACATCCCCTTCCGGATAGTGAGCTTCTTACCTTTGCGCTGGCAGGAAACCAGAACTGCGGTAAAACAACCCTGTTTAATCAGTTAACCGGCTCCAGTCAGCATGTAGGCAACTTTCCGGGAGTTACTGTAGACCGCAAGGATGGTATTATCCGTGGGAAAAAGAATACTCTGGTGACAGACCTGCCGGGAATTTATTCCATGTCCCCCTATACCAGCGAGGAAATCGTAACCAGAAGCTTTATTCTGGAACAGCATCCAAAAGGAATTATCAATATTGTGGATGCAACCAATATTGAAAGAAATCTATATCTTACCATGCAGCTGATGGAACTGGATGTTCCTATGGTCCTGGCATTGAATATGATGGACGAGGTAAGGCAGAATGGCGGTTCTGTACGTGTGAACCAGATGGAAGAGGCGCTTGGAATTCCTGTAGTACCTATTTCAGCAGCGAAAAATGAGGGAATCGATGAACTGGTAGCCCATGCGATCCATGTGGCAAAATATCAGGAAAAACCAAAGCGTCTGGATTTCTGCGATGCAAACGATGATGGCGGTGCTGTTCACAGATGTCTTCATGGAATTATGCATCTCATTGAGGATCATGCTCAGCAGGCAGATATCCCGGTACGTTTTGCAGCCAGTAAGCTTGCGGAAGGGGATGAACTGATCCTGGAAAAGCTTGGGCTGGATCAGAATGAAAAAGAAACCCTGGAGCATATTGTAAAGCAGATGGAGACGGAGCGTGGGCTTGACCGGTCCGCGGCGATTGCCCATATGCGCTTTGACTTTATTGAAAAAGTCTGCGCTGAGACCGTGATTAAGCCTCATGAAAGCAAGGAGCATCTGCGCAGTCAGAAGATGGATAAAATACTTACAGGCAAATATACAGCCATTCCATGCTTCGCAGGTATTATGGCTCTGGTTTTCTGGCTGACCTTTGGTGTGATCGGAAAGGGACTTTCAGATCTTCTGGATATGGGAATTACCTGGCTGACTGCAGTGGTGGATCAGGCAATGACTGCATGGAACGTAAATAATGTGCTTCATTCACTTGTAATTGACGGTATTTTCAATGGAGTTGGAAGTGTGCTCAGCTTTTTGCCGATTATCGTCACCCTGTTTTTCTTCCTGTCACTTCTGGAAGACAGTGGATATATGGCCAGAGTGGCATTTGTAATGGATAAGCTGCTTCGAAAGATTGGACTTTCCGGACGAAGCATTGTCCCAATGCTTGTAGGCTTTGGCTGTACAGTTCCCGGCGTTATGGCAAGCAGAACCCTGCCCTCAGAGCGTGACCGTAAGATGACGATCCTCCTTACTCCTTTTATGAGCTGTTCGGCAAAGCTTCCGATTTATGCTTTCTTTACAGCTGCCTTTTTCCCGAAATACGGTGCACTGGTAATGATAGCACTTTATTTCGGCGGAATTATTATGGGAATCCTGATGGCACTGATTTTTGGAAAAACCATGTTTAAGGGAGAAGCGGTTCCCTTTGTAATGGAGCTTCCTAATTATCGTCTTCCAGGTGCAAAAAACGTTGGCCAGCTTCTTTGGGAAAAAGCAAAGGATTTTCTTCAGAGAGCCTTTACTGTTATTTTTGTGGCAACCATTGTGATCTGGTTTTTACAGACCTTTGATCTGCATCTGAATATTGTGACAGATTCCAAAGACAGTATTCTTGCAGTACTTGCCGGATTTATTGCACCGGTATTTGGGCCTCTTGGCTTTGGGGACTGGAGATTTTCCACAGCTCTTGTAACAGGTTTCATGGCAAAGGAGAGCGTGGTTTCCACATTGTCCATATTATTTGGAAGCACAGCGGCACTGGTGGAGGTGCTTTCTCCGCTGGCAGCAGTGTGCCTTCTTACCTTCTGCCTTTTATATACGCCTTGTGTAGCCGCGATTGCTTCTGTGAAACGTGAGCTTGGCGGAAAATGGGCAGCTGGAGTGGTGATCGGACAATGTGTGATCGCCTGGATTGCGGCATTTTTGGTAAAAATCGTCGGCGTTTTGATCGGATTTTGAGAAAAATGACTATTTTTCATTTTTGTTAAAAATAATATTGACTATTGGTCATTTTGGGTTATACTATAGTACGAAAGAAATGAATTTAAGGAGATGACATCAATGGTCAAAGTAGGAAAATGGATAGCCAAGCATAAGGTCCTGGTGCTTTTGATCGGACTTTTGCTGGTAATCCCGTCTGTGATCGGAATCGCAGAGACGAGAGTAAATTATGATCTGTTAAGTTACCTGCCGGATACCCTTGAGACGGTAAAAGGTCAGGATATTCTGGTGGATGAGTTTGGTATGGGCGCCTTTTCCATGGTAATTGTGGAGAATATGGATATGAAGGATGTCCAGAAGCTGGAAGAGAAATTCAGTGAAGTAGAGCATGTAAAGGATGTTCTCTGGTATGATGATGTGGCGGATATCACTCTTCCGGTAGAGATGATTCCTGAGAAGTACAGAAAGGTATTTATAAATGGCGATGCAACCATGATGCTGGTTCTGTTCGATAATACCACATCTTCAGATACTTCCATGGAAGCTATCACAGAACTACGTAAGATTGCCAACGAGCAGTGCTTCCTCAGTGGCATGACAGGAGTTGTTACAGATATTAAGAACATTGCCATGCAGGAGCTGCCGATTTACGTTGTGATCGCGGCGGTACTCAGTCTGATCGTTCTGGAGCTGACAAGCGGATCCTTTGTTGTTCCGTTTTTGTTCCTGCTCAGTATCGGACTTGCTATCCTTTACAACCTGGGAAGCAATATTATTCTGGGCGAAACCTCTTATATTACACAGGCACTTACCGCAGTGCTTCAGCTTGGTGTTACCATGGATTATTCCATTTTCCTTCTGAACAGCTACGAGGAAAATAAGAAGCGTTTCCCTGGTGAAAAGGATCGTGCCATGGGGCATGCCATTGCCAATACTTTTAAGTCTGTAGCTGGAAGCTCTGTTACCACAGTAGCCGGCTTCGTTGCACTTTGTGTTATGACCTTTGCTCTTGGACGTGACCTTGGTATTGTTATGGCAAAGGGCGTTATTATTGGTGTTATCTGCTGTGTAACCATTCTTCCGGCACTGGTTCTGTTTTTTGACAAGCCTATTGAGAAGACACAGCATAAGCTGCTTCTTGCCAGAATGGATAAACCGTCTGCATTTATTACGAAGCATTATAAGCTTTGGACTGTGATTTTCCTGGTGCTTCTGCTTCCGGCTATTTATGGAAACAATCATACAAAGATTTACTATAATATTGCAGAATCCCTTCCATCCACTTTGGATTGCAACATTGCCAATGATGAGCTGGAGAAAACTTTCGCAGTAGGCAATATCCATATGATTATGATGGATAAGAATATGGACTCCAAGCAGAAACAGCAGATGTTAAATGATATTGATAAGGTTGAGGGTGTGAAGTGGAGTCTGGGTATGAATTCCCTGATCGGACCTACCGTTCCGGAGTCTATGATCCCGGATGATCTGAAGAAGATTTTCAAAGGAGATCAATATGAGCTTGCATTTGTATGCTCTGAATATGGTTCTGCTACAGATGAGGTAAATGCCCAGCTTGCAGAAATTGATAAAATAGTAAAGAAATACGATAATACTGCAATGGTAATCGGTGAGGCACCGCTTATGAAAGATCTTCAGGATACCACAGATGCCGATCTGGTTCGTGTAAATGTAATCTCCATCGGTGCCATTTTCCTGATCATTATGATTATCTTTAAATCAATTTCCCTTCCGATCATTCTGGTTGCGGTTATTGAGTTTGCGATTTTTGTCAATATGGCCATTCCGTACTATCAGGGAATCAGCCTTCCGTTCGTTGCAAGTATTGTTATTGGTGCCATCCAGCTGGGTGCAACCGTTGACTATGCGATCCTGATGACTACCCGTTATCAGAGAGAGAGACAGCACGGTAAGAATAAGATGGAAGCCATCAGCATTGCCCATAAGACCAGCATGCCGTCCATTATCAGCAGTGGTCTCAGCTTCTTCGCAGCAACCTTCGGTGTTTCCTGTTATTCACAGGTTGAGATGATCGGTTCTATCTGTACATTGCTTGCCCGTGGTGCGATCATCAGTATGGTAGTTGTACTGTTTATCTTACCAGCTATGTTTATGATCTTCGATAAACTGATCTGTGTTACATCTATTGGTTTCCTTGGAGATAAAAAGGCAGCCAAAGCGAAATAAAACATAATCAGACGTCCTGGGAGCGCTGATTACGCTCAGAACAGCCGGCTTTGGAAGAAATCCGTTACGGTTCGCTCCGTGACAAGTAACACGCTTCGCGATGCATAGAAATCCTGCTTCAGCAAAATGAGGCAGGATTTTTTTGTTGAATAAAAGGGCAGAAAACGTTATAATTGTGTTGCATTTTAGCGCCTGTTTGAAAAAACATTCCCGCAAATTGTGACGCACATTTTGCAGAATGCCTTTTTCAAACACGTTTTAGGAAATGGAGTGATTTGTACATGACATTAGAAGAAATCCTTGCCCAGGTGCAAATGGGAGGACTTTCTCCGGAAGCAGCAGGGAAGCTGATTCGACAGGATGGTTACAAGGAAATGGATTATGCCAAGCTGGATACGGGGAGAAAAGCCCGTACTGGTTTCGCAGAGGTGATTTACTGCAGCAATAAGGCAGATGCCCATTTGCTGAAAATATTTGAGCGTTTATATATGGAAGAGGGAGAAGTACTTGGAACAAGGGCTTCCCAGGCACAGTATGAGCTGGTGAAGGAGAAGTTTCCGGAAGTTCAGTATGACCCTGTTTCCAGAATCCTGAAAATTGAGAAACCAGATAAGATTCATGAGGGAAAGGTGGCTGTCTGTACAGCAGGCACTGCAGATATTCCAGTGGCCGAGGAAGCAGCACAGACTGCAGAATATTTTGGAACTCACGTGGAACGGATTTATGATGTTGGTGTAAGTGGAATGCACAGGCTGTTTTCCAGGCTGGAGATCATTCAGGACGCGAATTGTGTTGTGGCTGTGGCTGGCATGGAGGGTGCTCTTGCCAGTGTTATGGGCGGTCTTGTAAGCCGACCGGTGATCGCGGTGCCTACGTCTGTGGGATATGGAGCGAATTTCCATGGATTATCAGCACTTCTGACCATGATCAATTCCTGTGCTAATGGAATTGCCACCGTGAATATTGACAATGGATATGGAGCCGGATATCTGGCAACGCAGATGAACCGGCTGGCGCTTGGTAAGTAAGAGACACAAATTGAAAAGCAATTTGATAAATTTGTAACGAGGAGAATTATGGGAAAATCATTATATCTGGAGTGTTATTCCGGAATCAGTGGTGATATGACAGTGGCAGCACTGCTGGATCTGGGAGCAGATCAGAAGGTGCTGGAGGATGTACTTGAAAGTATTCCGGTGCAGGGATTTGAGATAAAAGTAAGCAGGGTGACGAAATCCGGGATTGATGCCTGTGATTTCGATGTAATCCTGGATGCAGAGATAGACGGACATGACCATGATATGGAGTATCTGCATGGACATGATCATAGTCATACGCATGGGGCAGAAGAACATAATCACAGTCATACGCATGAGGCAGAAGAACATAATCACAGTCATACGCATATGGCAGAAGAACATAATCACCAGTATGAGCATAGCCATGAGGCAGCTGCAAAGAATGTGGCAGCACATGGACATGATCATGGAGATGAGATAGCAGCACATACTCACGAGCCCCATCGTCATCACAAACATCGCGGTATGAACGAAATCTGTCAGATACTTGCTGACACAAAGATGACTGACAGTGCCAGAGGTATTGCCCTTAAAATTTTTCAGATCCTGGCAAGGGCAGAAGCAAAAGCCCACAATGTTCCGGTGGAGGAGGTGCATTTCCACGAAGTTGGAGCTGTGGATTCCATTGTAGATATTTTGTCCGTGGCAGTCTGCCTGGACAATCTTGGAATTACAGAGGTCATTGTACCTGTATTATGTGAAGGAATGGGTACGGTCCGCTGCCAGCATGGCATTTTACCAGTTCCGGTTCCAGCGGTAACCCATATTGTACAGCAGTGTGGCCTGAATCTGCGGATCACTCCGGTACAGGGTGAACTGGTAACTCCTACAGGTGCGGCAATTGTGGCAGCAGTACGTACTTCCTGCAAATTACCGGAGACCTTTGCAATTGAGAAAACAGGTATCGGAGCTGGCAAGAGGACGTATGAGTGCCCGGGAATCCTGCGTGCAATGCTGATTCACCCGGAAGAATCCCATAAACCGGAAAAAGCGGTGGGAATTCCGGCAGGAAATGAAAGTGCGGCAAATGAAACTGCCAAAATTCAGACCGGTGTTACGGAAAGCGCGGATTGTGCAGATTACATCTACAAGCTGGAAACAAACATCGATGACTGCAGCGGTGAAGTACTTGGCTTTGTCATGGAGAAGCTTTTTGAGGCCGGTGCAAGGGATGTGCATTATACTCCTGTATATATGAAGAAAAACCGTCCTGCATGGCTTCTTACTGTAATCTGTAAGGAAGAAGATGTCCCGGGAATGGAAGCTTTGATTTTTGCAGAAACTACCAGTATTGGTATCCGCAGGGTCAAGATGGAGCGCACGATTTTGCCCCGGAGAAAGCGGAAAGTAATGATTCCCTTCGGTGAGGTGGAAGTGAAAATCTGCGGTTCAGAAGGAGCAGAGAAATGCTATCCGGAGTATGAAAGCCTGGCGGAAATCTGTAGAAAGACTGGAATTTCTTATGCAGAAGCCTACCAGATGGCAGTAGACGCAAGTAAGAATCTGGAATGATTGATCGCTTCCAGGTTAAATCGCAATATTGCAACCTGCGAAAGAGTATGTTACAATACAGTTTGGCTTTTTTTAAAGAGAAGTTTATATACGAATGCTTTGGATAAAACAGAAAGCCAAATTTTTCAAAATATAATGGAGTGAATATGAAGAAATATTTAGATAATCTCAGACAGTATCAGTTCCTGTTAAGTGAGCTGGTCAAAAAAGGAATCAAGCTGAAATATCGTCGTTCCTACCTTGGTATTTTGTGGTCCATGCTAGAACCACTGCTTTCCATGGTGGTACTGACTATTGTCTTCGGAACCCTGTATGGAAACACGGACAAAACATTCCCTGTATACATTCTTTCCGGACGTCTTCTGTACAGCTTTTATTCCTCTGCAACCAAAGCTGCGCTGAAATCCATCCGGTCCAATGCAGCAATGATCAAGAAAGTGTATGTACCGAAATATCTGTATCCACTTTCAACTGTAATTTATAATTATATTATTTTTCTGATCTCCCTGGTTGTGCTTGCCATTGTAGGCGTGATCCTGGGTGTGAAACCGACTATTTATCTGCTTCAGGCACCGGTTGCCTTGATCATCATTCTGATCCTTTCCTACGGAAGTGGAATGTTCCTTGCAACTATCGGTGTATTTTTCAGAGATATTGAGTACCTCTGGTCTGTTGCCCTGATGCTGATCATGTATACATGTGCCATCTTCTATTATCCAAGCAAGCTGCTGAAGAGTGGCTGGGCATGGATCCTGAAGTTCAATCCTCTGTACTGTACCATTCAGATTTTCCGATCTGCAATCTTCGGAGAGCCTATGTATGCGCCATATGTAATTTATGCAGCTGCATTCAGCGTAGTGATTACCATCATCGGACTTGTATGCTTCAAGAAAAAACAGGATAATTTTATTCTGTACATCTAGAACCTGTTTGAAAAATCATTCCCTGCAGAAAGTATTTTTCAAACACGCTCTAAACTACCATTTACAGGAACATGTTAAGGAGAAAATATGAGCAAGACAGCCATTGAAGTCGATAACGTAAGCATGAAGTTCAACCTGAGCCGTGAGAAGGTTGACAGCTTAAAAGATTATATATTTAAAACCATTAAGAGAGAAATCCAGTACAATGAATTCTGGGCTTTGAAGAATGTAAGCTTCAGCGTGGAAAAGGGAGACCGTGTAGGTATCCTTGGTCTTAACGGAGCTGGAAAAAGTACTCTTCTTAAGGTGATTTCCGGTGTATTCAAGCCTACAGAGGGTCATGTGGACAAACATGGGAAAATGGTTCCCCTTCTGGAACTTGGCGCTGGTTTTGACCCGCAGTATACAGGAAAAGAGAATATTTACCTGTATGGTGCCATGCTTGGATATACCAAGAAATTTATTGACAGCAAATATGATGAGATTGTAGAATTCTCTGAACTTCAGAAATTCATGGATGTTCCGGTGAAAAATTATTCCTCCGGTATGAAATCCAGACTTGGCTTTTCCATTGCCACAGTAGTAGAACCGAAGATCCTGATCCTGGACGAGGTCCTTTCCGTAGGTGACGCCAAGTTCCGTAAAAAAAGTGAAAAGAAGATCATGAGTATGTTTGACTCAGGTGTTACTGTCCTTTTTGTATCCCATTCTCTGGAACAGGTACAGCGCCTTTGCAATAAGGCCATGATTCTGGAAAAAGGCAAGCTGATCGCATACGGCGACATTGATCCGATCTCTGAGCAATACAGTAAAATGATAGGTGGCTGATTATGAAAAAGGAATTAACCCGGGAAGTTTCCAGATATGACAAGCTGATAAAGCGTTTAGAAGGTGAAAAATGAAAATCCTGCAGGTAGGGCTGGGAAATAATCCTGGCGGTATGGAAGCATTTGTAATGAATTATTTCAGGGAACTGGCCAGACAGGGAGTATCCTTTGATTTTGTATCCATGTATGGAACGATTGCTTATGAGAAAGAAATCCTGGAGCTTGGGGGACGGGTTTTCTATGTCCCCAATGTAAAAAAAGATTACTTTGGCTATATAAAGGCCTTTCGGAAGCTCCTTTCCCGGGAGAAGTACGATGTCGTGCATGTGAATATGCTTTCAGCAGCCAATATCGTACCACTTCGCCTGGCGAAGCAGGCAGGAGTGAGAAAGGTAATAGCACATTCCCATAACGCTTCAGCACCGGGAATTGTGCGTAAGCTGATGGATGGCGTGAATCGTCCCAGAATGAAGCATTATGTGAATGAGAAGTTTGCCTGTTCCGAAAAAGCAGGCAGATGGTTGTTCGGAGATAAGGCTTTTGAACGGGGTGAAGTAACTTTGGTTGCAAACGCAATTGAGACAGATAAATATGGCTTTT
The DNA here is from genome assembly GCF_964249465.1 of Ruminococcus sp. Marseille-P328. Lineage (NCBI taxonomy): Bacteria > Bacillati > Bacillota > Clostridia > Eubacteriales > Oscillospiraceae > Ruminococcus > Ruminococcus sp. Marseille-P328. Next base: position 14,185 of record NZ_CAXUBQ010000040.1, on the reverse strand, counting down.
CAGAGTCAAACAGGCGGAAAATCAGAGAAAAGCTGGGGATTTCTGGGGATGCCCTGGTAGTAGGGCATGTAGGCAGGTTTCAGATTCAGAAGAATCATGAGGCCATTCTTCGTATTTTCCATGAAATCCAACGAAAAGAGCCAGCTGCAAGGCTTTGCCTTATAGGTGACGGCGAATTAAAGGAACAGATCCAGGAGCAGGCTAAGAAGGCGGGTGTCCTGGATAAAATCATATTTACGGGAGTATGTCAGGACGTGGAGCGGTACTTAAGCGCCATGGATGTTTTCCTGTTTCCTTCTTTATTTGAGGGACTTCCCTTTACTCTTCTGGAAGCTCAGGCCAATGGCCTGCCCTGTGTGATTTCAGACCAGATCACAGGAGAAGCAGTACTCTCCCGGGAAAATGTGACGATGATTTCTCTGGCAGAAAGCCCGGAGAAATGGGCCAAAGCTGTGTTTAAGATGAAGGAAGCCGGGAGAATCGAAAGAGAAGAAGCGGCCAGAAGGCTGGCAGAAGCAGGATTTGACATCCATAAGGAAGGGCAGAAGCTGATGCTTCTGTATGGCAGATAAGCTGACTGAGAAAGCTATAGAGCGTGTTTGAAAAAGGCTTTCTGCAAGATGTGCGTCACATTTCTAGACCGCAACCATTTAAAGAGCAGGAGAATAGGAATGGAAAAAATAGATTTTGTGCTCACCTGGGTGGACGGCAGTGACCCTGACTGGCTTGCACAGCGCAGGGAATATCAGCCTGGCAGGGGAACTGACGCCGGGGAGAGCAGATACCGCGACTGGGACAATCTTCAGTACTGGTTCCGCGGTGTGGAGAAATTTGCTCCCTGGGTAAATAAAATATATTTTGTTACATGGGGACATGTTCCAAAGTGGCTGAACACAGCGCATGAAAAGATTCAGATTGTAAAGCATGAGGATTTTATGGCGCCTGCTTATCTTCCTACCTTTAATATTAATTCTATAGAACTGAATCTTCACCGAATAAAAGGATTGTCAGAGCATTTCGTCTTTTTTAATGATGATATGTTTCTCATTGATTCCGTGAAACAGGAAGATTTTTTCAAAAACGGACTCCCCTGTGACTGCTGTATTGAGACTGCCCTTGTGCAGGACAATATCCGCAATCCTTTTGCCAATATTCTTATGAATGATGCAGCTCTTGTCAATATGCATTATAATAAAAAAGAAGTGATCAGAAAGCAGGCAAATAAATGGTTCAGTCCGGCTTATGGAGCAATGCTCTTCCGCAATGTGCTGATGCTGCCTTATCGTGAATTTTCCAGTTTTAAATATTCACATCTTCCAAGTCCTTTTTTGAAAGCAACCTATTGGAAAGTATGGGACGAAGAGGGTGCTGTTCTGGATGAGGTTTGTAAGAATCGTTTCCGCACAGTATTCGATGTGAACCAGTACGTGATGAAATACTGGCAGTACATGGAAGGAAAATTCACGCCCCAGTCACCGAAGCTTGGAAGATTTTATACCATAGGAAAACATGATCAGCAGATTCACCATACCATTCGCAGACAGGCGTGTAAGATGATCTGCCTTAATGATGATGTGAATGTGGGTGATTTTGAGAAGCAGAAGAAAGAAATTCAGAAAAGCTTCGAAGTGATTTTTCCGGAGAAATCGTCTTTTGAGATGTAATTGCAAATAGCTTTTTTCAAAAGCACTCTGGTGTATCGTAATTTTATCAGGTAAATTATAGAAACGAGGGTAAGAGATGACAAAGGATTCCCTTAAAAGGAAAATAAAAGAAGAGGGTCTGGCTGGAAGTGTTCTTTATTATCTGGGCCGCTTTTGTTCAAAGGCGGAGCTTGCCCTGGTGGGAAAATGGTTCGGGAATCACGGGAAGCTCCGTCAGAACTGTATTGTGCTGAAAAACCGTACCATGCAGGACATGACAGACAATCCCAGGGCTTTTTATGAATATCTGATTCAGAATAAAATAAATGAGAACCATCAGATTATCTGGATGGTTTCCGATAAGAAAAAATGTGAGAAACTGAAATGCAAGAATGTTAAATTTGTAACAGCAGAGAATAAATATGGCTGGTCCAGCCCCCTTGCTTATTATTATGGCGCTGTTGCAGGATTTTTTTTCTATACAAACAATACAGCTTACCTGAATTTTTACCATTGTAAAGGGCAGATCACAGTGAACATGTGGCATGGCTGCGGCTATAAGGATGCAGCCAAAGACAACAAGCCGCCTACAGGAAAAAGCATGATGCATTTTGACCATGCCATGGTGCCGGGACCTGTGTTTGTGGAAACAAAATCCCGTTACTGGAACTGTGAGAAAGAGAAGATTCTTGCCCTTGGCTATCCAAGATATGACTGGATGCTCCATCCATCTGTCAGCCGTGGGGAGGCGCTGGAGAAGCTTTTTTCCCATAAGGATATGAAAACCGTGATCTGGATGCCTACTTTCCGAAAAAGTGAGGTGCTGATCAGCGCAGAGAATGAAATTGAACTTCCCTTTCAGCTTCCTGCATTGGAGAGCGAGGCGGAGCTGAAAGCACTGGATGTTCATTTAAGGGAATGCGGAATATTTCTGATCATCAAAAAACATCCCCTTCAGTCTGGCTGGTCCCTGGATGAAGGTGCGTATACCAATATCCGTTATGTGACAGAAGAAATGCTTCAGAAATCGGGCATTCAGCTGTATGAACTGGTGGGACTTATGGATGGACTGATTTCGGATTATTCCTCCATTGCAGTAGACTATATGCTTCTTGACCGACCTCTGGGCTATGTGCTCACAGACCTGGAAAGCTATCGAAATACAAGAGGATTTGTATTTGAAAATCCGGAAGCATATATGCCAGGTGAGAAGATTTACAATTTAGAGGATCTGAAGGACTATTTTTCCCATATCGCAGTGGGAGAGGATCCTTTTAAAGAAGAGAGAAGAAGATTATTGCCTGCAATGCACACTATGCCAAAGAAGTCAGGTTACTGCGAGGCACTTGCAGAGTATTTGAATATAAAGTAAAATAAAAGCAGAAGTTACCCATCCAAAAAGGTTCTAGTACATCATTTCGTAAATAATTATATCAATCGGATTCACAGACAAGTGAGTGGTATAGTTATTTAGAAAACAATGTGCTATGATTATTTTTTCGAAAAAAACAGATACAGGAGAGGGATAAATGGGAAAGGTAATCGGATACACACAGGGAACTTACGATATGTTTCATATCGGTCATCTGAACCTGATCAAAAATGCTAAGAGAAGATGTGATTATCTGATCGTAGGCGTAAATACAGATGAGCTTGTGGAAAGCTATAAGAATAAAAGACCTATCGTGCCATTGGAAGAGCGGGCTGAGATCGTCCGGTCTATTAAATATGTGGACGAGGTGATCATCACGAATACCCTTGATAAAAAAGAAATCTGGGATAAGATCCGTTTCGATGAAATTTATATCGGAGATGACTGGAAGGGAAATGAGCGCTGGGAGCGCACCGGGAAAGAGATGGAAGCCCTGGGAGCCAGGCTGGTTTATCTTCCCTACACCAAAGATACTTCTTCTACAATGCTTCGTGAGAAACTGAAAGAGTATTAATGCGGACTGATTTAGAGCCTTTTTTAAACAGGCTCTGGATTGTAATATATTAAGAAAGGTAAAATCCATGGAAAGAGCACAGAGAATTCTAAAGAAATTTTCAAAAATCCTGAAAGAGCAGGGCGCAGGACCTTTGTTCACCACATTCAAAGGCTATGTGACTTATGCTTTATATGACCGCTGGAAAGTGAGAAGACTTCGTAAATTCCCCCCGCGTATGGTGAAAAACAGAATCCTGTTTGAGACAAATGATGATTTTACAGACAATTGCCGGGCTCTTTTTGATTATATGGTTGCAAATGGATATAATAAAAAATATGAGCTTGTCTGGCTGGTTCATGAGCCGGAGAAGTATAAGAAATACCAGGCGGAGAATGTGAAGTTTGTTCGCAATTTCAAGAAGAACACGACGATCCGCAGGGCAGCAGCTTACCGCTATGCATTGACCTCAGCCTTTATTTTTTACACCCAGGCGTTTAACTGGATCGGAATGGCAAGAAAGGGTCAGACTTTTGTAAATCTCTGGCATGGCTGCGGCTACAAGGCGAACAAGAACAACCGCAAGGTATTTTTCGACTACTGTCTGGTGCCAGGAGATGTGTTTATTGAGACGAAGAAAGAGTTCTTTGGCTGCAGTTCCAGGAAGCTTCTTGCACTTGGCTATCCCCGTTACGATCAGATGATGAAGGGAAGCAACGCCGCAAGAGCATATAAGGAAAAGCTTCTGAAAACAGCTGACAGTGACAAGCTGATCCTGTGGATGCCTACCTACCGTCATGCAAGCAGCGAGAGACTGAATGAGGAAACGCTGAACAATGAATTTAATATCCCGATCCTGGACGATAAGGAGCGGCTTCTTGCTTTTAATAATTTCTGTCGTGATAATCATGTACTTGTGGTAATTAAGAAGCATTATCTCCAGATTCCATATGACTTTGGAGAAAATGTGCTGACAAATATTGTTTACCTGGAAAATCAGGATCTGGAAGACAATGGCTTGCAGCTTTATGAGTTTATCAACTGTTCGGATGCCCTGATTTCTGACTATTCCTCTGTGGCAATTGATTATCTGCTTCTCAACAGACCTATTGGATTTACCCTGGATGACTATGATGCCTATACGGAGTCCAGAGGATGGGTATTTGAAGATCCACTGGAATACATGCCAGGAGAACATATTTACAATGTACAGCAGTTTGAACAGTTTGTTCTGGATGTCAAAAATGGAAAAGATGACTATGAGAATCAGCGTAAGGCAATTCTTGCAAAGACTCATAATGTAACAGATAATTACTGCAAACGTGTTCTGGATTATTTCAAAATTACGGTATAACAGAGAAAATACGAAAGCCTTTTTTACATGCTTCAGGATTTATCCCGCAAAAGGAGGAAGCCCCTGCAGGGGTGGTATATAACATGAAAATATGTATCTGGATAACAAAAATCTTTGATCTGGGCGGAACCAAGAGAGTGGTTTCCCTGTTGGCCAACGAGCTGGTGAAAGAGCATGAAGTGACGATCATGACTTATGAAGACCGCTTTCGTGAAGACCGCACCATGTATCATTTAAGTGAAGATATCAATGTGGATTTCATTGACAACAGCCAGTTCGTGAATAAGCATCATACCCCGGCTTTCTGCGCCCGCTATCTGGTGAAGAAGCTCAATGACAGATCTGGTCTGTTTAATAAAAAAAGCCTGAATCCCATTCTTGCAGAAGCAATTTTTCCTAAAAAAACAAGAGAGAAATGGGTGGAATATTTCAATTCCCAGGATTATGACGTGATCCTTACCACAGCATCCTTAAGCCTGAGACTTGCCATGATCGCGCCCCGGCTAAAAGCCGCAACCATCGGCTGGCAGCATAACTGCTATGACGGATATCTTCATGTGAAGCCTGTCGTCTTCTGGCAGCAGGAGAACCTTCTTCAGCAGTATCTGCCAAATCTGGACCGCTACATTGTGTTGAGTGATTATGATAAGCGGGACTATATGGAGAAGCTTGGAATAGATTGTGAAGTAAAAATCAATCCCAGAAGCTTTGTCAGTGAAAAGAAGTGCGATGTGAAATCCAAACGTTTTCTCATGGCGACCCGTTTCGTATATGCCAAAGGACTGGATCTGATGATGGAATCCTTTGAAGAGTTCTGCAAAGAGGATTCGGAGTGGGAGCTTGATATCATCGGAGACGGAGATCTTTTTGACCAGATCAGGGCAGATGCGAAGAAGCGTCATCTGGAGAAGCGTGTCCATTTTGTAGGATATACCAATGAGCCTGAGAAGTATTATCTGAATTCTTCTGTTTTCCTTCTTCCATCCAGATGGGAGGGCTGGCCTATGGTGATTATGGAATCCTTTGAGTTCGGTCTTCCGGTAATCGCTTATCATATGGGCGCCATGGATCTGATCATTGATGACGGAAAGACCGGTTTCCTTCCTGAAGCGTTTGATCCCCACAAATTTGCCCAGGCCATGCTGAAACTGGCACATGATGAAGAGCTTCGTGCCCGGATGTCTGCGAACGCCATTGCCAAGTCTGATGATTTCTCTATCGACAAGGCTGTGAAAGAATGGGACGGACTTTTTGAACGTGTAGTTGCGAAGAAGAGGGGGAAGTAACATGAAGATCACCGTGAACAACCTGAAGAAGCTGGTGAAAAGGATAGTCCGCCCGGATGAAAATTCCGGTAAAGAGAAGGACACTTTTGAGGCTGCCTTAAAGAGAGCCAGGGATGAGGCTAAATACAATCTTACGGAGGAGTTTCGGGAGAAGTACGCGGATTTTCTTGACAGTCCCATAAAAGAAAAATGTATACTATACGAGGCATTTGGGGGCAGAGGCATGACCTGCAGCCCTCATGCCATTTTCAAGTATTTGCTGACCCAGACAGAATTTCAGGAGTATCTCCATGTCTGGGTCATTGACGATTTTTCGGATAATGAACCATGGATGGGACTTTACAGGGATGATCCAAATGTGAAATTTATTAAATTCCAGTCTGTAGAATACAGGGAATATCTGGCTACAGCCAAATATCTGATCAATAATGTAAGCTTTCCCGGATATTTTACCAAACGTAAGGAGCAGATCTTTGTGGATACCTGGCACGGAATCCCGTTAAAAACCATTGGATTTGACATTCCGGCAGGCAAGGTGAGTGCAGGAAATACAGTAAGGAATTTCCTTGCAGCAGACTATCTGATCGCGCCCAATCATTTTATGACAGAGATTTATGAGAATGCGTTCAAAATGAAAAATCTTTATCCCGGAAAAATCCTGGAAATCGGGCAGCCCCGTAATGACAGCTATTTTCACACAGACCGGGAGGCCATATTTAAGAAGCTGCAGATGGCAGGCGTGGAGGCAGATCCAAAGAAGAAGCTGATCCTTTATGCGCCTACCTGGAAGGGCAGCAGGTATTCCAGCCCTGATACCAGCCTGGATGCCTATGAGAAGATGATCCGCACTATCGAGGAGAATGTGGATACCAGGGAGTACCAGGTGCTGGTGAAGCCTCATCAGATTGTATACTACCACATTAAAGACACAGTAGGGATAACCGGCCAGTATATTCCTGCAACCGTAGATACCAATGAGCTTCTTCGTGCTACAGATGTTCTGATTTCCGATTATTCCAGTATTTATTTTGACTATCTGGTATCGAAAAAGCCCATTTTGTTCTTTATCCCGGATCTTGCAGAATATAAAAATTACAGAGGCTTATACTTCGGAATTGATAAGCTGCCGGGTCCTGTTGCAGAAACTTATGAGCAGCTTGGAGATTATGTGAAGGATGCCGAAAGAGCCATGGAGCCATACCGGAAGGTTTACGAAAGGGAAGCAGCCTGGGCGTGTCCGCAAGATGACGGAGAGGTCTGCCGCCGCCTTGCAGACATTGTGTTCCACGGAAAAGAAGATTCCCGGTGTATAGCCTGTCAGGATGAGGCGCAGTCACCAAAGAAAAAGCTTCTGATGTATGCCGGTGATTTTTCGGAGGGAGATGACACCGAAGCATTTCTTGGACTTGCAGAGAACCTGGATTTTCAGAAATACGATGTTACCCTGCTTGTGTGCGGTGGTGGAGACGATTTTGCAGAAGAACAGATCATAGGTCTTCCTACCGGGCTTCGGATCCTTTACCGTGGTCAGCCTTTTAACGGAAAAGCGGAGGAAATCGCGCAGAATGAGCTGTTTTTGAAGGGAAAAATAAAAGATATTCCACATGCTTTTTACAAGAGAGAGGCAAGGCGCCTGTTTGGAGAGGCGAAATTCGACTGTGCAATTGACCTTACCGGGAAAAAGAGCCTGTTTTCAGTGGTGGCAAAGGAGATGGATGGCGTTCGGTTTTTCCAATACAATGCACGTTTTGTCCGTGAAAAACAGATTGCAAAGGAGCTGGCAGGCCAGCAGGTAATCGTATCTGCCACAGAAAGCTACTTTATTGCCAGATACCAGGGAAGCAATCCAGCTGTTATTACCGTGGAAGCCATTCCGGCACCGGATACAGAGAAAATCAATTATATCTGTATGTACCAGCAGAAAGCCCAGAACGTTCTGAAGGCTTTTGACCGTCTGGAGAAAAATACTTGTCTTTACATTACCGGAAAAGGGAAAGGGTATCAGAAGCTGAAAGCTATGGTTTCAGATCTTCACCTGGAGGGAAGGGTGATTCTTACCGGATGGCTTGAGAAACCCTTTGCATTTATGAATCTGTGCGATTATTTTATCTGTCCGGAAGGGGAAGAAGAAGGCCTGGGTACCCTTGCTGCAAAAACCATGAATATGAAGCTGCTGGCAGAAGACTGCACAACAGAGATGCCTTACAGCTTTCAGGCCATGTCCTGGAACGAGGAACAGAGTGGGAAGCTGGATGAGCTGATAGAAGGTAAGAGGACTTCAGATGAATGAGATAGAGAAGATTTTGAAAGATAATATGGAGGATTATGAGAGCGTGAAGCGTCAGGCTCTGAAATTCATCCATGAGAATAAGAAAGAACTTTCCAAAAACTATGCCTACGCAGAGGTATGCGGGAATCCGGTGGATGCTTCCTGTTTTTTCTTTCTTATAGATGAAAAAAAGCCTGGCAGTGATCTGCTGCTGGAAATGCTGGACTATGCGCTGAAGAATTATGTTTCCTCTGAGAAGGCGAGTGTTACGGCCTGCATAAAAGGCGGTTTTCATCTGGTGAAAAAAACAGGTGTGGACTATGTAAAAGAGGAAAGTCGTGAATATCTGGAGGCGCTTTCCCAGGCAGGTTACATTATCGGTAATATGGTTCTGCCAGGCTCTTTTGTGAAAAAAGAAGCACAGGTTTATTTTAATCCCATGCTGGAAATTTATGATAGGAAGTCTGTGGAGACTGCAGAATTTCTCTCAGTTACGGCAAGGGAGCTTCTGAAAACAGATTATATCTACGCTCCGTCTAAGAGCAAAGCGAAGGAAGCATGGCTGGAAAAATGCACCCTGGGAAAAGTCTATGATGGAAAAGTGATCATAGAGAAAAAGGAAGGCTTAAAAGAAGGCAGAGGCAGTCTTCTGGAGTGTATCCGAAGGCAGAATGCAGTGCCTGGAATGGAGTTTTTCTCCCTTCGAAATCAGGAGGAAAGGAAGAAAGTCCTGATCCTTAGCAGCTGGAAAGCCGAGCGGGAGGCTAAGCTTGTTGTCCGAAAGCTTGCAGACAGTATGGACAGGGAAAAATATGATACGGTTATTTATAGTGGCTGGCTTGGAAGCAAGGGAGATGTGAAAGAATTTCTCGCCTTTGAAAAAGAGCTTCCAAAAGTGATGGGCGCAGGAAGGATGACTTTGAGTGAGGAAGATTTCCTGAATTACCGTATGATTGAGAAAAATCCGGCTCTTTATCTGGAAAATCCGGAAATACGAAGATATATGCGAATGCTTGCCAGAAGAGAGTGGGGCAGGCTGTTCGGCAGCAGTTCCTGGGATGTGGTGATCATGGCTGGAAGTACAGGGTATCTGCCATATTATCTGGCAGCAGAGGCACCGGCGAAAATGAAAGTTCTGGTGGATCTTGATTTTCTGCCTTACATCCATGAAAAATATCCGGCAAGATGGCGAAAAGCCCTTACTGTATTTGACCGGATATATGCTCCGGCAGATTGCCAGCAGCTGGGAGACTACGGAAAGGAAAACCGCCTTCGGATAATGCGCCTTCAGGTACTTGCTGCAGCCAGACCAGAGGAGAACCAGGTGGAAACGGTTTCCTACAATGGTGAGACTTACCTTGTGTGTGGGAAATGGAACCTGCAGGGAGAGCGTATTTCCATGAAGCTGGTACAAAAGCCGGTTCCGGGAAGTATTCTGGTAAATGGTGAGCTTGCACCAACTGCAGAGCAGAAAAAAGCTTTGGAGCAGCTGTCGAAGGAGCACAGGATTTATGTGCTGGGGGCACAGAGCGCCGCCTATAAAAGTCTTTTGCCAGAAGCAGTGATCCTGGATGGATATGTGAAAAAAGAACTGTATCTGCAGCCTGCGGCCTGGGAATTTTTTGGAGCCTTTGAGAGTTATGTAGGAAACAAGGCCTTGGAATATGATGCATTGGAAAGAATATGTAAAACTTTTGGAGTGAAGGAGGACATTCCTTGATTCGTTCAGGGAGTGTTCTTTTTTTATAAAATGGGGGAAAGTATGAATACGAAAAATAAAACCGGGAAATTCCGGATCATTTTCCGTTTCCTGAAAGGAAATATCCGGTTCTTTGTGGGGACGCTATTATTTTCGGTGCTGTTTACAGCATGTAATGCGTTGATCCCACAGATCGTGAAATACACAGCAGACCATATTCTGGTGCTGGATGGAATTCCGGATGGTCTGAATGTGCGGCAGACACTGCTTCTGGCAGCACTTCTGGTAGCTGCTTCGGCAGTTCTTTCGGGAGTTTTTAATTACTTAAGTAAAATGTGCCTGGCAAAAGGCTCAGAGAATTTCCTGAAATCCATCCGTGACACCTTGTATCACCACACCCAGTATCTGCCTTTTTCCTGGCATGTAAAGCACCAGACCGGGGAGATCATTCAGAGATGTACCTCTGACGTGGAAGTGATCCGTAACTTTGTGTGCAGGCAGCTGCCGGAGGTGTTTCGAATCTGTTTCCTGATCGTACTGTATCTGGGAATCATGTTTTCCATGAATGTGCAGATCACACTGGCTGCGGCAGCTTTTTTCCCGGTGATCATCGGTTATTCCTGCTATTTCTATTCCAGGATCGGGAAACGTTTTCAGGATGCTGATGAGGCGGAGGGGGCACTTTCCAGTACCGTGCAGGAGAATCTGACTGGAGTTCGTGTAGTGCGTGCTTTTGGTAGAGAAAAGTATGAAATCGACCGGTTTGATGAGAAAAATAATGCCTACTCCAATTTATGGGTATATCTTGGAAAACTGATGAGCGTTTACTGGGCATCGGGAGATTTGATCACCAACCTGCAGGTGCTGGTGGTTATGGTGACTGGTGTTGTTTTTGCCGTGAATGGACAGATCACATTGGGCGAGTTTATGGCATTTATTTCCTATAATGCGTCCCTGACCTGGCCGGTGCGAAGCCTGGGAAGGATTATTTCAGATATGAGTAAGGCTGGGGTTTCCATGGAACGTGTGGTTTATATTCTGGAGGCTGAGGAAGAGGATGCTGCTGTAAAGTGTGAAGCTAAGTGTACAGACAGAAATGAAAATGCAGAGAATATTGCGAAAAAGAAGAAGGCAGGACAGAGTGAGGCAACTCTGGATTATAAGATTCCTGCGCGGACAGCAGAGCAAACGAGTGAGGATTCCGAAAATAAAGGCTGTGGAGAAAAGCAGACTTTGGGACCTGTCAGTGGAATGAAACCTGCCATGGATGGCGATATCTGCTTCCGCGATGTATCTTTCGGTTATTCTCCAGACCACCCGGTTCTGAAAAATATCAATTTCACAATCCCATCCGGAAGCACCTTTGCAATCCTTGGCACAACTGGAAGTGGAAAATCAACTCTGGTCCATTTACTGAACCGTTTATATGATCTGCCGGAAGACTGCGGCAGTATTACCATTGGCGGTACAGACATTCGTGACATTGACCGTCAGTACCTGCGCCAGAATATCGGCATGGTACTCCAGGAACCGTTCCTTTTCTCCAGAACCATCCGTGAGAATATTGGCATCACAAAGGAGAAGCTTCTGGATGAAGAAATTCGCCATGCAGCGGAGATTGCCTGTGTAGATGAGTCAATTCTTCATTTTACAGACGGATATGACACCATCGTAGGTGAGCGTGGCGTCACTTTGTCCGGTGGACAGAAGCAACGTGTTGCAATTGCCAGAATGCTGATGAAAGAAGCTCCGATCCTGGTATTTGACGATTCCCTATCCGCAGTAGATACGGAGACAGACAACAAAATCCGCAAAGAACTGAAAAAAGAGATGGAGAAAGCAACGGTTATTATGATTTCCCACCGGATCACATCTCTTATGCAGGCTGACTGTATTATTGTGATGGACAAGGGAGAAATCCAGCAGATGGGTACCCATGAGGAACTACTCCACCAGGAGGGACCATACAAAGACATTTATGAGATCCAGATGAACAGTGACATCCGTCTCATGGAAGGAGGTGCAGCATGCGAATAGAAGAAAAAGAATATACAAAGTCTATTGATATTTCCATCTGGAAAAAGGTTTTCCCTTTCCTTGCACCCCGGAAAAATGTGCTGATTATGGTAATTGTGATGAATATTCTCTGCTCAGCAGTGGATATTATCATGCCGTTATTTCAGCGACAGGCCATTGATTCCTTTATCGAGAAAAATACTCTGGCAGGACTTGGAGGATTTATTGCGCTGTATATTGCAGTGATCGTCTTTCAGATGTGGTCCGTCATCTGTTTCACCAGAGGCTGCATGACACTTGATGTGGAAACAGGCCGTGATATGAAAAGGGCATTGTTTGTTCATCTTCAGAAGCTGTCTTTTTCCTACTACAATGCAACTCCGGTTGGATATATCCTGTCCAGGGTAATGAACGACGTAGCCAGGATCACAGAGTTGATCGCCTGGGATGTGATCGATATGCTGTGGGCTATCTTTTATGTAGTGGGTGTGTTTGTTGCAATGCTGTTTCTGAACTGGAAACTGGCTTTGGTGATCATGCTGATCGTTCCAGCTATTGCAGTCCTTACCTGGTATTTCCAGAATAAGATCCTCACATGGAACCGTCAGGTGAGAAAAATCAATTCCAAGATCACAAGTGGCTACAACGAAGGAATTATGGGCGCGAAAACTGTGAAATCCCTGGTTGTGGAGGAGAAAAACTTCCGGGAGTTTGCCTCTGTCACTGAGGAGATGAGAAGTGCGTCTATCAAGGCTGCCAGATTAAATGCAATTTATATTCCGCTGGTAGTTTTCTTTGGAGCTCTGGCAACTGCCCTTGTACTGGAGCGTGGCGGCATTATGGTTCTGAATGGAAGTATGGACATAGGAACACTTGCTGCATTTACTGCATATGCAGTTGGAATTTTTGAACCAATTCAGAGGCTTGCAGGAATTTTGTCCCAGTGCATTTCTGCTCAGGCAAATATTGAGCGGGTGACCTCCCTTCTGGAAGAGAAGCCTCAGGTGATAGACTCCCCAGAGGTTCTGGAAAAGTATGGAGATTTCTTTGATCCCCACAAGGAGAACTGGGAACCCATTAAAGGCGACATTGAGTTTGAAAACGTTTCATTCCAGTATCCCGATGGAAAAGAAGAGGTGCTCAGCAACTTCAACCTGAAAATTCCGGCTGGTACCAATGTGGCAATCGTCGGAGAGACCGGTGCAGGAAAAAGTACGCTGGTGAACCTGGCCTGCCGTTTCTTTGAGCCCACTAAGGGAAGAATCCTCATCGACGACAGAGATTACCGTGAGCGAAGTCAGTTGTGGCTGCACAGCAACATCGGGTATGTGCTTCAGAATCCCCATCTGTTCTCCGGGACTGTGATGGAGAATATCCGTTATGGAAGACTGGATGCCACTGATGAAGAGGTAAAGGCTGCTGCGAGGGCAGTTCATGCCGATGAGGTAGCCGAAAAGCTTGACAAAGGTTATGACAGTGACGTAGGTGAAGGCGGCGACCGTCTCTCCACCGGAGAAAAGCAGCTTCTTTCCTTTGCCCGCGCAGTACTGGCAGATCCCGCCATTTTCGTTCTGGACGAAGCAACTTCCTCTATCGACACCAAAACCGAGCAGCTGATCCAGCAGGCCACAGACAAACTGCTGAAAGGGCGAACTTCCTTCCTGATCGCTCACAGATTATCTACAATCCGTAATGCCGACCTGATTCTGGTAGTCCGGGATGGCAAGATTGTGGAGCAGGGAAAACATAAGGAGCTGCTGGAGAAAAAGGGATATTATTATCAGTTGGTACGGCAGCAATTTGCGGATGAGGAGTCCAGGAAGGTACTTAGCTAAGTCACTATTTAGTTGATTAAAAGTTCTTCAATGCGGACGCATTTGGACAATGTGTATTACTCACTCGCCGGCGCAACGCTGCAGCGAACTAATCGCTAACTGCGACTAATGCGTTCGGGAGAGCCCTCACGCATAAGTCTCCGTAAGCGCTGGATTTC
>NZ_CAXUBQ010000039.1:0-27239 GCF_964249465.1 Ruminococcus sp. Marseille-P328 | reverse complement strand
TCTGGTTGGCTAAACCTTGGATAAACCGGAATCCCACCGGCTTGACTACACACCCTTAGCTGGGCGCACAACTGGAAGTTGTTATTTCAATGCTTTTTTTAAGTCCAGAACAAATTGTTCTTGTTGCTTTTTCAGATAGATTTTTACAAAAGGTTTCATAATCCACTTTTTAGGTGTCACATTCTCTGTAAAATCAATTTGTGTTTCATTTCCCTTAGCTGTAAAAACACCAATCCAATGTCCTGACATATTGCTATTTTCCATGTCAAATTCCCAGCGTTTATATGGCTCAATAGTAGTGATAGAAAATGTAGTTGCATATCCGTCTTTAGTGTACTCAATAAATTGCTTCTCATTTATGATTTCTGTTTTACTTAAATCGCTTCGCCACTCACTATATTTTTCAACTGCAAAAACAATATCCCAAACTTTATGAATATCCTTGTTAATAATAGCATTTATATTTGAAACCGCCATTTTTATTCCCCCTTCAAAATTCAATTTGCTAAAATGATTTTATCATATCATCAATCCAAACTCAACGGTCAAGCCGGAACTTGAACAGGCTTTCAATCAGCTTTGTTTTGATGTAGTCCTCCATATCAGAGTTATAATAGCCGTTCATTTTGGAAAAGTAGCGGATATATCCGGCGTAGCGGTCAAGGACAGCTTGTATCGCTATGGGGTCGCCCTCATGTGCCTTTATAATCGTGTCATAGGGGAGAAGTCGGTTACTCATAGGACAGCACCTCCATTTCCTCTTTCAGCCGCTTCAAGGTAAGCTGAATATGCCGCCCGATTGTGCTGCGTGTCCAGCCGCATTGTTCTCCGATTTCTTTCTGCGTCAAGTGCTTAAAGTAATACAAAAAGATTTCCTCCTGCGTCTGTTCCGACAGCCCGGCAAGAGCCGCCGCAAGGGAGCAGCTATCTAAAAATATCGTCTGCCCCCGGACAGAGAACGGATAAGTTTCGCCATAGTCCGGCACTTGAAAATACTCGTCTGTGGTGCTTAGTGGGACAAACTTTTCTTCCGTCAAATATTCAAGAGAGATTTCCCGTTTCCACCTCGCTGCCAGCATACGGGCAGCGTCAAAGGACGCATGGCGAATAACAATCCGGCAGTAGGTATCATGGGTATAGCGGATATGTTCTTGATAGGCTTCGTATTCAGTCATGGAAAATCCCCCTTTCTTCGATTATGGGAAAGGGCGGCAGCACTTTTTTGCTGTCGCCCCTTGATTACCTACCAGCAAGGACAGACGGGGCTGTCAACGGTGGGCGCAGCCCATTCACTTGCCGTTGACTGGCTCGGCTGGCTTTGCTACTCGCTGATAATCGGTTTTCCGTCTTTGTCAATCAAGGGACAAATACCCCCGCCAGTTCCAAACTTTGCCACAAGGTAATTGACCCCGGTTTCTCTGTCCACTACCACATAAAAGCCTTTCACACTTCCTGCAGTTTCAGTAATTTCAAATCTTCTGCTTCCCATATAGATACCTCCCAATAGAAATCAAAGCTCTTGCTTTACAAAAATGCGATAACTGATTTGATACATCACATAGCACCATGCCAACGCCAGAAGCGGTGAGCAGCAGAGAAGAATAAATACAATCTGGTCTGTCAATGCAACTCCCAGCATAGTAAGAAGCTGATATATTCCAAAGCAAATCCCTGCCGGAATGAGGAATGATACTAATAGCAGAACACGGCCTTTTTCTGCGCCAAACTTGAACACAAGAGGAATTGACATACTTCCAAAAATAAGGGAGATTACCCATGCAACGAGTGTCAAAAACAGAAGCTCTCCAATCCCTACTATGTCGAGTACGATTTTATGTGTGATTAGGCCACCGATAAAACCAATAATCAGCCCAAAGAGGCTGCCAATGGCGCAGAAGATAGCCAGCACCATAAATTTTCCAGCAACCAATTCTTTCTTGGAAACTGGCATTATCATAGCATACCGTGTCCATTTAGAACTGTCATCAAAAGAAAAGGTTGTTACAATCATCATGCTGCACAAAATCGCACATACAAAAATATAGCCTTCTACGCCGGAAAACGGAATAAGCGCAACGGCAAAAACCACAAGGATGAATAGCATAGATTTCGCATTGTGGCCGATATTAAATAAATCTTTCAAAACAAGACTTTTCATTTTGCTTGCTCTCCTTTCACATACAGCAGCAGAATATCGTCGATTGTTGCGTCGTCCACTACGGCATTTTTATATTTCCTCCGGGCTTTTTCCTTGTCAGCTACCAGCACATTCCATTGATAATCATCTTTGCGGTAAGCCAGAATTTCCGCTTTATCGAGCTGGTCGAACAGTGCTGCGCCACAGCGGATAATACCATAGTTATAACGAAGTTCATCTTTCGTTTTACAAAAAAGAACCTTGCCCTGATGGATAAATGTAATGTAATCTGCGACTTTTTCTAAATCTGTTGTGATATGCGAGGACATCAAAATGGAATGATTTTCGTCCTGAACAAATTCAAGAAATACATCAAGAATATCATCACGCATTACAGGGTCGAGGCCACTTGTCGCTTCGTCCAAAATCAGTAGCTTGGGGTTATGGGAAAGGGCGACGGCAATACACAACTTCATCTTCATTCCCTTGGACAGAGATTTAATTTCCTTATCCGCTGGAAGTTGAAACCGCTTTAGATAGTCTTGAAACAGATGGCCGTCCCACTGTTTGTAGGCAGCACCAGCAATTTTCCCGACTTTGGCCGGAGTGAGCGTTTCATAGAAGTTAATTCCGTCAAACACTACGCCAACATCCTCTTTGATTTGTTTTGTGGACGATAATTCCTGCCCCCAAAAAGTAACTGTTCCATCATCTTTATGAATTAAATCAAGAATAGCATTGATAGTTGTGCTTTTTCCGGCTCCATTTTCGCCAATAAGCCCCATGATTGTTCCTTTCGGAACCGAAAACGAAACATGGTCTAACTTGAAATCGGCGTATTGCTTTGTCAAGTTCTCAACCTGCAAAATAGCGTTCATAGTTAATCCTCCTCTTGATAAAATATCGTCAGTAATTCAATCAGTTTTTCCAACGATATTCCACTTATCCGCCCAATATCGGCGGCCTCTTGCAAATGTTCTTCGGCCAATCTCTGCTGTTCTTCCTGATAAAAGTCTTTGTTCTGTGCCGACACAAAACTTCCTCGGCCTACCGTTGTTTCAATAAAACCGTCCCTTTGCAAATCTTCATACGCTTTTTGAACGGTAATAACACTCACATGAATGGACTTTGCCAGCGCCCGCATAGAGGGAATAGGATCGCCGGTTTTTAACTCGCCACTCATAATCATGGCTTTTATCTGTGAAGTTATCTGCTCATAAATTGGCTTGCTCGTATTACTGCTTATGATAATTTCCACAACGCCCCTCCTTTGTTCTTTAATGTACTTATCGTACAAGTACATTATATTCAAGGCAAACGCTTTTGTCAATAGGGTATTAGAAAATTTATCTTTGCTTATTAAGCAAAAGAAGCCACACAATTTGTATGGCTTCCATGAAATTCTACTTTGAAATTTTTACGGAATAACGGGCTGTTGTCTATCAACTTCTTGTGTGTTACTTTATGGCACATGAGTATTCGCGCCCGGATTGTCGTTTCCGTAGCCCTCCAAGAGGTTGATAACGCCCCAAATGCCAAGACCTGCTCCGAGAGCGATAACGAGTGTCTGCAAAACGCCTACTGCGCTGTTGAAAAATGCCATAATATAACTCCTTTCTGCCGCTGTGCGGCTGCCCGAAAAAGGGCATAAAAAACGGCGGTCAGTTTTCGATAACTGCCGCGGTCATAAGTCCCCGCGCTGCGTTTGTTGCTGCTGCGCGGCGGTATTCAGTTGTAGGGTGCGGCTTCCTGCCGCGATACGCGCAAGGAGTAGGGGCGCGTACCATGTAGCCCGTGTTTATTATTTTTACTTTAAGCTCCCTCCTTTTCAAAAAGCGGTGTGTAGACAGGCTTAATGCCGTACTGCCGTTCCCGGACAGCTTCGATATACTTGATATAGGAAATACCTGCCTGTCTTGTCCTGCGTTCCTGTTCCCGCTGCATTTCCTCGGCGGCTTCCATAAGCCCGCTGATAGCTCGGATTAGCTGCTGTTTTGCCTTTTTCTTTCTGATACGCTTATTCATTCTGCGTCCTCCTGCAAATCTGCTTCGTCAACTTCGTAATAGTCAAATACCTCGTCCGGCTTTACGATTGCAGGACGGCGGCGCAAGTGCTTTTCCATGTCAAAGGCATTTTTCTTGTCAAAGTCGGAAAGGTACTTGTACTTCGGGTGTTTGGTAATATCGTATTTTTCGGAGAAGAACGGGCGCACCCCGCGTAACTGCAAGATACATTTCCCGCCGTCCATGACCGCAATTTCATCTTCGCTCATAAGCTGCTTGCCTAACTTCTGATAGTTCAGCCCGTGGGAAAGCTCCCGTCCTCTTGTTTCGGAAGTATTGAAGCTGTCAATCGTTTCTTTCCCCAAGATTTCCGACATTTCTTTAAGGGTCGTTTTCTCCTTGCCGCCCAAAAACAGGGTCGTATCGCAGTTGCCGACAATGGTATCGGCGTTGTCCTTGTAGATAGCCTTTAGCTGCGACTGGCTCTGCAAGATGATGGACGCGGAGATTTCACGGCTTCGGATAGTGGCAATGAGCTTTTCAAACTTCGGTATCTGCCCGATATTTGCAAACTCGTCAAGCAGACAGCGCACATGAACAGGCAGCCGCCCGCCGTACACATCATCTGCCTTGTCACAAAGCAGATTGAAAAGCTGTGTGTAAAGGATTGATACAACAAAGTTAAAGGTGTCGTCGGTGTCAGAGATAATAACAAAAAGTGCGGTCTTTCGGTCACCCAAGGTGTCAAGCTCCATTTCGTCGGTTTCCATCAGCTCGCGCAGCTCCCGAATGTCAAATGGTGCAAGCCGCGCACCGCAGGAAATGAGGATAGAGCTTCTTGTTTTTCCGGCAGACAGCAAAAACTTCTTGTACTGGCGCACCGCAAAATGTTCCGGGTCTTTTTCCTCCAAGCGTTCAAACATGAGGTCAACGGGGGATTGAAATTCCGGGTCGTCCTCGCGGGCTTCCGACGCATTTATCATTTCAAGCAGCGTCGTAAAGTTTTTCTCATTCTCCGGGGCTTCGTACCAGATGTAGCCGATAAGGGCGCAGTAAAAAAGCCGTTCCGATTTCACCCAAAAATCCTCGCCGGATTTTTCCCCGTCGCCTTTGGTGTTGGCGATAATGGTATTTACCAGTTTCAAAATATCCTTTTCGCTGCGCAGATAGGCAAAGGGATTGTACCGCATGGATTTCTTGAAATTGATGGTGTTCAGCACCTTGATTTTGTACCCGCCCCGCTGCAAGAGCTTCCCGCACTCGATTAAAACCGTTCCTTTCGGAAGCGTTTCGTCAAGATAGAAAACGGAAAAGTCACAAATTATTTTCAATTCAGAAATTCGCCGCTTTCACATCATCACGCATTAACCGCTTCATCTTGTCCTCTAAGGTGTCCTTGCTTTCCTTGCTGAAATGAACGCCGATAACATAGGTGGTGTTTCCCATTCTCATGTTGAATGTTCCTACCGGGGTTGCCTTGTGTGCTTTTGCTGTGGTTGTGTTCTGTGTCATGCAATACCTCCTTGAAATGGAAAAAGCCAGACAGGGTGTGTGGTCGGCAACGAAGTCCGGCAACGGACTTCAAAAAACCTCGAACATAGTCCTATCTGGCTTATTTACTATTTTTACTTTTTTCTTTGATTTCTCCGTTGCTTTTGTTGCCAGAGAAGAAAATCCCTTGTAAATAAAGGACTTTTAAGAGATTTGCCCTGCAACGGACTTGACAACGGGGTAGCAACATAGTCGGCAACACGGTCATTTTTTCAAAACGGTAATTCCATCTGTCGGGCTTCTTCCTCGGTCAGTTCACGAAAACCGTCCGTCAGATTTGAGCCTGTTGCCGATGGCTCGTTGTCGGGCGGTGGTATGCGTTCCCACCCTCGCTGTCTGCCATACTTGGCAAAGCTGCGTGGATTGGAAAACGGTCTCCATCCCTCAATGCTGTTGTTCATGATTTCATTGATTTCTCGGATTTCCCATTGCTTCGGCTCATCAAAAGGGTGGTTCAGAGCTTCTGCATAGATCAGCTTGGAGCAGACCTGTGTACCTTTGAAGTTATCAAGGAAAGACTGGATCAGTCCTGCTTTCGTGTCCTCCGGCATAAACTGCTTTTGCAGTTCTTTCAGTTCCTTGTCCATATCCTTTGATAAGGTCAGCTTTACAGGGAAGTTCTGATAGATGAACATGACTTCTGCCCACATCATATCAATGAACGCTCTGGATGCGGCTTCATCTTCCAGAATGTGAATCTCTGCATTTTCAGGGTGTACCATGATAGGCAGAAATCTACGGTTGCCGCTTCGGTCAAGGGGTAGAAAGTCCATCGTGTTGGAAGAACCTCCGAACACACATTGTCGCAAGCGGTCTGCCGGATGGGTTTCATACGGCACTTTATAGGTTTCTTTCGCCCTGCTGATAAAGGACTTAATATCCTCAATGCTCTTGGCATTGGCTGTGGCAATCATTTCCGACATTTCGATAATCCAATGCCCCTGCATTTTACGGTACACATTGTCATCGTCAATCTTTTTCAGGTCATCGGAGAACCATTCATCTTTGACTGCCAGCAGACGGAAGAAAGTGGACTTTCCTGCACCCTGTCCACCCACAAGGCAGAGCATAACTTCAAACTTACAGCCGGGTTTGAACACTCTGCTGATTGCTCCCAACATGAACAGCCGTAATGCCTGATAAGTGTACTCGCCTTCCTCTGCTCCGAGAAATCGGGGCAAGGCATAGCGGATGCGTTCTGTTCCGTCCCATTCCAGACCGTTCAGATAATCTCGGATAGGGTGGTACTTGTTGCTGTCAGCGATAATGGAAAGGGCTTTCTGTATTTTCTTCTCGCTGGTCAGACTATATTTATCTTCCAGATAGAGCATGAGATAATTTAAGTCCGTGTCGGTCAAGGTCGCTGTCTGCTTGCTCCACCAAAGCGGCTTCACAATGTCGATACGCTCGGTAAGAATGTTATATCTGACAGCACCTTGCAGAACGGGGTCATTCTGAAAAACGGTCAGACAGTTGCGTATGCTGTTCTTGATTGCTCCGTTATCGGTCAAGTCCAGACTTCCTCTGACTTCTTCCACGGTCATGCTCGGCTGTGTGTCCTGCAATTCGCTGTTCAAGTTTCATCACCTCTTTTCTCTGCTCGGCTACAAGAGCTTTCTTTTCTTCGGGAGTGTCATAGAGAAGAATATCCAGCAGGTATTCGATATAGCTTTTCTTCTCCAATGCTTCCACAAAAAGCGGGTGCCACACTTCATCCGTCCGTTGCGGTGCGTATTGCTTTTCCCACTTCCTCAGAAGATGGAAGTAATCGGACAGCACCTTGTAGCAGTGATTTTCTTCCTGCTGATATTTCTGCTCCGGGGTAGGCTCTCGGATTTTCGGTCTGATTGACGGTTTCTGTCTGCTGTCATAGCTGATACCAAAATCATCAGCTATCTTCATGGCGGCTTCTTTGCTCGGCAAGCCAAACAGTCGGGAAACAAAGTCAACTGCGTCTCCATCTGCCTGACAGCCAAAGCAATGAAAGCGGCGGTCAAGTTTCATGCTGGGGTTCTTATCATTGTGAAAGGGGCAGACCGCCATTCCGTTTCGTCTAATACGGATTCCATAGCGTTCTGCCGCCTGTCGGGTTGTTACATTCTGTTTTACTGCTTCAAATAAATTCAATAGGCATTTCCTCCTGAAATAGAAAAAGCACCTGCTATTTTCCAAATGAAAACGGCAAGTGCCTGTTAAAGTTCCATATCCTGTTTTTTCTGCTTGGGTGCTTTCTGCACCTGTTTCTGTTTCTTCTGTTCCTGCTCATACTGCAAGCGTTCTTTGAGAGAATGCTTCGGCTCTGGCTGTTTCTCTCCCGTCTGTTCCGGCGATAGAACCTTGCTAACCCAGTAGCGAATATCTTTCATCGGCTTCAATTCTTCATTGACTGCGGCAAGCTGTTCTTTCAGATCAGCGTGAGTAGTCCGCAGACCGTCATATTCTTTTTGCAAGGCTTTCAAATCCACATTCAAATCAGCACCATGCTTTTTCAGAATGCGGTATGCCTTATTAAAAGCGGTCAGCTCGTCCTTATGACTTTCGACATAGGCTTCCTTTCGGATTTTCCAGCCGATTTTGATATACTTGTCATGGACTGCTTTATGCTTTTCACAATCAGCAACGGCGGTCTGAATGGCGGTAATGGCTTTCATGCGGTTAGCGGCTTTCTGCATATCTTCACGAATGGCAGTAGCCTTTTCACTCACCCCTTGCAGGGCAATGTCCAAATCTTCCAGCGTGAAAAGCTCATGCCGTTGTAGATAGACGGTCGCTTGGGAAATGGTTTTCAAATCATCGGTCGTGCCTTTCTGCTGTCCGTATCTCGACCATTCGCTACGCTCTGCCTTTCGCAGATTCAGATAATCACGCAGTAGAACGGCAAGGTTCGGAGAAGCATTTTTCTTTTCCGCTTCATTTTCTGCAATGACTTCTTTGGTGGCTTCCAGAATGTCAGCAATCCAGTCACGCAGACTTTTGATAGTGCTGCGGATAGCGTTCATCATGCGGTTGGCGGCTTTAATGTCTCGGTTGAGATTGCCGATGTTGGTGGCAATGCCTTTTCGCTCCAACGCAGAGACAGCCGTTCCCATGTGGACTGTCGGGATAATGTCAAGTCCCTGTCTTTCATAGGAACGCATATCAATCCGTTCTGGACTTCCGGCAAGTTCCAGATATTTGTTCTGAACAATTTCCCAACCATGCCGCCATTCCTCGGCATGGTACTGTTCGTTCCAGTCAACGGTATCTTCCTTATGGCTTTTCCATCTGCCGGATGGGAGCTTGATACGCTCGCCGTTTTCGTCAAGGTCATAAACCTTGCGGCTCTTAGGCATCCATTTTCCATTTTCATCAATGGCTCGCATGGTCAGCATGAAATGGCAATGGGGATTGTGTCCCGGCGGATCGGGGTCATGGATTGCGAAATCACAACACATTCCCTTTGAAACAAACTGTTCCTCGCAGTATTCTTTGACCATCTGCGGTAACAGCTCCATCGGGACTTCTCTGGGCAGGGCGGCAACAAACCGTCTTGCAAGCTGTGAGTTCCATTGCTTTTCGATTTCTTCAACGGAGTTCCAGAGGGTTGCTCGGTCTGCATATTCGGGTGGAGCATTTGGGGGCAGCATGATTTCCGTATAGACCACTTCTTTTTTGCAAGTGTAATTCTTGGTTTTCTGGTCATACTCGGAAAACAGCTTTTCTCCGGCTTGGTAGGCAGCTCCGGCAACCGCAGAGTTGCCTTTGCTTCGCTGAGTGATTTTGATATTGAAGTGGGGTACTGGCAATTTGTGTGAACCTCCTTTCGGTGCAAAAAAATGACCGATACTTTTCAGCAGCGGTCAGGTGGTGGAATATAAACTTGCTGTCGGGGAATGATTGCTTGCAATCGTTTCCCGGCGGCAAGTCCACAAAGGGGTAGTTGGCAAAGCCAACGCAGGGGAAGTGTAGCTTCCCCTGTATGATTGGAGCAGACTGCGGAAATCATCAGCTCCCTGCAAGGGGCTTTCGGCAGAACGCAATGCACAACCTTTAGGTGGTGTATAATTGCGCCCTTTTTCCAAAAGGGTCTTTTAGCTCCCGTTCGGCTGCCCCAATTCCTTTCGGTTCGCAATCAGCAAATCCAACTTCTTTTGAACCGCTTCGCTGTGAAAGATGAAAGTCAAAAGCTCCATCACATCATCATCGGTCAGAGTGGTCGGCTCTTTCAAAAAGGTTTCCAACATTCCGGCACGAGTGCAAAGGCGGTGGGTTCGCTCACTTCGGGTCAACCTCTTTAATTCGCTCTGCAATCGCTTTTCCTTGTGCATGGCTGCGGTCAGCTTTCGCTCGACCACATATTTCTCACGCTCCAATTTTTCCAGTTCTTCTTTACTCATAGACAAGCTCCTTTCGCAATAATGGATAAAACAAAAGCGACCAACTTTTTACGGTTGATCGCCTTTGGCTTAGACAATACTTATAACTATTTTTCTATCTTTGCAAGTGTATCCTCTCGTATAGCTTGTCGTAATGTAGTAAGATATTCTGAAAAACTCACTCGGTCATCTGCATAAGTCAAATTTAATTTATACTCTTTCGGAATCCATGTAGATAAATCAGAAGCGTTATGCTGAATTAAAGCTTCCAAGCTATCAATAGCTTTATATATCTTAGCTTCGACAGTTTTTCTTTCTGTCATCTCATTATATAGAGCTTTCATTTCTTCTGCATAATAAGACGGTAACGTATCTATCCAGTTAAATAGTAAATTTTCTTCTATATCCTCATGCACTTGCTTTTTATCAAAGGTAGGAATGTCTCCTGTAAAGCATTCACCCAAATCATGAATAATACACATACGAATAACTTTATCCATATCAACATCTGGAAACTCATCCCGCATAAAAAAAGCCATCAGCGTCATCATCCAGCTATGTTCTGCTACACTCTCGTGTCTTCCTTTCGATGTATAGCAATGCCTTGTCGTATCTTTTAAACGCTCAGCGACACTTAGCGCATTTAATAATTCTCTGGAATTCATAATTTTACCTCCACATTATCAAATTACATATTCATTTTCTCTTACTCCATATAATCTATCTCCGGTATCTCCATTATACGGCAGTAAATACCCATCTTCTCTAATTCCGTCTGCCATATGGACTAAAAATAGCTTCACTTCTGGATGCTCCTTAAAAATTCGTTCTATTCCAGATTGACATCCGAACATTGCCATAATAACTACATTTTCATCTTTGAAACCATACTTTTTCATGTGTTCCAGTGTTTTCAAAATGCTACCAGCTGTAGCAAGTGCCGGATCTGTGATAAAAACTCTTTTACTTTCTGGTTCTTTTATCTGTTCAAATTCATCCCAAGCAACAAATGGTTTTAATGTATGCAAATTACGTCTCATGCTAATTCGTGCAACATCTGCTTTAGGCAACCTTTTTGTCAATCTATTTGACATAGACATTCCTGCTCTCAGTATTGGGATAATTACAGCATTTTCTCCAACATCATTTTTAGACACGGCATATGTTGATAATTCATCTGTTAAATCACCAAGTAACTTTGCATATTCTTCTCCAACAACGCTTAAATCAAAATAGCCTGATACTCTATTGCGTTCTTCGTATGGTATCATAACGAATAAATTAGGATGCTTATAATTCATATCAAAATCCTTCTTTCCGTATACAGCTTATGTTTATAATTTATAATTGCAGGACTATGTCCTTACTCGAAGTATATCATATCTGTATTTCTAATTCAACATTGTACACCTCATATAATCTGTATTTTTCAGCTAACAGCCAAAGAAAACATCAAGTGCAGACCCGACATTTTGACCGCAAATCAACCCAAAATGCTACATCATTCCATCTGGCTATTGAAACCGTTTTGCTTGGCGTTCTCGCTTGCTTTTCGTCTGCGTTCCTCGCTGTACGGCGGTTGCAGACGGATAGAAAGTCTGGACTTGTCCAGAAGATAAGTCACACCGCCTTGCTCATGGGATTTTTCCAGTCGGCAGAGATCGGGGTGCTTTTTACTGAACAATGCCAGTCGCTTTCGCAGGCTGGCATTGTAGGTGTAGATACTGGCTGTGTCCTCGCCCTCATTAAAGAGGATGATAGTTTCTTTTTCATACTTCGTCAGCTTCGCCATAACTTTTCTCCATGTGATGATTCCAGTAGCTATCCATAATGACTGCCTTGTGCTGGTAGTATTCCTGCATCTGCAAACGCAGATTGTAGTAGAAACGACGATACCATTTGTCGCACTTCTCGTCACTCAGCTTGACCGACAGCATATAGAACAGTTTCTTTGCCGCCGGATCAGGAGTAAGGGCAGCTACATAACGCAAACGCTCAACCGTTGCTTCACGGTTCGGACAGCCAAAGGTATACAGGGTTTTCATTTCCTTCAGGTTCATTTTCATTCAAAAGTCCTCCTTGATAGTTGATAAAATAAAAGCGACAGATACTCAGAATAGAAATACCTGTCGCTTTGCTCACGATATTAAATTGTTGGTTCTGCACTTGACTTTTTTACTTAAAGTCGGGCAGTTCGTATATCTCTTTCATCAGCAGAACGCCCATTGTAAAACCATACTTGAAATGTTCCTCGGTCTGCATAGTCTGGCAGTCTGCAAAATTGTCATTGAGCTTATCCAGCTTCGCATAATCTTCTTTGCTCAATGTCTGCTCAAAGTATCGCATGATGTCTGCGATTGCCTGTCCTGCTTCCCGAAACTTCTCTGATTTCGGTACTACCGTTTCTGCCGGATAAATCTCTCCATTGAAGATTGCTTCTAAAATCATAAATTCACGCTCCTTTCTCAGCAGTAAATCAGCTCGCCCTTGATGGCTTCCTCAGCCTGTGCAACACAAGCGTTCATCTGGCGAACCCATTCGATTTGATTTTCGGCTTTGAGCTGCTCCGTCACGCCGTATGCCTTTGCAAGCTGTGGCACGATGATTTCCATACGCTTCTTGGCGGTTTCCTCAATCTCCGCACAATGCTCATAGAGAGTTTCATTCAGCACCATGTCGGAGAACAGGACTGGATTAGCCAGTCGCAGATACTCCTTTCGCATCCGTCCCCACTTGCCAAGACGGATATTCGGATTTTTCAGCTTGATGTCGGGGATGTAGTAGTCTCCACATTTGATAAAATTCAGTTCCATATTCAAGCACCTTTCTTTCTGTGATATTCTTCCCTGCGTTTGGCAAGGGTAGTTTCATAGCGTTTGATTGCATCGGGGTCTCCGGCTTCTGCATCGGCTTTCATTTTCTGATAGCTTCTGACAGTAGCTTGGCTCTGATACTTTCGCATTTCAGCCAGCTTCTTTGCTGCTTCTTCATCGGTCTTGGCAAGCTCTACAAGGGCTTCACGCTCTGCCTGTCGCTTGGCAGTTCTTGTCCTCGTGTATTCAGCCTTGCGTTCTGCCATCATAGCGGCATATTCGGGGTCTGCCGCCATGCGTTCTTCCTCACGCTCCTTTTTTCGCTGTCTGGCTACGGCTTCTTTTTCTTTCAAGGCTTGCCATTCCTCGGCGGCTTTCGGGTCTGTCTTGGCGGCTTCTTTCAGCTCCTTTCGGGAAAGTTTCTTTTGCCTGTTGGCTCGTTCTGTCCGTTTGCGTTCCGCTTCCAGTAGCTTTTCACGCTGTAAGCGTTCCTTTTCTTCCATTTGGGCGATATAGGCAGGGTCGGCTTCTCTGGCTTCCTTGATTTTCTGCTGTCTGCGGTGGTTTCGCTCACGCTGCAAGGCAAGTTTGCGTTCATATTCAGCAATAGCTTCCGGGTCTCCGGCTTCAACAGCTTTCATCAATGCTGCTTTTTTCTGTTTCTGAACCTCTGCGGCTCGTTTCGCCTTTTCCTGCTTCTTTCGCAACTGCTCGGCTTCGATGGCGGCAATGCGTTCTTCTTCGGAAACAGTTTCAACAGGGGGATAGTAGTTGCCGATGAAGTTGAAATAAATGTCGATATTCTGCTGACGGTAAACGGTGCGACCACCTGTGGCTTCGTGGACTTCCACTCTGTCAATAAAGGCATAGAGCATGGTGTCCGTCAGTTCCTCGCAGTTTCGGTACTTGTTGACTAAGGCGATAAAGCGGTTGGTGTCGATTTTCTCAACTTCTTCCTCTTGTATCTGTCCCTGCAATTCCTCAACTCGTTTTTCCAGCATAAGCTGTTCTTCATCGTACTGCTGTATCATTCGCTGTGCCTGTCGCTCCGGCAACAGACCGCTGATGGCACTGTCATAGAGCTTCTGTATCTTTGCATCCAGTTCAGCCATTCGTTTCTTGGCTTCGTCAATTTCCTGCTGTCCGTTGTTGGCTGACTTGGATTTGCTCTCATTCCATACGGTCTTGAGCTGGGAAATAAACTCTGCTTCGTTCTCAATGACATATTGGCTGACCGCTTTGATTGCCTGCAAAATCGCCGCTTCCAGAGCAGAGGTTTTAATGAAGTGGGAAACACATTCATTGTTCTGATTTCGATAATTGCCACATTGAAAAGCAGAATCGGAATCATAATGTTTTCCGCTTTGCCTTGCTTCGGGGCTGATGAATCCCATTCGTGAACCACAATCCGCACAATAGATCATGCCGGACAAACGGTGGGAATAAGTTCCGTTTGCGGCTCTCGGTTTTGCACGAACACGGAGCTTCTGGGCAATGTCCCATGTGTCTTGGTCAATGATGGCTTCGTGGGTATCGGGGAATATCATCAGTTCTTCCGGCGTTGCGGCTCTGCGTTGCTTTGTCTTGAAGTTCTCACAGATGGATTTGCCCAACACGGTATGACCGAGATATTCCTGCCTGTCCAGAATATGACCAATCGTATTTGCGTTCCAACGGTAAGGGTCGCTGAAGCTCCTGTTTCTGCAATTTTCGGGGAAATACTTTGCCGTATATGCAGATGGTATCAGCACCTTTTCTTCGGTCAGTTGTTCCGCAATCGCCGTCACGCCCATACCTTGACAGGCAAGACGGAACACCTTTCTGACGATTTCAGCAGCCGGTTCATCCACAACAAGGGTCTGCTTATCTCCGTTGATACGCTTGTAGCCATAGGGGATAGCACCGCTGCACCTTAGTCCCTCTTTCATTCTGGACTTAAAGACAGCCTTGATTTTGTTGCTGGTGTCTTTGGCGTACCACTCGTTCATGATATTCAAAAACGGTGTGAAGTCATTTTCGGTTGGATTGGCACTATCCACATTGTTGTTGATAGCGATAAAGCGAACACCCTTTTTCGGGAATACAATCTCTGTGTAATAGCCGACTTGCAGGTAATTTCTGCCAAACCTTGAAAGGTCTTTTACTACCAGAGTGTCCACCCGTCCGGCTTCGATTTCTTCCAGCAGGGCGGTAAAGCCGGGGCGGTTGAAATTCGTGCCTGAGTAGCCATCGTCATAGAAATGGCGGATATTTCTCAGTCCCTTTTGTCGGGCATATTCTTCGAGATACTTTTTCTGATTTAGGATGGAGTTCGATTCGCCAGCCTGTTCATCGTCTCTGGATAATCGCTCGTATAGAGCTGTGATTTTGATTTCTTCTTTCTTTGCCACGGTTTTGCCTCCCTTCTGTATGTAATTAGCGTTGATAAAACGCTACCTTTTTCTATCTTGGTATATTGTAACCTTTCGGGTCAGTGACTACATAGCTGCTGTGCATTTGCATTAAGTTGGGCTTTACAAAAAACCTCGTCTTGCCGCTGCCGGAGCCGCCGATGACAAGCACATTTTTGTTTCGTGCATATTTCGGGTGCTTCGGGCGGCTTGACATCATCAGCCTTTCGGTCTGCGTCAGCAGCACGTTATTTTCAAACATGGGGTCGATATATGGCTTTATATCCTCGGCATTGCCCCAACGTGCAGAGCCGTACTCCATGCCCTTACGGTATTTCTTTGCGTTCTTGCCTTTCACATAGACCGCAAGCCGGATAACGACAGCCCCGACAATGCCGATAAGCAAGTCCATAGGGGCAAAACTCGGCAGGGCATTTGAAAAGGCAGCGGAAAAGCCGCTGCCAATGGAAAGCAGCTTGCCGGAGAGGCCAGCCCCCGGCGAGAGCCGCACCGCCTGTCCGACTTTATCAAAGAGATACACAAAGAGCAGATAGGGGGCGTTTAGGATAAGCAACTTCTTGATATTCGGCTTCATAGCGATACCTCCCTGTCCTTGTGTTTTGTCTTTTGACGGTTCGCATTAAGCTGCTTTGCTGCGTCCCGGAATGTGGCAAGTGCCTTTCGGATAGAGGGCTTTTGCTCATGTGTCAGCTTCTTTGCGGAAAACTCCTTAAAGGCTGCGGTCAGAGCGTCCGCGTCCCGCCCCTTGAAAAATACAAGATAACGGGGCGGCGTTTCGGTGCTGTCTTTCTTTAGGGCAAAGTCGATACCGTATTTTTTTGCCGTCTGCTCAAAGGCTTTGATATTGCCCTCAGTTATCTCAATGTTGGAAAGCCCCGCGTTCTGCTTCGCAAGCTGCTTTAGCGTCTGCTTCCCGTGGGGCTGTTTTTCCTGCTGCTTTTTTGCCTGTGCAAGCATGGCTTTGATTGCCTTTTGCAGCATTTCAGCGGTCAGCTTTGCTCCCTTGACCGAGAGCGCAACCACTTTTTCGTTGATTTCGTCCTGCAATGTTTACCGTCCTCCTTTCCCGGTAGTAATGATAGTGTTAGGGTGGTACGCCGCTTTTGGGCGTGAAAAAAGGGCGTCCGTTGTTCACGCCGCCCCGTTAAATCCGCACCCGCAGCCCGTTCAAGTCCTCGGCGCGAATACCTACAAGATACCAGTTGTCCCCGTACTCAATCCGGGTCGGCTTCCATTTGCCGCCTGTGAATACGTCCATGCACTCGCCGCAATGCAAGCCGCCGTAATAGTCGGCAATGTCAAAGCGAATGTCGTAGCGGTCAGCGGTTTCATCAAAAATCAAAGCTCCTGTTTTCTGTGCCATGTGGTAAATCCTCCTTTTTTCGTTTACAGGCTTTCGCCCTCGTTGTAGGTGTAATAGTCCAGGTCGCCGTACTTTGGCTTTCTCGGTGCAAGCGCGCCGCTTGCCATATCGTGAGCGACAAGGGAAGTATAGTAGCTGTCAATGGTAGACGGGGCATTGAAAAGCACCGCCTTTAGGTACTGCTTGATGTTGCGGATTTTCGTGGTGTTCTCCTGCATACAGTCAAGCACAAAGCGGATATGTTCGCTGTTCAGCTTCATAAACTTTGACTTCACAAGCTCGGCGGGGTAATCGTCCCCGGCAATACGGATTTTCTTTCTTGCCGTACAGACGGTTTCAAGCATGAGGTCAACAATTTCATTCAGACGGTCGCGGTCAAGGCTTCTGTCCTGTAAGAGAATGTCATAGGCAATATTGTCTTTGATAATTTCCTCATACACTCTGTAAGCGTCGTTCCTTTCCGTTCTTTTCCGTTCCGGCGGCTGTGCCGTTTCGTCCTCGCCATAAGGCAAGGGATTTAGGGAATGGATAGGAATGGAATGGGTACTTGATAAATCCGTATTTGATTTTTCTTTTTTTGGTAAGTTAGTTCTTTGTATATCTTTATTTAATTGCGTTGGATTTTCCGACGTCGGATTATCCGTTGTCGGATTTTCCAATATCGGGTTATCCGCTGTTGGATTTTCCAATACCGGGCAATCCAATTCCGGCGGCTGCGGCTGTTCGTAAATGGTGTACTCGATAGCGGTCATTTTGCCTTTCTCGTCGCGTCCTGCCGCCTTGTGATATATCCGGCTTTTTCAAGCTCCCAAACGGCGGTACGGATAGCGTCGATACTTTCCCGGTTGATGTAGGACAGCCCCGAAAGGGTATAATCCCAATCCTCCGGCAGGGACAGCATTTGAGATAACAGCCCCTTTGCCTTTAAGGAAAGCTCCTTATTGCGTAAGTGGTGGTTGCTCATTACGGTGTAGCCTGTGTTGCGTTCCACACGGAAAACTGCCATAGCTTCATCACTCCTTTGCTTTAGATTTGTTGCGCAGTAGAACGCGGATTTTGAGGGGTAAGGTATCTTTTCCTTGCTTCCTCTGTTTTGCGTTCTGTAAGCCCGATAAATCAAGGCTTTTTTTGCCCCTACTGCGTAACATGAGGGCATAAAAATAGCGGCGTTCCTGTTCTCCCAGTGAGAGAGTGAGAAACGCCGCTGTGCGGGTCGCTATTTCATTTCTTCTGCTATCAGTTCTTGCATGACTTCTCCAAAGTCTGCCATGAAAGAAAAGATGAAGTATTCCAAAACGTCGGGGTCTGCGTCCATAGGCTCGGCTTCCTCTGAAAAAGGCAAGCCCATTAGCCCATAAAGCAGTTTGATGATTTTGAACAGCTTGCCCCGGTCGGTGGGGTTGTTCATGGTTACAAGTACGTTGGTAAGGCGGTTGATTGTTTCCATGTCGCCGCCTGTCGTTACCCATACCATTTCCGCGAACGGCTGCGTGATTGCCCCGGCGACAAGGTTTATCTTATCCTTGCCGATTTCGCCGGACGGAAGTATAATACCCTTAGTCAAAAGTTCGTTTTTCATGTCGTCCTCCTTATATTCTGTGGTGCTAAAATGGTGCCCGGTCTTACAAAAACACCTTATGCGGAGATATGACAAGAAAAATGAAGATATGCGGAAAACCTTGATTTTAAGCCATTTTCACATTGGTTTATAAACATTTGTGAGGACTTATAAAAGGTTTGGCGTCTATCAAATCAATAAAAAATATCCATTATATTTTATAAGCGCATTCTTTTTGATTTTCTCTGCAATCACCCGTGGATTTTTATATCCCTTTTCTTCCAGAAACTTTGTCAGATCTGCTTTATTTTTTATCTGTGAAGCATAATAACTGTGTACTACTTCAAAACATTTCTTTCTCTTCTTTTCCGATCCATGTTCGAAGAAAACAAAGTAAGACGGTTTCAAAGAAGTATATCCACCATATTTTGTTACATCCTGGAGTTTTTCATCCTTTGCTTTCAACGGTACATAATTTTCTGCTTTTGCAGAATATTTTCCTACTGGCTGAAGATTAAACAGTTCCCCTTTTTGTTCAAATGTCTGCCTTGTAATCATCGGAGTGTTTTTCTCCATCACTTCTTTTACCAGACGAATCGCTCCCGGTTCTTGATTTTTAGATGCAATCCACGCAATTTCTCCGTTTCTTACTACATCCTTACCGTACATTTTGTAAAGATTATAATTGTAATTTTTGCCGTCACGCCGTGCTTCCTTCTTCACATAGTTCAGAGGATTTCTGGTGAACTTCGTAAAATAAACATTTCCCACCACAATATTCAGATAGGCATCCTGTGCATGATGGTAATCATTTATCAGTCTGCTTTTCAGCATCTTGTATTCTTTCCGAAAATCCGATACATTTCTCGCTTTTACATACACTATTTCCGTTCCCGGCATTAAAGATTTCAGAAGGTCTGCGATTCCCTTTGCCCCCTGCGCTGTCTCCACCAGCTGTCTCTCAATAAATCCTGCCAACTGATCATCTGTCAGTTTTTCATTCGACGTCAGACGATTATATTTTTCATCGTTCATAAATCCCATTTTATGAAGAACTGCCCACAGTTCCCGGACCTTTGGATTCTCTCTTACCTTTTTCGGCACCAGAGAATCATTCTGTTTATCCTCCTCATTGATCTTTTTCGACACCAGTACCAGATTATTTTCCATATTGTTATCGTTGGTTAAACTTCTTGGATAAATATGGTCAATATCGTATCTGTTATCTTTAAACAAATCCTCGATATCAATATCATTGCCCGTATAAGCATCTTTTCCCATCTGTAGATAATACAGGTACAGCTTTTTACTGTTGAGTTTGCCGGATGCACTGGCATTTTTTATTTCTGTTTCCCAATTTCTTCCGTCCTTGATATTCTCATACAGCTTTAACAGTCTTTTTTCTCTGGAATTCTTTCTTCCCTGTTCCCCTTTTTCTTCATCTGTTCTGGTCATCTCTATAAAAATTCGTTTCGGATAATGCCCCATAATCTGTGTGATCTCTTTTAATGCCTGAACCGTCTGCCAGATCATCCGCTTCACCGGTACACTGTAGTAATATTCGTCCAAATCCTCAAACTGGAAGTCACTCAGTGTTTTTTGTATCGTCTGCTTTCTTTTTTCTAATTCTTCTTTAAAAGTAAATTCTTCGCTGTGGAGCAGTTCCATAAAATTCAGATTATACTCCCACATTGCCCGAATCAGAGAAAGGATTTCCCCGGTCCTATTATCACGCCCAGAAAGGCACAGCATACTTTTGGAAATTCTTGCCCAGTCTTTAAATTTGTAACCCGCGATTCTCTTTGCCTGACTTTCCGTAAGAATTCCACTGGAGATATACTGATCTAATTTTTTCTGGAACATCCGTTTCGAGTCTCCGTAAATAGTTCCATAGTAAATGATTTCTTCTGCTGCCCCTTGTATTACTTCTTCTCTCATCCGCTCGCCAAAGACTGCATACATTTTTCCATAAGATGACAGATAGGCATTCACTTCTTTATCTATACCGGAAAGTTCTGACTCATCTTTCAAAATTCCCCGGTTCATCAGATAGGAACAAAGTGTTTTTCTGGTTACTTTCTTTCCCAGTCTGACACCCTGAAATAATTCTTTATAGATATCCTGCTTTACTTCCGGAACGATACGTTTTCCATTGATCCGCAGATTATTGATTTCATTCAGTACACAGTATGCCTCATATAACAAGGATTGCTTCGGCAGTACTTTTTCTCCGGAAAGATAGGTACACTCACGGATCAGATTGGTAATAAAACGTTCGGATGTCGCATTCATATCAATCTTTTGTTCCATATTCCAGGGAAGTACCTGCCCCTGTTCCCTGCGCACAGCCCAGCCGGTCTTTGATCCGTTTCCTA
Source organism: Ruminococcus sp. Marseille-P328 (assembly GCF_964249465.1). Classification (NCBI taxonomy): domain Bacteria; kingdom Bacillati; phylum Bacillota; class Clostridia; order Eubacteriales; family Oscillospiraceae; genus Ruminococcus; species Ruminococcus sp. Marseille-P328. The sequence continues at coordinate 6,672 of NZ_CAXUBQ010000039.1, read as the reverse complement.
CCGGTCCTACATAATAAGGAATATTTCTGGAAAAAAGCATCAGGATTCTTTCGGAAACCGTATAACCGCTGTCATCTGTTTCTTTCAGGAAATCCAGATGTTTTTCCGCATTCTCAAGAATCTTTTTCATCTCTTTTTGATGTACCTGATTGGGGATTACTCCATTGGCTCCGGTCATCTGTTTGGGCAGAAACTGTTCCAGTTCAATTTCTTTTAAAATAACTGTTGTTTCTTCATTAGCAAGGTTTTTCAGATCTTTCTTGATTCGGTCATGCAGATCTCCCTTTCCACGTTCTTTCACGTTTTTCATGTTTCTTCTATATTTTTGTTCTGCCGCCAGCGAATCTGTAGAATTCAGAGAATTGCAGTACGCAGAATAGCTTCCTTTTTCACTGGAACGGAACATACGGTCATATGCTTCCTGACCAAGATCTCTTTTATACACTTTTTTCAGAAGTCTCAGATCTTCCTTATGCTTGTTATACATCGCTACTCTGGCATCTGAAAGATAATCGAATCCTTTTAACACAGCCTGCAGCTGACTGTAATCATACAGTTGTTTCATACTTTCTATGATAAAAAAATACTCTTCCCCAACAGCCGCCTCGATTTCCCCTTTTTCTTCTTCAAAAGACGCCTGTTGAAATGCTACTTTTATCTTTTCATCTGCTTCCATTTGAAACATTACTCTGGCATCCGCATCCATACCGCATAAACACTTGACCAACTCCATCTGCTTTTTATCCGATCTCTTTATTCCCAACAGAGAAGCTATCTTATCTTTTTTGGTACTTCTGGAAATTTCTTTATCTGCCAGTTTCTCTATGATCTGCTTATAAGAAACATCACTACTCTCTTCTTCTATAGACTCGCAGATATAATTCATCACCGTTTCTCCGGCATCCTTTACCATATCCGCATTCAAATCACCAGAGTCTGTATTCAGAAGAAAATGTCCCCGGTGTTCAAACAGATGAATCAGTGCCAGATACAAAAGTCTGGAATATCGTTCCTCGCTTGCTACTTTATCTTTTAAAAGCGCCTGTCGCAAATGAAAAATCGTTGGATATTCTTTATAATACTCTTTGTCTCCATAACCAGGATCTGCAAACAGACTGTCTTTTGTCGTCAGTCTGGGATCTTTATCTTCCCGGTAATATTTGCTGTTATCCTGGCGGATATAAAAGAGTGGATCGTGTCTCAGCACCTCCTCGGCAAAATAAGACCGGAGTAATCCGATTCTTACCTGATGACGCTGTAATTTTCTTCTGGAGATTCTGTGTGTTCTCCGTTCCAGCTGTGGCTGTGCCGACTCATATTCTCTGACAAACCAGAAATCTTTTCCTTTCACTTTCATTAAATGATATTGCGGATCGGTAACCGCGCCACCCAGGGAGCCGGTACCCATATCCAGTCCCACGTAATAATCTGCTTTTTTATCTGTATGCATAGGAAATCCTCTCAAAATATAGTTGACAATCCCGCTATCTGATGCTATGGTGATACTGTATTAACAAGACGAGTTCAAATAAGGGGAAACCCGAAACCGTCATCTGACGCCGCAGGGTGCGGCAGAAAAAGTCGTGTTTCACGGCTTTTTTATTTTCTATTATTCTATCATGTCTTAGGCATTTCAACCATTACTTTTATGTATTTTCATTTATTTTTATCACATTTGTATAAGCTTTACATTTCATGCTGATTGCACTTTTCAGATCAAAAACAGTCCTATAGCTCAGAATCCCCTTCCGAAAAAGACTTTTAGACTCTTTTATTCTTTCCGGGTGATTCCACAGCTTACTGACAGTCTCATCCGGTATCATTATACCCCCTCCTCCGCAACTGGTTTTCTTCATCCGAAAGCGCAGTAAGCATAATAATAGGGACTTGTGACCTTTTGCGAATGACCTCACATACACCATAGCCGTCGATTTTAGGGAGCATGATGTCTAACAGCACAAGGTCGATTGTATCATCAAACATTGCAATCCCCGCCACGCCGTCAGAAGCAACAGCAACTTCATAGCCTGCATCAATCAGATGGTTTTTCAATATATCCTGAATGTCAATATCATCTTCGACAATTAAAATCTTCTGCATCATTCCACCTCCAATTTATAAAATAACATAGTTTTTTGAATTTATGATGAAGTGCATTATTTCCCTTATGTTTAAGAAACGTTCATCCAGCAACAAGAGTTTTTTTGTAGTTTGGTAAATTAGTCAAATACCAGTCCACTTCTCAGCATCACTGATACAACCACAAATACAATGGTGTCTTATTCTAAGCGGTAACGCAGAGTATATTATAATTTTTTTACTCGATCAATATAACTTTGTCCTCGTTCATCTCCTCACAAAATCAGCATAATCATACTGCTTTGCAGGTACAATAAGGTTATTCCTTTGTGCAAATCGGAACGATAAAATATATTTGAGGTGAATGATTATGCCGATTGATGATTTAACTGCTTTAGAGCGTGTTTGAAAAAGGCTTTCTGCAAGATGTGTGTCACAATTTGTGGGAGATTTTGCCCGGATGAGGGCGTCGTAACGGGCTACGACAACCGAATTCGGGTGAAATATACCGCAAAGTGGAGCGTGCAGATTGCGGGAATGATTTTTCAAACAGGCTCTAGTACTGCCCCAAAAGTTTCGGAATTTCCGGTCATATTCTAAGCTGACCGATGACCAGATAATGTGATTATGAATGTGCGACTTGTCTATGTGAGTGCAGACCACAAAGGCATAATTGCCTTTGGTAAATCGCTTGGCAAATTCCACACCCAGCCGGTTAGCTTCTTCCTGAGTAATCTCGCCGGGGCGGAAGGACTGGCGCACATGATAGGCAATCACATCATCTGCACCGCGCATTCGTCCGGTAGCGGCAATGTACTGCCGCTTTGCCAGAAGGAACTCTGCATCCGCAGTCCGGCTGTCACACGCATAGCCGGTAATGAGCTTGCCGTTATCTGTTTTCTGTGGATTTGCTACATAGTCGATGATGTCACTGATTTCCCGACTTTCTGTGCGACCCTTGCCAACATGAAGCGGCATGATTCTTGTAGTTGCCATAATAGAAGATCCTCCTCTCATAAATATTTTTGTTTTCGCTGAACTCTTTGCTTCTATCGTTGCAATAACTTTCTCCGCTGGGTATAATAAAAAAGAACATTCTACAACCTCAAAGGAGGGATTTCTATGATAGAACAGCTCATTGCTGAAGCAACAGAATGTGATTTCAAAGTTGCTCTCGAAACAAAAAAGCCAAAAAGCTGGTTAAAAAGTGTCAGTGCCTTTTCCAATGGGATCGGCGGCACTCTGTTTTTCGGAGTCTCTGATAACCGGGAGCCTATCGGCTTGTCAGATGTTCAAAAGGATGCTGAAGCGATCAGCCGCTTAATCAAAGAACGTATCACACCATTACCGCAGTTTATCTTAAAGCCATTGCAGGAAGATGGTAAAAACCTGTTGGCTCTGGAGGTTTCTCCTGGCCGCAGCACCCCATACTATTACAAGGCAGACGGAGTAATGGAAGCATACATCCGTGTTGGAAATGAAAGCGTAATTGCACCGGATTACATTGTGAATGAACTGATCTTAAAGGGAACCAATCAGTCCTTTGACACCTTAACAACAGAAGCTGTGAAAAAGGATTACAGCTTCACACTCCTGGAGGCAACCTATCTGGAACGAACCGGCCTCCGCTTCGAGCCATCCGATTATGTCTCCTTCGGTTTGGCTGACAAAAATGGGTTCCTGACCAATGCCGGAAAGCTCATGACCGATCAGCACACAGTTTATAACTCCCGTATGTTCTGTACCCGGTGGAATGGCTTGGAAAAAGGCTCTATCTTTGATGATGCGCTGGACGATAAAGAATACGAAGGGAATCTGATTTATCTACTGAAAAGCGGCAGTGAATTTATTCGCAATAATTCCAAAGTCCGTTTTGTCAAAGAGGCACAGTATCGTGTAGACAAGCCGGATTATGCTGAACGAGCTGTGACAGAGGCTCTTGTCAATGCGCTTATCCATCGTGATTATATTGTGCTTGGCAGTGAAATCCATATTGATATGTTTGATGATCGGGTGGAAATCACATCTCCTGGCGGTATGTTTGGCGGCGGCTCAATTCAGGAATACGATATTTACAGTATTCGTTCGATGCGACGAAACCCTGTGATCGCTGACCTGTTCCACCGCATGAAGTACATGGAACGCCGTGGAAGTGGTCTGCGCAAAATCGTCAGTGAAACTGAAAAGCTGCCTGGATACACAGAGGCATATAAGCCCGAATTTTCCTCAACAGCGACAGATTTTAAAGTTATCTTGAAAAATGTAAATTACCATCATAGTCCTTCTATCATAGAAACGACCCATGATAAGACCTATGACGCAACCTATGATACAACCCATGATGCACCCCATGATGCAACCCATGATAAAATCCTTGCATTTTGCATAGAACCACATTCAAAATTAGAAATCGCAGAACACTGTGGATACAAAAACACAAAAAACTTTACACAAAAATATCTGCGTCCGCTATTGAACAATGGAACACTCAAAATGACACTTCCAGATAAACCGAAAAGTAAACATCAAAAATATATTACCGTTCGTACCGAGTAAAATGAAAAGCAGGTCATTCGGGGTGTCCAGTTAAGAAAATATTCTAAGATGAAAAAACGGTATAGCTTCGGCTATGCCGTTTCTTTCATTTTTACAAGGCAATTTGTCTTAGAGCTGAAATGTTTCATTGCGAGCAAGAAGAAAACGATGTTTTTATTTTAAAGGAATACAAAATTCACATAAATGTGATGAAATTTTTGAGAAAGCATATCGTTCAATAATAGGTTTTGAAAAGGAACGCTGATATTGTGCGTTCCGTAGTCTATGAAGTATTCAATTTTTCTTGTTTCAATACTGATGTGCTGTACCGTATCTTTGCATATCTGGGAAATAGGACGTACACTTTATATAATCAACAAAGTGTGGGCTCCACTTTGCATAATAACTTACTTTTCATAACCAACGCCGCCTTTCTGGTTGGCAATGGCAATGATTTGCGTGTTCATTGACTTCACCTCATTTCTAATTGTTGCTGTTGCTTCTGGAAATAGAAAAAGCCGCCACTTCAAAATCATAAAGTGACGGCCCTTTCTAATGCCGGAATCTTTTGTCCTATTTTTTAACCACTAAGACCGTTTTTTGACCCCTTTTTTGCCGGTTGTCCTATATTTAACCACTAAAAATTGGGTGAAAACGGCTCTCGTTAGGTCAAACTATATCAGCCCATTTAGGTATAAGAAAACCCCGGAAAGCCTTGATTTTCCGGGGTTTTTGAACCATTTTGATATAGTCTGAGCAGTCGATTATCGCTTGCTGAACTGTGGAGCGCGACGAGCTGCTTTGAGACCGTACTTCTTACGCTCTTTCATACGAGGATCACGAGTAAGGAATCCAGCTGCTTTAAGAACTGGTCTGTACTCTTTGTCTGCCTCAAGGAGTGCTCTGGAGATACCATGTCTGATAGCACCAGCCTGTCCTGTGTATCCGCCACCATGTACGTTTACAAGTACGTCAAATTTTCCTTCTGTTTCGGTAGCAGCCAGTGGCTGACGAACGATAACTTTAAGTGTGTCTAATCCAAAATACTCATCAATGTCTCTTTTATTGATAGTGATTTTACCAGTACCTGGGGTAAGGTAAACTCTTGCTACTGATTTTTTTCTTCTTCCTGTTCCGTAGAATTTTGCGCTAGCCAATGTTTTCTACCTCCTAATTAAAATGTTAAAACTTCCGGTTTCTGAGCCGCATGTTTGTGTTCAGGTCCGGCATAAACGAAAAGTTTTGTGTACATTTCTCTTCCTAATGGTCCTTTTGGAAGCATACCTTTAACTGCCAGCTCAACAACTTTCTCAGGTTTCTTAGCCATCATCTCTTTTAATGTAGTCTCTTTCATTCCACCTACATAATCAGAGTGATTGTAGTAGATCTTCTGATCCATTTTCTTTCCTGTAACTTTGATCTTGTCAGCGTTAACAACGATTACATAATCACCTGTGTCAACGTGTGGTGTAAACTGAGGTTTGTTCTTTCCTCTTAAAACGCTTGCTACGCCAGAAGCCAGACGGCCAAGGGTGCAGCCTTCAGCGTCAACTACATACCATTTTCTCTCGATTTTATCTGGATTAGCCATATAAGTCTGCATGGTTTTACCTCCTGTTATTTATCAACGATTGTTTGTATAAATGCGAATTCTCGCATATGTTAGTAATATGGAAACGATGGTGCAATTACTGCGGAAATGTCCGAAACCGCTGATAAATACCGTCGCCGGGGCTATTGGCTAAAGTATCTCGCACTACGTCACATTGAGTTATTATATTATAAGCCTCCGTTTCTGTCAACCACTTTTTCCCCATATTTCCATCTTTTTTTCAAAAAGTTTTCCACATTCTTCCTGGATTGCTGATCAGCTTTTCCACAAAGCCTGCTTGCTGCATCCACCTTATACACGCCCATCCACAACAGGTGTCTTTTGGAACAACAATTTATACACACTTTAATCAGGCATTTTATAAATTTTCTCTGTCAAGCGTTTTTGAAAATGTCCTAAAATAATTGAAGTATTAGCCCCGGCTTTTTGCTGGGGCTTGTTATATT
>NZ_CAXUBQ010000038.1:0-28039 GCF_964249465.1 Ruminococcus sp. Marseille-P328 | reverse complement strand
TGCGCCGGCGAGTGAGTAATACACATTGTCCAAATGCGTCCGCATTGAAGAACTTTTAATCAACTAAATAGCAAATTTCTAAAATTCCTGCTCCAACAGCTCCCCATCAATATATCTGGCCTTAATATTCCGGTCATCTCCGATGTAGCAGAAACGCTCCAGTTTCTCCTCTGCCGTCATTTTTGTCCATGGATCTTCCATATTATCAATCACAAGAGCATTAAACGCATACCCTTTTTCGAAAGAACCAACCTTACCGAATACACTTCCAGACTCTTTGGTTGCATGATAGAATGCCTGTGTAATAGTAATGGTCTTACTCTCCTGTGGCTCGTAGAATTCTTTCAGCTTGGATAACTGTACGGCTCTTGCAACCTGGCGGTAGATGCCGATTCCATGGCCACCGGCAATGTCAGTTCCCATGGCAATTTTCAGTCCCTCAGCCTCCATATGCTGCAGCGGCATAATTCCTGCAATAATATTCACAGTGGCATCCGGGCAGTGAACAGAAAAGCTTCCATGTTTTTTCAGAATCCGCTTATCTTCCTCAGTTGGGAAAATAACATGGGCGAAAATAGACGGACCGTGATCCATCAGACCTGCGCGCTCATAAATTTCTGTATCAGAACCATAGCCCGGAAACAGATTCAGAGCTTCCTGTGCCTCCCACAGAGACTCTACCAGATGAGTGTGCACACCACAATGATATTTTGCTGCCAGCTTGCCAAGACCATCGATCAGCGGCTTGCTGCAGGTCGGGGCAAAACGGGGAGCCAGAATGGTTTTCACCTTTTTGCTGCCCTCATGTTCTGCCAGATACTTCTCTGTTTCCTTCAGGGAATCCTCTGTGGTCTCGGTGAGAAATTCCGGAGAATTGCAGTCCATGTTCACCTTTCCCACATAACCATACATGCCTTTCTCTTCCATTTTATCAAAGAGATAGTTTGTGGCCTCACGGTGAATGGTTGCAAAAACATTGGCATGGAAAGTACCATGGCGGAGCATATCATCTACAAATGCATCGTAGCAGTTTTTTGCATACTCCATATTCTGGAAACGGGATTCCTGCGGAAATGTATAATGATTCAGCCAGTCGGAAAGCAGACAGTCCATACCGATTCCGCGCTGTACATACTGTGCTCCGTGTACATGAAGATCAGAAAAAGCCGGAATGATCAGCTTATCACCGTAATCTATAACCTCTGTGCCCTGATACTGCTCCGGAATCTTTTCACAGATCTGTGAAACCACTCCATCTTCTACAATTATATAACTGTTTTCGTGAATCTCTAACCTGTCTGCTGACGGTGTAAACAAAATATCTCCGTGGTAAATCTTTACTGCCATTTTTTGTCCCTCACATTCTTAATCATTGCATTTTTTCTCTTTCTCGCATCGCTTTTCCTCTATTTTGTATCTGCAATCCTGACCTCGATCCTGGTAGAATAATTATCATTATCCTGTTCCACAAACTGGTCGATGATATTCAGCGCCAGAATGGTATCCTCCAGATTCAGATTCCGTCCCCATTCCTTTATCCTTTTAAAGCTGTCCTGAATCTCTTCATATGCCCCTTTGTGATACCCCACAACATAGGTTCCTGCAGGAATCGTGCGTATCTCCGCATTTTCCTCTGGAACGGCATCTGTAAGAAGCGCTCCAAATTCCTTGCTATTTTCCCCATAAAATACAATGGTTGGATAAAAGTAGAAGGATTCGCCTGCATAAAGCTCCTCTTCTGCTCCGATGGGAATATATTTTCGCTCTGGATATTTCACCACCTGGATATTTTCGTAATCAATTCCTGCTTTCGAATCTTCAATAAACTGTATTTTTCGCAAAATCGCATGGTCGATCCGCATCATCTCTTCCCACTGGGCATGAATGGCTGCGGAACGCTCCTTCAGTCTTTTAAGCGCCTCATCAGGACTTTTTGTGTCCTGAAAATCCCGGACTGCCTCAATGGAATAACCCAGTTTTCGCATATAGCGGATGGATGCAAGCTTATAAGTCTGATCAAAACGATATTTCCGATATCCGTTTTTCGGGTCTCTGTAGCTGGGCTTCAGAATTCCGATTTTGTCATAATAATGCAGGGTCTGCACGTTCAATCCGAATAAGGTCGCCAGCTCATTTACGTTCAGATACTCTTTATTTGCCATAGATACTCCTATCTTGAGCCTTTTACATAAGGCTTAGCAAGAGCTTCTGGTTCACTGTTCTTTCCAGCAGCACCAAGCATTGCAATAAGGGTCAGCGCATATGGCAAAATTGCCAGAAGGAACGGGGAAATGGATACGCCGATGGTCTGGAGACGAATCTGCAGGGCATTGGCTGCTCCGAATAAGAGAGCCGCTCCAAACATTCCAAAAGGTGTATATCGTCCAAGAATAACAGTTGCAAGAGCAATATAGCCACGGCCAGAAATCATATTTTCTGTAAAAACGCCAAGCTGTACCAGTACCAGATATGCACCGCCGATTCCTCCAAGGATTCCGTTAAATACCATCACGATCCAGCGGTATTTTTTCACCTGGATGCCTGCGGATTCTGCTGCACGTGGGTGTTCTCCCACTGCCATAAAGGACAGCCCCAGATTGGTTTTTTTGTAAAAAACCCAGGTAAGGATCAGGAGAACATAAAGGATATAGGTCAGGAAATCGCAGTTAAAAAATGCATCTCCGATCAGCGGGATCTTTGATAAGCCTGGAATGGCAATGTTTGGGAAAGTCTCGATCTGCTGATAGCCCTGTCCATTTGACATTAATTTAAATAAAAAGCTGGTGACGCCAAGCATAAGCATGTTGATGGCAAGACCGGAAACAGACTGGTTCTGGATCAGTGTAATGGAAAGAAGTCCGTGAAGCAGACTGACTACAAGTCCTCCTGCCATACCGCACAGAAGTCCCACAAACAGATTGCCGGAATACCAGGCACCTGCAAAGGAAAAGAATGCACCGCTGAGCATAACACCTTCCATTCCGATATTCAGAATACCGGATTTTTCCGCAATGGTCTCACCAATTCCGCCATACATAAGCGGCACTGCCAGACGAACTGCTGCGGCCAGAAAAGCCGTCATAAAGCTTAAACTGAAAATCTGCTGAAGCATTACGCATTTCCTCCTTTTCCAACTTTTGCCTGTTTCTTTTTGAAATGAAACAGTTCTCTTCCCAGAATCAAAACAACAACCAGACCGATCAAAATATTAACGATTGCAGACGGTACTCCAAGCTGTCTTTGCATGGAGCTTGCACCTACCTGCATTGCTGCATAAAGCACTGCCACAAAGAATACGCCAATAGGGTTGTTAAATGCCACAAGTGCGATCAAAACAGCCGTATAGCCACAGTTTGAGGAGATTCCCTCCAGAAGCTTTTTCTGAATGGCAAGAACCTCGATTCCACCTGCCACTGCGGAAAGTCCGCCGCTTAAAAAAGCGGAAAGCACAATATTTTTCATAACAGAAATACCGTTGCAGGTGCTTCCACGTTTGTTCAGTCCAACTGCCTTCAATTCGTATCCCATAGTTGTTTTTTCCAGGAAAAACCATACTACAAGTACACAGATGATTGCGATCAGAATACCTGCATGAAAACGGGTTGCCCGGATCAGGGTTCCAAGCTGTACGGCTTTGTCAATTTTCGCAGACTGCGGAACATTTCCTTCCGGGTCCATCAGGAAGGAACGGACTGCATAGCCAAGAAAATTAATTGCAATATAATTCAGCATAATAGTGACAATAATTTCGGAAATATTGAATTTCGCTTTGCACACTGCTGCGATCAGCGCCCACACGCCACCTGCCAGAAATCCGATTACCAGGGAAAGGATAATTCTTGGTATTCCCGGAACAGCAGTCCAGTTCAGAGCTACCATGGTAGTTGCCATTGCCCCTACATAAAACTGTCCTTCTGCACCAATGTTGAAAAAGCCGGTACGATATGCTACTGCGCAGCCAAGACCTGTAAGGATCAGCGGGCATGCTTTTACAAAAATTTCTGCAAATCCAGCAGGTGTTCCAAAGATTCCACGGAAGAAAAGACCGTATGCTTCCACCGGGCTTGCGCCGCATGCAAGGATCAAAACCGTACCTGCCAGAATTGTGATTACAAGAATCAGAAGTACATCTGTAATCCCTCTTGTTCTTTTTTCCTTCTCCATTATCTTGCCTCCTCTTCTGAAATTCCGCCCATGAGAAGGCCGATTTTCTGTACAGTAGCTTCTTCTCTATCCAGGATTCCCACGATTTTTCCACCAAAAAGCACTGCGATCCTGTCACTTAATGCCATAATTTCTTCCAGATCTGCGGAGATCAGCATAACACCTTTTCCTGCATTTCTCTGATCTATAAGCTGCTGACGGACAAATTCTGTAGCACCGATGTCAAGACCTCTGGTAGGCTGGCTTGCCACGATCACTTTTGCATGATCGTTCAGCTCTCTGGCTATGATCAACTTCTGCTGGTTTCCGCCTGACAAAAGCTTCACAAGCGTATCAATCCCCGACTTTCCGGATGCGCGCACCTGATATTGTTTCATTTTTTCTGCTGCATTTTTACGGATAGCTGCTTTGTTTATAATAGAATGGTTTGCAAATGGAAGCTTCCCATATTCCCGGAGAACAAGGTTTTCTGAAATGTTCATTCCGGTGATCAGACTGTCTGACAATCTGTCCTCTGAAATATAGGAAACACCTGCTTCATAACGTCCGCGGATATTGATTCCTGCCAGATTCTGTCCGTCCAGAAGGATTTCGCCCTCACCGGCTTTCTGGATTCCGGTGATCACCTCTGCAAGCTCTTTCTGTCCGTTTCCTTCCACACCGGCAATTCCAAGGATTTCCCCTTTGTGAATGGTAAGGCTGATATTCTCAAGCTTATGACGGCTGTGTTTTCTGTGATGATTGGACACATTTTTCAATTCCAGCATAATATCTTTTTTGGGAGAACCTTCTATATGATAGTCATCATTCAGCTCTCGTCCGATCATATAGGCAGACAGCTCTTCCGGATTGGTGTCTGCAGTCACAAGATCTGCCACCTGTCTGCCATCCCGAAGAATGGTAACCTTGTCACTGATTGCCATAATCTCGCTCATACGATGGGTGATGATAATGATTCCATAGCCTTCTTTTTTCAGATTGCGGAGAACATCGAAAAACTGTGTGGTTTCCTGAGGGGTGAGTACGCCAGTAGGCTCATCCAGAATCAGAAGTTCTACATTTCTGTATAATGCTTTCAGGATTTCCACGCGCTGCTGTTCTCCCACTGACAGATCACTGATCACAGCATCCGGGTTCACGTAGAGTCCGTATTTTTCTGCCAGATCAGTCAGCTTCTTTTTTGCAGCAGCTCTGTCCAGGAAAAAGGAGTTGTCCTTCAGATTCAGAACAATGTTATCCAGAACTGTCATTTTATTTACCAGGGAAAAATGCTGCTGGACCATTCCAATGCCTGCATCGATAGCTTCCCTTGGAGAGGCAAAATCCGCTGGCTTGTCTTTCCACAAAATTTCACCGCTGTCTGCAGTGTACAGACCAAATATAATATTAACAAGTGTGGTCTTTCCGGCTCCGTTCTCACCGAGGAGAGCATGGATCTCACCTTTTTCTACTGTCAGGTTGATATTCTCATTTGCATATACGCCGGAAAATGATTTACAGATATGTTTCATTTGAAGAAGAGACATGGTTTTCTCCTTTTTCTCGTATAATTAAAGTGTTTTAAAAAGCTGAAACTTCGGAAGGTTATCTCCACTGACTGATTGATAACTTTCCTCCATTTCAGCTTCATTTGTCTTTGAACAATCAGTTGCCGGATTTCAGATTGCGAGCCATTTTTATAAAAACAGATATCTCAATCCGCGGTTACAAATCCGATTTCTTACTGTCTCATTGTGTAGTCGCGCTCAACTTCAAGCTCGCCGGAAACGATCTTATCAATTGCATCCTGTGCAGTTGCTTTCACATCATCGGAAAGATTGTCGGAAAGGAGAACTTCTACTGCGCCATCTGCCATACCAAGGTTGTAAACATCTCCCTCAAAGCTTCCGTCTGCAACGCTGCCAAGGGCAGTATCAATTACAACATCAAGATTGTAAATTGCAGAATCAAGAATATTGTCAGGTGCTAAAGAGCTCTGATCGTAAGAATCGCCCTGGCACCAGATTCCAGCCTCAACAGCTGCTGTCATTGCACCATTTCCGCAAGCATTTGCACAATGCTTGATTACGTCTACGCCATTGTCGATCATAGCTTTTGCAGCTTCCTGTGCAAGCTGTGTATCAACAAAAGAGTTTGTCCAGGCTGTCTGAACTTCGATATCAGGATTTACGGATTTTGCTCCGTCTTCATATCCGTTAATGATCTTTACAAGGGAATCTCCAGGGATCGGTCCAATGGCGCCAAGCTTACCAGACTCAGAAGTAGAAGCAGCAATGATTCCTTCTACATAAGCGGTCTGCTCACATGCCATAACGTAGGAAGCTACGTTGTCAGCGGAAGCGTCAGCCTCTGTGCAGATGAATTTGGTGTCTGGGTAGGTCTCTGCAACTTCCAGTGCAGGATCACCGAACTCATATCCGTGACCGATTACCACATCATAACCTGCACTTGCATAGTCAGCAAAAGCAGCGGAAATATCAGCAACTTCCAGGTTCTCTGTGTAAGCCAGCTCGTATCCGTATTTCTCACAGGCTTTCTGTGTTCCTTCGTATGCTGTCTGATTCCAGCCCTGGTCATTTGCTGCTCCGGAAAGTAAAAGTGCTACCTTCAGTCCTTCTCCATCAGCTGCCTGTACCGGCTGAGTACATACACCATTTACCATAGCCGCTGTCATTGCCATTGCTAATCCCATAACCACCAGTTTTTTCATCATAATCCTCCTTGATCAGATCCTGTTTTCGTGTATTCGATACTGTTCACTCCGTGGCCAGTATCGCTTATTTTTCTTATCCGCAACTTTGTAGTTGCTATAAGGTTTTCTTAAGGCTTCTTTATAGTAAACTATATAGTTACTATAGAGTCAATACATTTTTTCTTTTTTTTGCAAAATTATCTGAAAAACCATTGAAGACGCACAGGGCAGTTTTTATTATTCTCCAAATTCTTCTGCAACCTTCTTCAGCATTTCCCGGATTGGCAGATGATATGGGCATCTTGTCTCGCACTTGCCGCATCCCACACATGCAGAAGCTTTCACTGCCATGCTGCCGTAGCGGTCTTTCGCCCAGTCAGCCAGATTGTAGCGTTCCAGATATCCTGCGAAAAGGAATGCGCTTGGGATGCTGATTCCAACCGTACATGGCGCACAGTAATTGCAGCGACGGCAGAAATTGGTGCCCAGCTGATGGCGGATCTGTTCCATTTCTGCAAGCTCTGCCTCTGTAAGAGGTGCTGCGTCGGAGCATGCCTTAATGTTCTCTTCCAGTTCAGATACTTCTGCCATTCCCGGGATTACCACCGTAACAGCCGGGTTGGAACAGACATAACGAAGTGCAAGAGTGCCATTCTCAATTGCACCACCTGCTAATGGCTTCATGGCAATAAAGCCCACATTTTTCTCCTGACATTTGCGGATCAGCTCGTCGCCCTGGTTTTCTACGATATTATATGGAAACATGATTGTCTCCACCCAGTCCAGATTCAGTGCGCGCTCAAAAACAGCTGTAGAATGTGCAGTCAGACCGATATGACCAATTTTACCGGCTGCTTTCGCCTCCAATAAAGCCTCCAGGGCACCGTCCTCACCTATAACAGTGTCCAGCTGTTCCATGCTTGGGTTGTGTACCTGATACAGGTCAATGTGATTGGTTCGAAGATTGCCAAGGCTCTTCTCAATGTCTGCTGCCATGGTCTCTCTGGTTCTTGCCATACTCTTGGTGGCAATTACAAATTTGTCACGAATTCCTTCAAGGGCATAACCAAGATACTCCTCGCTGACCGTATAGCCTCTGGCTGTATCGATATAATTTACCCCCTCTTCTGCCAGCTGCTTCATTAATTTCTTAGTACCTTCCGCGTCAATTCTCTGGATGGGGATTCCGCCAAATCCCATACGGGAAATCTTAAGACCGGTTTTTCCAAGTGTTGTATATTTCATTTGTGCTCCTCCTTATTTTTGATATATAATAATTTATGATACCAGTGTCAAAAAGGTCAAAAAGCCGTTCGTGCTTGCACGATAAGGCGTTTGAACTTGGGACACGCCAAATATGAGAAAGTAGCGATTTACGCAGTAAATCAGCGGATTTCGAATATTGGGAGGATTGCGGGAGCAGCGTAGCTGCGGAGCAATCCGGGGTATCAAATGAGTGGCAAAAGACCTTTTGACACTCATATCATAATTTATAAAATGTGTCTGAAATTAAACAAAATATGCCACCGGCATACGCCGATGGCACATAAATAAACAGCTTATGCTATTTAGAACGGAATATTCGCAATCCGCTACTTGCTCATAAATAACTGCTCTGTAGTTATTTATACGCGTGACAGGTACTCGCCTGTTCTGGTGTCAATTTTCAGCTTGTCGCCCTGGTTAACGAACAGCGGAACCATTACCTGTGCTCCTGTCTCAACGATAGCCGGTTTGGTAGCACCCTGAGCTGTATTACCAGCGAATCCTGGCTCTGTCTCTGTAACTACAAGCTCAACGAATAACGGAGGCTCAATAGCGAATACATTGCCATTGTGAGAACAGATCTTAACCATCTCATTCTCTTTTACAAATTTAAGAGAATCGCCAACCTGCTCTTCTGTAAGACCAACCTGGTCAAATGTCTCTACGTTCATGAAGTAATATAATCCGCCATCGCTGTAGAGATACTGCATATCAACACGCTCGATACGTGCTGTAGGGAATTTCTCTGTAGGACGGAAAGATTTCTCTAACACGGATCCTGTAATAATATTTTTGTATTTGGTTCTAACGAAAGCAGCTCCCTTACCCGGTTTAACGTGCTGGAATTCTACGATCTGACAAACGTTGCCATCAATTTCTACTGTGACACCGTTTCTGAAATCACCTGCTGAAATCATAATTAATTTTTCCTCCTTATAGTGCTTATGACTAGAAATATTTTATTATATATGTACCATTTTTTCAACTACTTTTTTTCATATGCAGCCAAATTTTCCTGTTTTTCCCATATATTATGGCAAAATACTTTTGTATTTACGGAAGCTGTCCTTCAATTTCCTTGATCAGCTCCTCAAAAGGCTTCACTCCTGTCACAACTTCAATATCTGCAAATTTATGATAAATCGGATCACGCTGTTTCAGAAGCTTTTTGATCTTTTCATCCTGATTTTCGCCTTCCAGAAGAGGATTGCTATTTCCCTCAAGCCTCTTGCGGAGAGTCTCAGCAGACCCCTTCAGGTAAACAACTGTACCCAGCTGCTTAATATACTGCTCATTCTGCTCCTGAACCGGAAGACCTGCGCCAAGAGAAATCACTTTTCTTTCTTTATCTTCAATCAGAGCTTTCACAGTCATAGTTTCCAGAGCACGGTAATATGGCTCTCCAAATTTCTGTAAAATCTCCTTTACGGACATGTTCATCTTCTTAACAATCACCTTGTCCACATCCACAAATGTCAGTCCCAGGTCACTGGACAGACGTTTCCCCACTCTTGTCTTGCCAGAACCCATAAATCCGATCACCACAATATGGTTCATGAATTCTTCTCCTCCTTGGTATAAAAATGTAATACAATTTTCTCCAGATAGCGCTTCAGCACGATCTGGATCTCTTCCTTGGGATTGATCGGCTTTACCAGAATATTACGAAGGCCAGCATTCTTAGCCCCCCATATATCGGTAAAAAGCTGGTCTCCGATAAAGACCGTATTCCCTGTGTTCGTTCCAAGTCTCTCCATGGCCCTTTCATAGCCTTTTCTGGACGGCTTGGCAGCCATTTCAATGAACTGAGCGCCTACTGAAGCGGCAAATGGTTCTACCCTTTTTTTCCTGTTGTTTGACACCAGACAGCAGGAAAAGCCAATGTCGCGAAGCTGCTGAAAAAGCCGGACAGCTTCCGGATCTGCCGGTGCCCCATGAGGAACCAGGGTATTGTCGATATCAAACAAAATCCCCCTGTATCCCTCCTGGTATAGTTTTTCATAGTTGACTACATATGCTGAATCCAGATATTTATCTGGAAAAAAGCGTTCAAACATTCTGTTACATCCTTTAATTCTTTTATTTTCTATGGTAATACAGATTGCGGGAATGATTTTTCAAACAGACTCCGGCAACGCGCTTTGCAATGCACAGAAATCATGTATTCACATGACCTCGCGCCTGTTTTCCAAGAGGTTCTGTCAGGATCCCGTCACCTGCTTAGGTACGCCTGCAGTTCCTCATAATGGTCTTTCATCACATCATAACCATGCTGATAAAACGCCATCAGCTTCTCTTTGTTCGCCTCCGCACGCCCCACAGTGGGAATTTCCGGGCGGATGACAAAAATATGTCCTTCCCTCTCCCATTTTTCCAGAAGCTCCAAAGTCCGGTTGTAGCTGCGGTAACGATTATATAAAGTGTTCAAAAATTCCGGATAATGCCGAAATGCAGCCACATAAAGCGGAGTGCTCTTTCCCGGTTTCTTCTTGCGGTAACCCATATTTCGGGTAAGGATCACCACGTTCTTTCGATATCCCTTCTCCATGGCATGGATCAGGGGAATCGAATCTGCAATGCCGCCATCCAGATAAGGAACACCGTCAATCTCTACCATGGGACTTACAACGGGAATACTGGAAGAAGCCCTTCCAATATCCATCAGACGCTTTCGGTCATGCTTCTCAGTCATATATTCCGCATCACCAGTCTGGCAGTTGGTCACTACCAGCTCACACTCCGTATCTGACTGAAAAAAAGTATCAAAATCAAACGGAAACAATTCATTTGGATATTTGTCAAACAGCATATCCATGTCAAAAAGCTCATGCTTCTTAAGAGCTTCCTTAGTAGCAATATAGCTGTTTGCCTTATCCTCTATGATCATGCAGTCTCTGGTCCTTCCAGGCTGCCAGGATACATAATCAAGAGCATTGCAGGAACCAGCGGAAACACCCACCACATATGGGAATTTCACCTCTTTTTCCATAAGATAATCCAGAACCCCTGCTGTAAATACTCCCCTGCTTCCCCCGCCCTCCAGGACCAGGGAAGACTGATGCTTCACTGTCATTCTTATTCACGCTCCTTAAGCGGTACGTATACAGCCGGAGCCAGAACGTTCTTGTAAGCCGGACGGATGATTTTGTCTGTATTGATCAGTTCTTCCATTCGGTGGGCGCTCCAGCCCACAATACGTGCCACTGCAAAAATCGGTGTATACAGCTCAAGAGGCAGATCCAGCATGCTGTAAACAAAACCGCTGTAAAAATCCACGTTTGCGCTGACACCCTTGTAAATATGGCGCTCCTCGGCGATAACCTCCGGAGCCATTTGCTCTACCATCGCGTAGAGATTGTATTCTTTCATACGGCCTTCTTCTCTGGCCAGAGTCTCAACAAAGCCTTTCAGTACCTGGGCACGGGGATCCGATACCGAATAGATCGCGTGTCCCATACCATAAATAAGACCTCTCTTATCAAAAGCTTCTTTGTGAAGCAGTTTCTTCAGATACTCTCTTACTTCCTTTTCGTCAGAAATATCCTTCACATTCTTCTTCAAATCCTGGAACATACTTACAACCTTAATATTGGCACCACCGTGCTTCGGACCTTTCAGAGAACCGAGAGCTGCTGCGATTGCAGAATAGGTGTCTGTTCCGGATGAGGAAACAACGTGTGTAGTAAATGTAGAGTTATTACCACCGCCGTGCTCCATATGAAGGATCAGGGCAAGATCCAGGATCTTCGCCTCCAGATGAGAATATTTCTTATCCGGGCGAAGCATACGGAGGATATTCTCCGCTGTGGAAAGTTCTTTCTTCGGATTGTGAATATAAAGGCTCTTGCCGCATACATAGTGATTGTAAGCCTGATATCCATAAACAGATAAAAGAGGAAATACACTGATCAGATTCAGGCACTGTCTCAGTACATTCGGAAGGGAAATATCATCCGGCTCCTTGTCATAGCAATAAAGTGTAAGCACACTTCTGGACAGGGCATTCATAATGTCCTTGGACGGTGCTTTCATGATAACGTCCCTTACGAAATTCGTAGGAAGGGAGCGCTGGTTCGCCAGAAGCTTGGTGAAATCCTCCAGTTCCTCCCCATTCGGAAGCTTGCCGAACAGTAAAAGATAGGTAGTTTCTTCGAAGCCATATCTGTCATCTTCAATAAATCCCCTGGTCAACTCCTTGATGTCATATCCCCTGTAGGAAAGACTGCCCGCACAGGGCACTTCCTTGCCGTCAACCACCTTCGTGGCGCATACATTGGAAATCTGCGTCAGACCCGCCAGGACGCCCTTACCATTGATATCGCGAAGCCCTCGCTTTACATCGTATTTCTGATAAAGAGACAGATCCAGGCTGGAATGCTCCTTGCAAACCTCTGTCAGGTTCTCTATTTCCGGTGTTACTTTCATCTTAAATCCTGTCATTCAAATAAACTCCTTTCTTTTTAATCCGTCCGATAATCCGTTCCTCCCTCAATTATTAATGCTGTCAGAGTCAGAAGCGGATGCTTCTGCTCCGGCATTGTAAATGGATAATCTGTGACTGCCATTGTTTTATTATCTTCTTATCGCTGTTTATAGGTGGACAAGAAATCCTTCAGCTTGTCCATAGCCTTCTCCAGCTGACGCACATTCGGCAGATATACTACGCGGAAGTGGTCAGGACAATTCCAGTTAAAGCCCTTTCCCGGCACCAGAAGCACCTGTTTCTCATGTAAGAAATCAAGAGCAAACTGCTCGTCATTGTGAATATTGAATTTTTCTGTATCGATCTTCGGAAAAATATAGAACGCAGCCTTAGGCTTTACGGCTGTGATTCCCGGAATGTCATTGAGTGCCTTGTAGATAAAATCTCTCTGCTCATAAACTCTTCCGCCTGGCTGAATGTACTCATTTACACTCTGGTATCCACCAAGTGCAGTCTGTACAATGGACTGGGCCGGAACATTGGAGCAAAGACGCATGGAGGAAAGCATGTTAATACCTTCAATATACCCCTTCGCCTTATTCTTGGCACCACTTAAGATCATCCATCCAATACGGAAACCAGCGATCATATGGGACTTGGAAAGTCCGGAAAAAGTAACGCAGAATACGTCTGGTGCAAGGGATGCAATAGAAGTATGCTTATAGCCATCCATGATCAGACGGTCGTATATCTCATCTGAAAAAATGATCAGCTCGTGCTCTCTTGCGATCTGCACGATCTGCTCCAGGATCTCCTTGGGATAAACTGCTCCTGTAGGGTTATTCGGATTAATGATAACAATCGCTTTGGTCTTGTCTGTGATCTTGCTCTTAATATCATCAATGTCCGGATACCATTCAGACTGCTCATCACAAATATAATGAACTACATTTCCACCTGCCAGAGTCGCAGTAGCTGTCCACAAAGGATAATCCGGTGCAGGGATCAGAATCTCATCCCCGTTATCCAGAAGTGCCTGCATACAGAGATTGATCAGCTCACTGACACCATTACCTGTATAAATATCACTCATGGTAACCCCGGGAATTCCTCGAAGCTGGGCATACTGCATAATGGCCTTTCTTGCGGAAAAGATTCCTTTGGAATCGGAATATCCCTGAGAGGTACGAATATTGCTCAGCATGTCCAGAATTACTTCCTGCGGTGCAGAAAATCCAAATGGATATGGATTGCCGATATTCAGCTTCAGAATCTCCATTCCATCCTCTTCCATTCTGGCCGCTTCATCCACTACCGGTCCTCGCACATCATAAAGTACGTTATCCAGTTTACTGGACTTCTCGAATGTTTTCATTTATTTCACTCCTCATCTTACTACTTATGGCCGGCATATCTAATATGGAAAAAAATCTATATCTGTCTTTTTCCTGCTCCGGCATAATGTATTTCTTGCTATCTATCATCTCATATTTGGCTCATTTTCGCAAGCCTTAATGAAATTTTTGGAAATATGAAAAAAACTCTTTTCATTTTTAGCACTTTAGTGTATAATAGCGTCGTTAAAAAATTTTACACCTATCTGGATGAGGAGGAATTACAATGTCTTACACAGAAGAAGTATACGAAAGAGTCGTAGCACAGAATCCAGGTGAGCCTGAATTTCACCAGGCAGTAAAGGAAGTTCTGGATTCCCTGAAGGTCGTAATTGACAAAAATGAAGAAGAATACCGCAGCATGTCCCTTCTGGAGCGTCTTGTAGAGCCGGAAAGAATCATTTCCTTCCGCGTTCCGTGGGTAGATGACAAGGGCGTTGTTCAGGTAAACAAGGGATATCGTGTACAGTTTAACAGCGCTATCGGACCTTATAAGGGTGGTCTTCGTTTCCATCCGTCAGTAAACCAGGGTATCTTAAAATTCCTTGGATTTGAGCAGACATTTAAGAACTCCCTTACCGGACTTCCAATCGGTGGTGGTAAAGGTGGTTCCAACTTTGACCCGAAAGGCAAATCTGACAGAGAGGTTATGGCATTCTGCCAGAGCTTCATGACAGAGCTTTCCAAATATATCGGTGCTGACACTGATGTTCCGGCTGGTGATATCGGTGTAGGCGGACGTGAGATCGGTTATTTATTCGGACAGTACAAGAGAATCCGCGGATTATACGAGGGTGTTCTCACAGGTAAAGGACTTACCTACGGCGGATCTCTGATCCGTACACAGGCTACCGGATATGGTGTTGTTTATATGCTTGATGAGATCATGAAAGCACATAACGATTCTATTGATGGAAAGACATTCATCGTAACAGGATCCGGAAACGTTGCAATCTATGCTGTAGAGAAAGCTCAGCAGCTTGGCGGCAAGGTTGTTGCTATGTGTGACTCCAACGGATATATTTATGATCCGGAAGGAATCAAGCTTGACATTGTGAAAGATATCAAAGAAGTAAAACGTGGACGTATCAAAGAGTACGCAGACCGTGTTGAGGGTGCTTCTTACACAGAAGGTACCGGAATCTGGAACATCAAATGTGATGTATACCTTCCATGTGCTACCCAGAACGAGCTTGCTCTTGATGGTGCTAAGACACTTGTTGCAAACGGCTGCAAATATGTAGTTGAGGGTGCGAACATGCCTACTACTCTTGATGCTACAACTTATCTCCAGGAGAACGGTGTTCTGTTCATGCCTGGTAAAGCAGCTAACGCTGGTGGTGTTGCTACTTCTGCTCTTGAGATGAGCCAGAACTCCATGAGACTTTCCTGGACAGCAGAGGAAGTTGATGCGAAGCTTCATGGAATCATGGTAGACATCTTCCACAAAGCTGATGACGCTGCTAAACGTTATGGTATGAAAGACAACTATGTTGCCGGTGCAAACATCGCCGGATTTGAGAAAGTTGTAGATGCTATGAAAGCTCAGGGCATCTGCTGATTCTCTGTCATCTGAAGTTTCAAAAAGACAGGTCCGCTGCGGCCTGTCTTTTTTATTCCATTTAATACTTGTTTATACAGAAAAAAATCCCCGCTCTCTGGCGAGGATTTCAGACTGTAGACAAAGCCCTGCTTTTGCAGGGTTTTGCTATTGTTGGAACCGCTTTTCTGCTATAATGAATATCAGAAGGGCGGTGTTTTTTATGATGACGAAAAATACTGTCCGGATAACGGTCGTCCCAGTATGGATCCCGTCATGCTGATAAAGATACCATTCATTCAGTATCTCTATGGGATAAAAAGCATGCGTCAGACCATGAAAGAGATCGAGGTAAACGTTGCATACCGCTGGTTTCTCGGACTAGACATGTTAGATCCAGTACCTCATTTCTCTACATTTGGAAAGAATTATACCCGCCGTTTCAAAGATACAGACCTTTTTGAGCAGATCTTTTCAAAGATTCTGGAAAAACGAGGTTGGAACACAGCCAGATTTTTGTTGATTTTGAAGAAAATAAAAAGAAAAGAAGTTTTAAAAGAAAAATGGTGCTGGCCATAATCCCCAACACCAAGTTTGTCTACAGTCTGAGCCGGTGTTTTTAAACACCGGCTTCATTTGTTATATGGCAGCTGCTTCATAAAGAAAAATGGCTTATTTACTGATTTTTGCTTTTGCAGAAAGTCCCTTACTCTTGAAGAGCTTTTTGTAGGCGGAAAGCTTGCTTGCTGGTACTTTTACTTTCAGCTTCTTGTAGTTGTTTCTGCCGGCTTTGGTGAAAGCACTTTTTCCTACGGTACCGGAGGTAAGCTTCTTGGACTGAATGCTGACAGAAGTAAGGGCCTTGCAGTCGTAGAATGCTTTTTTGCCAATGGAAGAAACTTTGGAGCCAATCTTTACAGTCCGTAAAGCACTGCAGCCCTGGAAAGCACTGGTGCCGATGGAAGAAATATTCCTGGAAATGGTTACTTGTCTTAGCTTCCGGCAGTTTTTGAAAGCTCCGGAAGCAATGGCTGTGACTTTATAGGTCCGACCGTTTGCCTTCACAGAGGAAGGAATTGCTGCAGTCGTGATGGCTTTGGACTTTGACCGCTTTAAAGTAACAGAGGTACCATTTTTATTAACTGTGTAGACATTGTAAGAATCACTGAAGGATTTCACTACTGTAGTCTGAGGTTTATCATCTTTGTTATTTGAACTTGAGGTAATCTGGAAATCTAAGGTAATAGTTCCAAAATAGTTGTTCTGGCCTGTAATGGTTACAGTGGCAGTTCCGACTTTTTTGTTATTGCTGTAGGTAACTTTATAATCCTGTCCTTCTATAAGTTTTTGCTTTCCAAGAGTAATAGTTGGAACTGGTTTTAGAGCTTTTCCAGTATAAGCATAAGTCGCTTTAACTCCGGTTACAGATGCCTGAGAAAGGTCGCAGGCATAACCAATGTTGTTCTTACGTGCATATGTGATGGCAGCTGAGTTAGGGGAGGCATAAATGGTAGCGTAGTATACATGACCGCCGGAATACCAGTAGGAGCCTTCCCATACAATGTCATCCCCGATGTTGATTACGCTGTCTGGCAGAGTGACTGTTTCAAGATTAGAGCAGAAAGCAAAAGCTTCCTTTCCAATAGTGTGGACACCGTTTTCAATTACGACTTCCTTCAGATTGGGCAGATAATTAAATGCATTTTCTGAAATACTGGTAATCCCGGATTTTATAACTATTTTTTTTACCTGATTTTTCATGGACTTCCATGCCGTGCCGCTCCAGAAACTGTAGCCGCCCTGAGTGGAAGAAACGGGGAAACGATCGTTTTCATCCGTGGAGATATTAAGTGCACCCTGACCGGAAATGGTGAGAACACCATTTGCAAAATCCCAGGTAGCATTTTCACCTGCAGTACGGTAAATCTTTTTGGAGGCTGTGCCGTCATTTGCATCAATAGAGTAAAAATTAACAGTATTGGCATTGGAGGCGTAGTAAACAACCTTGGAATCTTTAACGACAGGCTGGCAGTCGGATACGGGCGCAGCAGTGGTGTATTCCCTGCTAAGTACATTTCCCTTACCATCAACAAAGAGGTAATGAAGAGTACTGGAAGAAAGCGAATCATCAGCAGCTGCGTAATTTTCTGACGAAGAATCGTCTGTATTTTCATATTCTTCCCAGGAAATCATGAAACGGTTTTCTGTGATTGGAGTGATCTTTACCCCCATAAAACTCTTTCCATTGCCAGTGTAGTTGGTAAGGTATTTTACAGAGGTTGCTTCTTTTGAAAAATCAGAAACAGGAGTAATTGTAAGGTAAATATTATGAGGAGTGTCACTTGTCACATTGTCATACTGGGACTGGTCGATGGTCGTTCCGATACACAGTACACTGTCAGCAGAAACAGCCATACCATCTACGCTTGCGTAGCAGTTCAGTGCCCATACGGAAGTACGGGAACCACCATAAGGAAGAAGCTCGATAGTTTTTTCATCAAGGGTGGTACTGTCGTATCTGGAAAGTTTGGTACAGCGGGAACCTTCGCTTTGCTCCAGAACATACAGATAAGAGGACTGCGATTTGATATACTGGGCAAAGGAGTGCCACAGATCACAGCTTACGATCTTTCCGGTCATGGAAGCCTGGTCAACGGCAATCATAAGGAATCCCTGATGTCCCTGTCCAACAGATTTATCTACATAGCCTTCATGACCGGTTACAATATAGAGAGTTCCGTTGGTTTCTGTCATTTCCACACATCCGTAATCGAATGGATAGCGAACCTCTCCTCCAAATAAATCCGGATTGCTTGTAATGGAAGCCGCACCGCTGCGATTCCAGTTTGTATCATATCGGATGACACGGATAACCTCGGCGGAATTATCTTCGGCGGTGTTATTTTGTCCCTCTACCAGGTAATATCCATCAGATCCTGCATAAAAACCACCCCATAAAGGAAGCTCCATGGGAATTTCTCTTTTGTCTGTAATCTGCAGGCTGTTGTCATAGTATTCAATACCGACGCTGTTTGTTTTGCGGAATACTCGCATATAGCCGTTGGAAATAGAAATAAGGTCAGAAGAACGCCTTAATTTAACACTAAGGTTATCTTGCGCAGTAGGGGTGAGAGAGGCTGCCTGTACCTGTCCTGGAAATGCCAGCAGATATAAAAACAGACAGCAAAATAATAGGGATGTCAGTTTTTTGATCTTTTTCATAAGTTTCTCCTTGCTGTGTTGCTTTTCATGATTCTTATTATAATAAGTTTTGGGTAGAGTTGCAATCATAATGATAATGTTTACAGCAGAAAAAGTGAAAAGCTGTAAAAAAACAGCAATTCTACATTTTTTATGGAGATTTCTGACATGGCACCTACCTGTGGAACTGTTTTGTGAGACTCATCAATGATAAGAAGGAAATCATCACCAAAGTAGTCCAGAAGTGTATAGGGCGGCTGTCCTGGTTCAAGACCGGAAAGATGCCTGGAATAATTTTCGATCCCGGAGCAGAAGCCGGTTTCCCCGCTCTCTGGCGAGGATTTTTCTAATTTAAAAATTTCTTCAATTCATCCATAAAGGTACTGACATCTTTAAACTCCCGATACACAGAAGCGAATCGCACATACGCCACCGAATCCAGATCTTTTAAATGGCTCATCACGATTTCTCCGATTTTCGTGCTGGAGATTTCTTTATCTTCGGCATTAAAAATGTCGCCTTCTATGGCATCGATCATGGCTTCCAGCTTATCGCTGGCAATGGGACGTTTGTAGCAGGCACGGCGGACACCGTTGATCAGTTTATTGCGGTCGTACTGCTCACGGTTCAGATTCTTCTTGATTACTGTTAACGGGATTGTCTCCACATTCTCATAAGTGGTAAATCTTCTTCCACAGGAATCGCACAGTCTTCTGCGTCTTATGGAATTGGTCTCTTCCACTGGTCTTGAATCTACTACTCTTGTATTATCCTGATTACAGTATGGACATCTCATGTATTTATTTCCCCTTCCTCATGTCTCCCCTTCTGCCATACAATCCGGGCAGCAGACTTTCCTCTTTTCTGTTTGCTCAGTAACACAAAACGGACTGAATTACCTATTTCTTATTATACTTTAATCATAGAAAGTATGTCAATAAACTCCATACATATTTTCAGACTTTTTGCATAATATCATAAAAAACAGGTGCTTTTCATGCGTATTTGCGAATTAAAGCAAAAAGAAGTGATCAATATCTGTACCTGCCGTACACTTGGCTGTCCGGTGGATGTGGAATTTAACTGTGAAACCGGATGTATTACCGCCCTTGTGGTTCCCGGACCTGGCAGTTTCTGCTTTTGTTTCTGGGGAGCCGGAAGTGAATATATAATCCCCTGGAATTGTATCCGGCAGATTGGAGATGACATTATCCTGGTAGAAATTGATGAAAAGTATTGCTGTAAAAAGGCTTAATTCTATTTTCCCAATTGTCAAGGGGCAATAATTTTTATATTTTCCCGAAAAAAGAATATTTATCCTCCCACGTGAGAATCATTGTTACTGTTCACTTCGTTCTCAGCAGCACGCTTCGCGATGCACAAAAGGAGGATTCAAATAATGGCACTTAACAAAGTTGAAATTTGCGGAGTCAATACATCGAAGCTTCCGGTACTGAAGGCAGAAGAAAAAGAAGAGCTTTTTCGCAGGATCAAGGAGGGTGATGAAAAAGCCAGGGAACTTTATATCAAAGGAAATCTGAGGCTGGTTCTCAGCGTGATCAAGCGTTTTTCCAACAGCAGCGAAAATATGGACGATCTTTTTCAGATTGGCTGCATTGGACTTATAAAAGCAATTGATAATTTTGACACTACATTGAATGTAAAATTTTCCACTTATGCAGTGCCTATGATCATTGGAGAGATACGAAGGTATCTTCGTGACAATAACAGTATCCGGGTGAGCCGGTCGCTGCGGGATATTGCTTATCGTGCTATCTATGCAAAAGAAACTTATATGAAAACAAATCTGAGGGAGCCTACCATTGCGGAAATTGCCAGCGAAATAGGGATAAATAAAGAGATGATCGTATATGCTATGGATGCGATACAGAATCCGGTGTCACTTTTTGAACCGGTTTATACGGAAGGCGGGGATACGCTTTATGTGATGGACCAGATCAGCGATAAGAAAAACAAGGAGGAGACCTGGGTAGAAAATCTGTCCCTCCGGGAAGCTATAAACCGGCTGAATAAGCGGGAACGGCATATTATTGATCTGCGTTTTTACGAGGGCAAAACCCAGATGGAGGTAGCCCAGGAAATCGGGATTTCCCAGGCACAGGTCAGTCGGTTGGAAAAGAATGCACTTAAAACCATGCGGAATTATCTGAGAGCGTGACGGAAATCATGGATCCCGGCATCACGAAATCCGCTCCTTACATGGTCTGCTGCATGAATATATTGCAAAATCGCTGGTTGTTGGCCAGCGATTTTGCTTATTATGCTTCTATTCCAGAATACGTTTGAAAAAGGCCTTCTGCAAGATGTGCGTCACAATTTGTGGGAGATTTTGTCCGGATGAGGGCGCCGTAGCGAGCTACGGCAACCGAATTCGGGCAAAATATACCGCAAAGTGGGGCGTGCAGATTGCGGGAATGATTTTTCAAGTACGCTCTAATGCCTTTTCCAATTCTTTTATTACAATTTTAAGAGCTTTAATTCTCGCATACTTCTTATCTACAGATTCCAGGATATGCCACGGTGCATAGGCAGTGCTTGTCTTGGCAAGCATTTCATCTACGGCCCCTTCATAAGCATCCCATTTTTCGCGGTTGCGCCAGTCTTCGTCGGTGATCTTCCACTGTTTTTCAGGGTTGTTCTGGCGGTCGGTGAAGCGGGCCAGCTGGGTGTCTTTGTCGATCTGGACCCAGAATTTGATGATCACGGCACCCCAGTCGGACAGCTCCTTCTCGAATTCATTAATCTCGTTGTAAGCACGTTTCCAGTCGTTCTCGCTGCAGAAGCCTTCCAGACGCTCTACCATTACGCGGCCGTACCAGGTGCGGTCGAAGATGGCAATGTGACCGTCTTTGGGCAATCTGGTCCAGAAGCGCCAGAGGTAATGACGCGCCTTTTCGTGAGGTTCCGGGCTGGCGATTGGATGGACCTCAAAGCCACGGGGATCAAGGGCTTCTGTGATCCGCTTAATATTGCCTCCTTTTCCGGCTGCGTCCCAGCCTTCATAAGTAATGATCACCGGCACACGCTTGCGGTACAGACGGTTATGCAGTTCGCCCAGCTTCTTCTGGAGATGCTTCAGCTCTTTCTTGTATTCTTCATCCTCGATCACCTTGTCTGTCAGTTCGATTTCCGAAAGCTTCGGCATTTTCTCAAGCGGAAAAATGTTTGGGAGAAGCGGTGCGCTGTGTGTGCTGTTCTGCAAGGCTACCTCAATGTTATTTACCATTATTTCAAGAACCTGAAGTTCTACGAAGTTGCGGTCTTTTGCATCAATAATATACCATGGTGCAATAGAAGTATTCGTATCTGTCAGATAGCGGTCGAAAACCTTCTGGCAATGTTTGTAATGTTCGTTCTGCCACTTGTCAAAGGCATCCACACGCCATTTTGTATCCTGCTCTTTGTTAAGCTTCTCAATACGTCTGGTCTGCTCTTTTTTGTCAATCTGCATGAAAAATTTCAGAACCAGATAACCGTTGTCTGTGAGCTGTCGCTCGAAATGTTTGATGCTGTCGATCCGCTTTGCATAATCCTCTTCTTCCAGACCATTCAGACAGTCTTTGCAGGTCTGCTCCATCCAGCCAGAATCCAGAAAGGTAAATTTGCCGGCTTCCGGAATCTGATTGAAATACCGGTACAGAAATGGTCTGCGCAGTTCATCCTCTGTAGGCTTTGACATGGTTGCTACTTTAAAGAAACGGGGATCAATGTATTTGATCACTCTGCCGATTGTGGTACCTTTGCCAGATGCACCCCAGCCTTCAAAAAGTACCAGCACAGGCAGCTTGTGTTCTTTCAGCTTCATCTGCTGCTGATACAGCTTCTCGCCAGCTTCTTTAATCCGTTTCTTCAACTCCTCTTTTTCCGGAATCTCCTCCGGGATCCAGGTTTTCAGCATAAACACGTCCTCCTCACGTACTATTATTTTCAAACTTAAAGCATTTTTTCTGTTAAAAGCAAATTCTATTTTTTTATATTCATATTATTTTCTGCATTATAACATAATCATTCCCATTTTGCACGAATTTAACAAACATTTAACCGAATTTCGATTGCGATCGTTATCCTCTTATATACAATCCGATATTTTTGTGTTATTATTAAAAATCATATTTTGTGTAGGTTTTACGAACACATAGCGTTTTGTATGTTGCGCCTTTCTTTTCGTAGCTCAGATGTTTAAACTTACCTAAGGAGGAAGTCCCATGCCTTTATCTGTCTTCATAGAAATGACCCTGTCTGCCATCGTTACCGTCTGGTCGCCTGGTCCCAATAATATTCTTTTGCTGTCCACAGCCAGCAAATACGGCATTTCCGGTAATATCCGCTTTATGACCGGAATCTGGAGCGGCTCTCTCACTTTGATGTGTCTTTCCGGACTGTTCTGCAGTACTCTTGGAAAAATCATTCCAGGGATCCAGCCGGTTATGAAACATCTGGGCGCAGCTTATGTACTCTATCTCGCCTGGCAGACCTGGCGCAGGATTCCGCCCTCTGACAATGTCCAGGACAAAAAGCCAACCTGGCTGATGGGATTTTTCCTGCAGCTGATAAATGTAAAGATCATTATCTATGGGCTGACCATGTTTTCCGCTTATATTCTGCCCTATGAAGCAAGGGTTCCTATACTGTTTTGCTTCGCTGTATATCTGATGTTTCTTGGAGCCCTGGGAAATCTGATCTGGGCATTTGCTGGAAATGTACTGAAAAGATTTTACAGCAGCCATTATAAGCTGATGAATGGAATCATGGCCCTGCTGCTGGTGTGGTGCTCTCTCAGGATCACTGGCTTACTGTAAGACAGACCCAAAAACACCTCCCGGAATATGTTGGTCACTCACATTCCGGGAGGTGTTTTCTATAGGGCACTGTTCAATTTATGAGGCACATGTATCAAATTGATACACGCTTATGCTGTCTTACTTAAATGCATCCACCAGTTCCTGACCATCGTCATATCCCTGGTTTTTCAGTTCTTCTACAAACCACTGGTCTACGCCTTCTACCGCCTCTTTAAAGGAATCAATATCCATATCCTCTTTTGCTGTAAAGGTAACGCCATTTTTCTCTTCCCAGCGATTCATGATCTCATTGGCCCCGGAGCGGTTGATGTAACGCTCATACTCAACAGCCATTCTTCCAGCCTTGTCTACAACAGCCTGCTGCTCTGGTGTAAGGCCATCATAGATATCCTGATTGATACAGAAGAACAGACAGTCATAGATGGCATCCCACATGGAGCAGTATGGCTGAACCTCCTGTACACTGGCTGCGTCGATTGCAGGAAGCGGATTCTCCTCTCCCTCTACGGTGTTCTGCTGAAGAGCTGTGTAAGTCTCAGACCAGTTCAGGTTGGTTGCATCTGCCCCCCATCTCTTATAGCATTCCATAAGAAGATTGGAGCCTGCAACACGGACTTTCAGGTTCTTCATATCGTCCACAGATTTTACTTCACGCACACTGTTGGTCAGTTCACGGAAGCCGTTCTCTGCAATACCCATGCAATGCAGTCCATACTCACTGAGGATTTCTTTCATCTTCTCTCCCGCCTCACCGTCAAACTTGGCATCTGCGTCTTCCACAGAATCATAAATAAACGGCAGGGAGACTACGTTAAATCTCGGATCAAATGCAGAATAAATCAGGTTGGAATGCATGGAAATCTGTACTGGGTCTCCGTTCATCAGTGCCTGGATTCCCTCGGACTGGTTTCCGTTTGTCAGCTGGTCTGCTGCATATATGTTTACTTTTACTTTTCCACCTGTAGCTTTTTCCATCAGCTCGCCGAACTTGCGGCCTCCATCAGCCCAGGTAGAAGTCTCAGTTGTGGAGCATGCAAAATTCCAGGTAGTCTCCTCCCAGCCAAGGTCACTGTAATCGCCAATTCCGGTAAATGCCTCTACCAGCTCTTCTGCATCCTCGTATCCCTGGGATTTCAATTCCTCAATGAACCACTCATCTACACCGTCAACAGCTTCCTTAAAGGACTCAATGTCCATATCCTCTTTTGCAGTGAAGGTAACGCCGTTTTTGTCTTTCCAGCGGTTCATGATCTCTTCATCACCGGAGCGGTTGATGTAACGTTCGTACTCTACGGCTTTCTGTCCTGCCTCGTCTACAACAGCCTGCTGTTCCGGTGTAAGACCATCATAAATCTCCTGGTTGATACAGAAGAACAGGCAGTCATAGATGGCATCCCACATGGAGCAGTATGGCTGAACCTCCTGTACACTGGCTGCGTCAATTGCAGGAAGCGGGTTCTCCTGACCCTCAACTGTGTTCTGCTGAAGGGCTGTGTAAGTCTCAGACCAGTTCAGGTTGGTTGCATCTGCGCCCCATCTCTTATAGCATTCCATAAGAAGGTTGGAACCGGCAACACGGATTTTCAGGTTTTTCATATCATCCACAGATTTTACTTCGCGGACACTGTTGGTCAGTTCACGGAAACCGTTCTCTGCAATACCCATGCAATGGAGTCCGTACTCACCAAGAATTTCTTTTAATTTCTCACCAGCCTCACCGTCAAACTTAGCATCTGCATCTTCTACAGAGTCATAAATAAACGGAAGGGAAACTACGTTAAATCTTGGGTCAAATGCAGAATAGATCAGGTTGGAATGCATGGAAATCTGTACCGGGTCTCCGTTCATCAGTGCCTGGATTCCCTCGGACTGGTTTCCGTTTGTCAGCTGGTCTGCTGCATATATGTTTACTTTTACTTTTCCTCCTGTGGCCTTTTCCATCAGCTCGCCAAACTTGCGGCCGCCGTCCGCCCAGGTAGAAGTCTCAGTTGTAGAGCATGCAAAATTCCAGGTGGTTTCCTCCCAGCCAAGATCACTGTAATCTGCGATCTCATTGAAGGAATAATCCCCGTCTCCGGCTGCAGAAGCTGCGGATGAGCCGCTGTCACCAGAGGAAGAATCTCCGGAATATGCACCATTTTTAGCAAGTGCTCTCGGAAGAGCCGTTGAAGTTACCGGAATATAGGTAACCACAAGAAGCACGGCCACACAGGCTGCCAGCATGGGCATAACTGCTTTTGAAATTTCCTGAAGGGTAACCTCCATGCCTTTTTTGATCTTGATTCCGATTGCCACAAACAGGTTGACACCAACCGGCGGAGTTACCTGTCCAATTGCAAGGTTTACAGTTGCCATCACACCAAATGCAACCACATCATAGCCAAGTGCTTTGCATACCGGAAGCATAACCGGAATAAAAATGTACATAGCAGAGTTTGCATCGATGAAGCAGCCTGCAATCAGGAAAATAATGTTTACGATCAGAAGGAAGGTAAACTGGTTATGTGCAATGCTTCCAAGAAGCGCTGAAGCTGCGTCTGCGATACCGAATTTGGTACATACATAGGAAAACAGGGAAGCACTTGCTACGATCAGCATGATTCCACCAGTTGTTTTCGCAGAATCCACGCAAATGTCAAACAGGTCTTTTAATTTAACCTCACGATAAATCACCATACCTACAAACAGACCGTATACAACAGATACAGCCGCTGCCTCAGTAGGAGTAAAAATACCGCCATAAATACCACCCAGAATAATAACCGGCATTAAGAATCCCCAGAAAGCATCCTTAAATGCATCCCAGCGCTCTTTTGCAGTCGCTTTCTTCTGGGCTGGCTGAATGCCTTTTTTTCTGGCTTCCACCATAACCACGATCACAAGGGCAACGCCCATCAGAATTCCAGGTACGATTCCTGCCATGAACATATCTGCAATAGATACGCCTGTGATAGAAGCATATACAACAAATGCAATACTTGGCGGGATGACAATGGCGATGGAGCTTGATGTTGCCATCAGGGCTGTGGAAAACGGTGCGCTGAAGCCTCCCCGCTCTACCATTGCCGGAATCAGAACTGCTCCAAGTGCTGCTACAGTTGCAGGTCCGGATCCGGAAATTGCGCCGAAGAAGCAGGCTACAATAACGCATACAATGGCGATGCCGCCTCTTTTATGTCCCACGCAGGTATCTACGAATCTGACAAGTCTTTTGGAAATTCCGGCTTTTGCCATGATATTTCCGGAAAGTACGAAAAATGGGATAGCCAGAAGGAGAAATTTACTGATTCCGGCATACATATTGGTTGCAACGATGGTAAGGGAGGTTCCGGAGTACAGGATTGCACAGACGGAGGACAGTCCCAGACAGATTGCAATGGGAACTCCCATGATCAGGAAAACAAAAAATGAAATAAAAAGAACTGCACTTATCATTTATTTATCCTCCTTTTTCAGATTGCCTGTACAATAGTCAAGACAGTATTCAATAAAATGTAAGATCATGCATCCGGATCCGATTGGCACGAAGGACCAGAATATCCACTCCGGCCAGTTCAGAACGAAGGTACGTTTTCCGTTTTCCAGCTGTGTGATTACTTTTTCCATACCGAACCAGAATAAGATTGCGGTAAAAATAATGCACAGAACAGTGGTAAGGATAACAGATGGTTTTTTCAGTTTCTCAGGGAGACGGTCTGTAACCAGTGACAGGTTAACCAGTTCTCCTTCGCGGCATGCAAGTGCTGCAGCCATTAAGGTAATCAATACAAAGACTGCGACCACAAGTTCCTCGGTAAAGGACCAGGAACGATGGATCACTTTTCGGGAAAAAACATTTCCCACGGTCAGAACCAGTATCAGCAGGGTAGACACTACCAGAATACAATTTTCTACTGCTGCTACTGCATTCATGATTTTTTTGAAGACTTTCATGATCTCTCCTCCTCTTAATTTACTTGTCAGGTTTTCGTCTTTCGTAAAATGAAACTATCTGTTATGCAGCCGCAGTGCGTTCCTGCCCGGCAGGGCTTTTGTGTAACAGGAAGTTCCAACGGAATTTCCTGTTACACAAAAAAATCCGCCCCTAAACTAGGGACGGACCATATTAGACCGCAACCACCCTGTTTCCCCTTTGAAACAAGTACGAAAAGACAACGTACCGACATACGCGATTCCGATAACGGGGAACAACCGTGGAAACCTACTTGATGCAGTTCTTCACTTCGTATCTGGTTCCTGTTTGAAAAAGTGGATACTTATGAAGCGTTCGGCTTCCCTTCTCGGGGATGATCTTCAAAACAGACCTGACGCTGCTTTCCACCGACACAGCTCTCTGTAGACAAGGTGCTTCTGTTTCTACTTCTTCCCTTCAAGGAATTTAATCCTTTTTTAATTTAGTTGTTTAACGAACTGAAGTAATTTTACTACTAAAATTCGGGGAAGTCAAGTATAATTATGCAATTGCTATTTAGTGTGTTGAAAGTTGTTCAAGGCGGACGCATTCGGACAATGGTGATTGCTCACTCGCCGGCGCAA
>NZ_CAXUBQ010000037.1:0-28361 GCF_964249465.1 Ruminococcus sp. Marseille-P328 | reverse complement strand
ATCAGCTCTGCCCATTTGTAACTATTCACAAATCTTATATCAGTTTTTAACGTTTACACAAAACTTGAAACGGTCTCTATTATGATTATTTTTAATAATCCATACCACATGCATATGCCTTTTCAATCAGCGCACGGTCATTGACAACTGCATCATAGAAGCGGAATCCGCCGGAGAAGTTGTATGTTTCATATCCATTTCCTTCCAGAATACGACTGGCAATATAACTTCGCAGCCCACTCTGGCATATCAGGTAAACAGGCTTTCCCTTCTCAATTTCATTGATACGTTCCCTTAGTTCATCTACAGGAATGTTTTTGAATCCATTCATATGCCCCCTGTTAAATTCACCTACAGTTCTCACATCCAGCAACACAACACTTTTATCTCTAGAAATCTTATCCATATCTTCCAGATGCCATTGTTTTAAGGTACCTTTTGCTATATTGTCTATCATGAATCCTGCCATATTTACAGGATCCTTGGCAGAGGAATAAGGCGGTGCATATGCGAGATCCAAATCCTTCAGCTGGGTTGCCTTCAGCCCTGCATGGATTGCTGTTGCCAGCACATCAATACGTTTATCAACTCCTTCATATCCAATAATCTGAGCACCAAGCAAACGATAGGTCTCTTTTTCAAAAACCACCTTCATGGTCATCACTTTTCCACCAGGATAGTAACCGGCATGACTCATAGGAGAAAGAATTACTGTATCTACCTCTAATCCTGACTTTTTGGCATTGGTTTCATTGATACCTGTAGTGGCTGCTGTCATATCAAACACTTTTATAACGGAGCTTCCCTGACTGCCCAGGTAACGACTATCACCGCCACAAATATTATCAGCGATGATTCTGCCCTGTTTATTGGCTGGTCCTGCCAAAGAAATCAGCGCATCATTACCCGTAACATAATGTTTTACCTGAACTGCATCACCTGCAGCATAGATATCCGGTACAGAGGTTTCCATTCTGTCATTCACTATAATACTTTCCTTGATGCCAAGTTCCAGACCGGCTTCTTTTGCTAATACTGTGTCTGGTGTGACTCCGATTGCCAGAACTACCATATCAGCCTGAAGGGATGGATTATCTTTCAACAGGACCTCCACTCCGTTGTCTTTTTCTTTAAATCCTTCTACTGTATAGCCCAGTACCAGTTTTATCCCATGCTTTCTCATTTCATTATGGATCATGGATGCCATATCCGGGTCAAAAGGGTTCATCAGCTGCTTAGGCCGCTGGACAATCGTAACATCCATGCCAAGCTCCCTCAAATTTTCTGCCAGTTCCAGACCAATAAAACCGCCACCTGCCAATACAGCCGATTTTGGATGATTCTTATTTATATATTCCTTTATCCGAAAAGTGTCTTCTACAGTACGAAGTGTAAAAAGTTTATCAATACCTACTCCGGGAAGTCTCGGCTGTGTTGGCTTTGCACCTGGAGAGAGGATCAGCTTATCATATTTTTCTTCAAATATCTCACCATTCTCTAAATTTTTTACTGAAACCGTTTTAC
This sequence comes from Ruminococcus sp. Marseille-P328, assembly GCF_964249465.1. Taxonomy (NCBI): domain Bacteria; kingdom Bacillati; phylum Bacillota; class Clostridia; order Eubacteriales; family Oscillospiraceae; genus Ruminococcus; species Ruminococcus sp. Marseille-P328. The sequence goes on along the minus strand of NZ_CAXUBQ010000037.1, from coordinate 26,837 downwards.
GTTCCGGATGTATGGAGATAACTTCATGATGAATTTTCATGTTAATACGGAAGCGTTTAAAAAAACTCTCTGGTGTCTGTATTGTAAGTTCTTCCGGGTCTGTGATCACGTCTCCAATATAATATGGAAGTCCACAATTTGCATAGGATATGTATCCGGATCTTTCAAACACAGTAATTTCAGCATGTTCATTCAGTCTGCGTATTCTTGCTGCGGCTGTAGCTCCTCCGGCTACACCTCCTACAATTATTACCTTCATCTTATTTTTCCACCTTTCCTGAGTAAGCTGCAATGCCACCGATATTATTTACTTTAGAATATCCCATTCGTTGCAGTATCCCAGTTGCCTGGCGGCTTCGTGAACCGGAATAACAGTATACAAACAGTGGGATATCCTTATTCTTCGCTACAGAAGCAATATTGTCAAGTTGCTGCAACGGCACATTTTTACTTTCTGGTATATGTCCTTCCTGATATTCCTGCGGTGTACGTACATCCAGCAGAACTGCATCATCAGTCCTTTTATATTCTTCTATGCCTTGATTAATATTCGACTGTTTAAAGAGATCAAAAAATCCCATTAGCACACCTCCCTAAAGCATTTCTAAAATCGCATTCTTAGGTCTCGCCCCTGAAACCTGCTGTACAATCTTCCCATTCTTCATAACCACTAAAGTCGGAATGCTCATAATACTGAACTTATTTGCCAGTTCAGGCTCTTCATCTACATTAATCTTTCCAACTTTAATATCTCTACGCTCACTTGCAATCTCCTCTAGAATAGGTACTACCATGCGGCAAGGCGCACACCAAGATGCCCAAAAATCTAAAAGAACGGGTTTATCGGAATTCAGTACTTCGTTCTGAAAATTATTTTTATTGATATTAATAGCAGACATTTTACAGTCCTCCTTATCTTTTTCTTTTTGTAGATTTATTATAGTCTTAATTTCATTTATTTTCCGTGATTACATCACCATACCTCATTAACTTCTTGCCATACCATCTACACTTAATATAACACCTGTAATGTAACTCGCCTCATCTGAAGCAAGAAACACAAACGCATTGGCAATATCTTCTGGCTGTCCAAGACGACGCAATGGAATTCTTTCAATCATAGGTTCGATAACTTCCTTTGGCACGGCCTTCATCATATCAGTTTCTGTAATCCCAGGTGCAACAGCATTAACACGAATACCTTTAGGTCCTAGTTCTCTTGCTAATGATACAGTCAATCCGTTTACTGCAAACTTCGATGCCGGATAAGCAAACCCACTTGGCTGTCCCGAAATACTCACCATGGAAGAAGTTGAGAGAATGACCCCCTTGCCTCTTGCCACCATACATTCTGCTGCTACACGAGTAGTATTAAATACTCCTTTTACATTTAGATCCATGACTTTATCAAAAGTCTCCTCTGTATAATCCATAAATGAGGTGTTTTCTGAAATCCCTGCATTATTTACCAGTATGTCGACACATCCATATTTTTCAGTTGCCTCTTTAAAAGCCTTTCTGACAGACTCCATGCTTGCCAGATTTGGACTAATTCCAGCCACTATTGCATTGGGATATTTTTCTTTTAATTTATCTACAGCAACATCTGCCGATTCCTGTGAACTTGCTGCCAACACAACTGAAGCACCTTCCTTCAAGAATTTATCAGCTGTAGCAAATCCTATACCACGGCTTCCACCCGTAATGATTGCAACTTTATCTTTTAATCTCATTTAGACTACCTCCTTACTTTGTTTGTAGTTACATTATAAGCAAAAGGTAAATCATTTTCTGTGATATCATCACAAACTATCGCAATAAAAAACCCTGTTGCTCACACGCACCAGGGTTTCAGACTGTAGACAAAGGGGGATGTGAAATTAGTCCCCTTTTGTGTGTTTCAAATCAGTTCTGTTAATACTTTAATGAAGAAGATCACGATCACCACAATCATGACCGGTTTTACGATCTTGTGACCGTTTGAAGTAAAGCTATGACTTCCAAGATAATTCCCTGCCATGTTACAAACTCCTGCTGCAATTCCCAGTGGCAAAAGCACTTTGCCATTGATCAGAAATACGACAAGTGCTGTGATATTGGTTGTCAGATTGATTGCCTTTGTGGCACCTGCTGCATCGTTTAATGTCATATGACAGAAACCGGTAAATAAAAGCATCAGAAATGTTCCTGTTCCCGGTCCGTAAATCCCATCATAAATACCAACTACAGCTGCGATCAGAATACTTTTAAAAATCAGCATTCCATTGATTACTTCTGTTGCATTTTCGTCTTTTCCTTTCAGTGCTTTGCTTCTCAGTACATAAAACAAAATGACCGGAAGCACAACCAGCATGGCGATCTTTAAAGCTTTCTCCGAAATCAGAAGAGCCAGATGAGATCCTATCCAGGATCCGGCAATTGCACCAAAAACTGCCGGAATACAGATTTTCCATTTCATAAAGCCTTTTTTCATGTAGTGAAAAGATGCCACGAAAGTTCCCATGGAGCTGCTCATTTTATTTGTTGCAATTGCAGTATGTACCGGCAGTCCCGCAATCATATATGCCGGAAGTGAGATCAGTCCGCCTCCTCCGGCAATCGAATCCACAAATCCTGCCAGAAATACAAAAAAACATACTACCAGATAAACTAAAACCACATTTTCTCCCACGTTCCCTGTCCTCAATTTCCTTTTGTATTTTTATTATTTTTTCATCGCAATCAATGTCGGGCGAAGAATCTGTACGTATTCTTCATACATTACTTCTCGCAGAAAATCTACATATTCCCAGAAAGTCAGCTCACCGTCCGGTGTAAGGATTTCAAAATCTGTATCATACACATTTACAAACAATCCCGTCTCCTGAAGTCCGTTCCGAAGATAAAAAGCCTTTCTTTTTTTGCGTTCTTCAGCATTTTCTGCTTTTTCATCCTGTGTTTCTATTTCAAAAATATATTTATGATTTTTGAACTTTTTAAGTAATGCCTCCAGTCCCCTGCTTCCATATCCGTAATTTCTTTTCTCCGGTACAATTGCATAATAATCCAGAAGCGCCCTATCCTGCTCCGCATCGATCAGATTGATTGCCAGTCCTACGAATTCATCTTCGTCAACCATTGCAAGCATCTCCATCTTTCCATCTGCTACCAGGTTTTCCATTACCTGCAGGGGCTTTTTCTCCTGTTCCGGAAATGCTTTGTCATACAGATCATAAAGCTGCCATTTATATTTTGCGCCTTCATCGGAAATGTTTACAAGTTTCATTTTTCTATTATTGATCATATCCGGCCAAGACAGAATTTCTCCGGCAATCTTTTCTTCATAATCGCCCCCAATATCCTCACTTCTGCCTGCCTCATAGATATTTGTCTCTGCACCCCAGACTCCATCGTGATATTCCCACACATGGAATTTCAGTCCGCGGAACATAAAATCCAGACTTCCGCATCCGTCTTCTTCGGTATATTCAAACCTGATATTTTTTTGATTCAATGCATCCTGTACTGTCTGCAATCTCATATTCATTCCCCCGTCTTGCATATTTATTAGTTATTGCTGTTCACAACAACACCTGTTTGTTACTGTTCACTCCGTTCACAGCAACTTGGTCAAAATCCATTCCAAAACACCTCGCGGAATACTGCCTGTGTTCACAGCAACACCTGTTTTTCTAGTATAACACATCTTCGGCGGTTGTCTATTGTAAAAAACGCTTCGATGATTTATTATAGTAAATAGCGAAATAATGAGGAGTGTAACCTTATGACTACAAAAATGGTTTTTCATGGAAGTGACATAGAAAAAATATGTGACTACTATCATTTAAATAAAGAAGATATCGTTAAATTCGGGGCAAATGTCAATCCTCTTGGCCTCTCCGCCTCTGTAAAAAAAGAAATTGCAGAAAATGTCGATCTTTTTTCTTCTTATCCGGACAGAGATTATGTATCTCTCAGAAATACGATCTCAGAATACTGCAGGATTCCCGCTGAATTTATTTTACCTGGAAATGGTTCCAGTGAACTGATCTCACTTCTGATTCAGGAACGTGCGCCGAAACACACCCTGATTCTCGGACCGACATATTCCGAATATTCCAGAGAACTTTCTTTCTCCGGAAGCACACAGGAATATTATCATCTGCGAGAAGAACGAAATTTCACTCTCGATGTAGAGGATCTGTGCAAAACTCTGGAAAACGGTTATGATTTCCTGATTCTCTGCAATCCGAATAATCCGACTTCCTCTGCGATCATGCAGGAAGATCTCCGCAAACTGATCGCATTCTGTGCAGATAAAGATATTTTTGTCATGATCGATGAAACTTACGTAGAGTTCGCACCAGATGTCGAAGAAATAACTGCAATTCCTCTGACCAGAGAATTTACCAATCTTATGGTACTGCGTGGTGTTTCTAAATTTTATGCTGCACCGGGCATGCGTCTCGGTTACGGAATTACCGGAAATATGGAATTTCTTTCCAAAATGCGAGAAAAACAGACGCCATGGTCACTGAACAGTCTTGGTGCCTTTGCCGGAGAGCTGATGCTCCGTGACCACGACTACATTCAGGAAACGCGTGATCTGATCCTCGATGAGCGTGACCGCATGGAGCAGGAACTTCAAAATATCCCTACTTTTAAAGTTTATCCTGCCTATGCCAATTTCATCTTATTAAAAATCCGCCGGGACGGTCTGACTTCCGCCGATGTCTTTGAGGCCTGCATCAAAAAAGGCCTGATGATCCGCGACTGTTCTTCCTTCCAGTGCCTGGACGGCGAATTTGTCCGCTTCTGCATCATGATGCACGACGATAATACAAAACTCTTAAACGTACTGAAGCAGCTGTAATCCAGCTGCTTCAGACTGTAGACAAAGCCCTGCTTTTGCAGGGTTTTGCTATTGTTGGAACCGCTTTTCTGATATAATAAATATCAGAAGGGCGGTGTTTTTTATGATGACGAAAAATGCAGATAAAAACAGAGAACAAATGATGATGTTTTCCATGGATGACATGGTACCTCAAAACCATATGCTGCGATTGATTGATAAAGCAATCAATTGGAATTTTATTTATGATCTGGTTGAAGAAAAATACTGTCCGGATAACGGCCGTCCCAGTATGGATCCCGTCATGCTGATAAAGATACCATTCATTCAGTATCTCTATGGGATAAAAAGCATGCGTCAGACCATGAAAGAGATCGAGGTAAACGTTGCATACCGTTGGTTTCTCGGACTAGACATGTTAGATCCAGTACCTCATTTCTCTACATTTGGAAAGAATTATACCCGCCGTTTCAAAGATACAGACCTTTTTGAGCATATCTTTTCAAAGATTCTGGAAAAAAGCACGGATGGAAATGAAAGCCGGGCTTACCTTTGCATGCATGAATCTGAAAAAACTGGCAAAGATCCTGGAAAAACGAGGTTGGAACACAGCCAGATTTTTGTTGATTTTGAAGAAAATAAAAAGAAAAGAAGTTTTAAAAGAAAAATGGTGCTGGGCATAACACCCAACACCAAGTTTGTCTACAGTCTGAAACCCTGTTGCTCACACGCACCAGGGTTTTTGTTTATCTAGCCGTATTTAAATAATCAGAATTTTATTCAACTTCTGAAAACTGATCTTTTCCAACATTACATAATGGGCATTCAAAATCTTCTGGAACGTCCTCCCACTTTGTTCCTGGTGCAATACCACCTTCAGGATAACCTTCCTCTTCATCATATTCCCATCCGCAAACGTCACATACATATTTCATTAGTTTGTTCCTCCTTCTATTATTATAATAATCAATATTACTGATTACCTTTTATTTAAAATAATCATTCAATCATCATTTTTTCCGTTCAAAAACATATTCTGCATCTGATGATAAATCAGAGCGGAATGAATAGCCTAGTCTATCAAATTTCTTAATATCCTCAGGATTTTCAATTCTGTTTTCAGCCATGAACCTAACCATTTCACCACGGGCCATCTTAGCATATGTACCTTTTGTCACCAGTTTATCTCCTGATAACTCACAAAATGTAATCGTAATGTATCTATCCTGTCGTGTCAGATATTTTTCTATGCACTTAGAGTATTCTTTCGATGCCAGATTGATTATAATCCTGCTGTTATCAATCACTGAGCGGTATAATAAATCTCCCCAGTACTCATACAGATTTTTTGTTTCTCCTATTCCAACCTTCGTCTGCATTTCCAAACGATAAGGCGTCACACCATCCCTTGGTTTTAACACACCATAAAATGCAGATATTATTCTCAAATGCTTTTGTACATACTCAAACTGACTGTCCTCAAACACGGATGGAGCCATATATTGAAAAGCAATTCCTTCATATGATAAGACAGCTGGGGTAAGTAAATGATAAAGATCCATGTTTTCCAATCTATTGAAGTTCTGTTCTGTAATTTTGTCATTACATTTCCAGATAGTCTTCAGTTCTTCTTTTGACTTACTTTTCAACCAACTTTGTATCTCTGTCGTCTTTTCAATAAATTCAGGCAATCCATCCGGCGCTATGCTGTCAGTATCTGTAATCATCTTTTTAGCAGGTGATAATATTATCTTCATTAATCTAATTCCTTGAGCATATTTTCAGGATCATCTGCAGCCTTGACTTTATCATTTGCCTTTATAATAATCCCCTGTTTATCAATAAGATATGTGGTTCTTACTACTCCCATAGAGACTTTGCCATAATTTTTCTTTTCTTTCCATACATCATATGCTTCAATAACTTTCCGCTCTGGATCTGCTAAAAGTGTAAATGCCAATCCATATTTTTCCTCAAATCTCTTATGAGAGGATACAGAATCCTTACTGACTCCAAGAATAACTGCTCCTTTTTCGGTAAACTGAGGGTATCGCTCAGAAAACCCACATGCCTGTTTCGTGCATCCCGCTGTATTATCCTTGGGATAGAAATATAAAATCACTTTTTTTCCTGTATAATCCGATAATCTATGTATTTTCCCATTTTGATCTGGCAACTCAAAATCCGGTGCCTTAACCCCTACTTCCAACATTATTTATCCCTCCCTTTCTGTATCTTTCTCTTTATTCGCCTTTTTCTTCCTATTCCCGGTAATCATTTTATGACCTGTATATATCGCCATTACCATACATAACATAGAACTTAAAGCAAAGTATTTGTGACTTGATTTTTGCTTTTTATATCCAGTGTAAAAAGTCCCAAGCATTGTGATCAATGCTCCTACTGACCAATATTTATGTGCTTTCATGTAATTCCTCCATTTTTTCAGTGTATTCAATTCTAATTATACGCTACCATATTCCTATGTCAATTTGATAATAGAGCATTTCTATAAAATTTTTCAAAATATCATTGTCAAAACTATGTATTGTTATCCTTTAATTTTTCTTTGAAATAATTGACAAAAAGCTTGCTTTCAGGCGATTACTATTTAATCTCTTTTCCATCTATATATAGTTGAAATTTATCAGGATTATTGACAACATCATAGTCCTTTCCGTATTCTACAGGTCTATATTCGGCTGTCATTACCGATTCCCCGTCTTCAATATCTTCTTTCCATAAATAGATGTTCATATCAATGCTCGTCGCATATCCTCTGTCTGTGGAGAATTTTGTCGAATGTAAAGAATCATCCTTGTACATCTGCAAAAGTTTTCTTGCAAACGCTTCTCTATCCTCAATATCTTCCCTATTTGCGACCACGGTTATATTTTCATCCCGATTTACAGAAAAAGTTCCAACTACATCTGGTTCGCCTTCTTTATGACTGGATTCAAATTTCCCATAAATACTTCCTGCAGCAATTATCAAGATTGCTGTTCCTGAAATTACTGCAATTATCTTTTTCTTCATATTTTTAATTTCCTTTTAATTTTTTTACTGCGTAATTGATTACTTCTTCCGGTGTGGGCCTGTCTCCTTTAAGTGTCATTTTCTTCCATTCTTCCTGCACTGCCGGGTCAGGATTAACAAATCCTGCATCTATGGCTGTCTGCATTTTTCTGCGTACTTCTTCTGGTGTTGTGTTATACTTTTCTGCAATCTTCTCATATATAGTTTTCTCTCTCATTCATTTTCCTCAGATATATAAGTGGAATTATATCTTGTTCTATAAAATCAATTTAGCATATTTCTGTTGGCATGAAAAGAGACTTTACAACTTAAAATTGGATAAAAAGGACAAAAAAAGAAGAGCTGCTTGCTCTTCCCATATAGTAGTAGTAAAATAATATGTCATGCCAGCGCAATATATTACCTAGAATATCGCTATAACAGGAAAGGGGCTGCATTATGACAGCCCCTAGTTTACTTCATCACGTTGTCTACATTCTGAGTGAACTCGTTCCCTGGTTTATTTTAGCATCGATCTGGATTTTGTTTCATAAAGATAAATTTTGCCACAGAGCGGTCGTATGTTTTAATGTGTCCAAACAGCCAGTCGATTACATTTTTCTGTACAAGTTCACTGAACCGATCTGTTGGTCCTTCATACTCCTGAAGGTATTCATACAGTTCCTGAATTGTCTTTTTAAACTCTTCATGTTTTTCATAATGTTTTTCACGCTCTGGATAACCGGCTTTTTCCTGAAGTGCTTCTTCTTCTTTAAAATGAAAGTCAGTATACTCGTTAAGATAATCCAGAAGTTTGATCGCCTTTACCTTGCTGTCGCCATTTTGACAGGCAATTACAAAGTTCTGAATACGGTCAATCAATTCTTTGTGCTGTGTATCGATTGTTTTATTTCCTGTTACTAAATTGTCATCAAAGGTAATGTTTAAATCGTAAGTCATAATTTGACCTCCATTTCTTTTATATGTTCTCTTAGGCTCTTTTAATGTCTGGCAGTTTCGTACCTGCATTTTCTGCTTAGTCTTCTGCAGGAACGAAAACATCTTTTCCTAATCCGCAGATTGGGCATGTCCAGTCATCTGGAATATCCTCAAATGCAGTTTCTGGAGCGATACCAGCATCTGGATCTCCTACTGCCGGATCATAAATATATCCACATGGTTCACATTCATATTTTTTCATAGTCATTTTCCCTTTTCAATGTCGATTTATTTTTGTTACCAAGTTCCTAGCAATTTTTCTAACACTTTGTTTCTTATATATCTGTATTATACATGATAATTATTCTTTTGTCAATAATAGTAATTATTATTATTTTTACACTTAGCATAAACTGATATTTGAATTGCACATTTACATATTGTATATATCATGGGAATAGTTGAATAAAAAAATGAACTCTATTCATTAAAGACAGAGTTGCTGGAAATTATTTCTCTCCAACAACTTTCTTCGTCTTTAAGTCCTTGAAACACAATACTGTCCAATCAGATTCATCCAACTGTTATATTTATTCTTTTCACACACCTTTCGACAAATTTCATTTTCCATCAATACACAGAACATCTTATCATAATCAAATGCCCAAACAGCACCATTCACATGGTTTTCCACTGCTTTCTGATCTATGTACTTTAAACGTGTGACCATTTTTTCAATTTCTCCATTTCTCAAGTTACCGATATTTTTGCAGATAAACCGAAAGAAATTCAACGTTGCATATTCGTCATGCCAATGGAACTCTTCTGGATTGTTTTTAATTTTACTGGCTCGCTGCTGTTCTTTGATTATCTGATCAGCTACACCTTTCATCGAATCTTCGTATCTCATATTACTCACCTACTCTTCCTCAACGCCCAGTGACGGTTTAAATCTTTTATCCTTTGCCTGCGGTACCACGATCTCATGATTTTGATGGGAAGCAATTACTTACTACAACTTGCAGAAGCGGATATCCAAAAGGCATTGTGGGAGCTGCCTTTGCTGACCGAAATCCATCTTCTTATGTAAAACCTGCAGGAATATAAAGGGAAAGTGACTATCTCTGCCGATTAATAATCCAAATAATATCGTCTATACCAATCTCTCCTTATGCTGTTTTTCTCTCCATAAACCATTTATCCACTTCGTAAAACAAGTGGCTTTCCTGCCCCTGTATCATACAGGTGTACATCATTCCTACACCGCCTGCCTTTCTGCTGGCGCACCGCTCGATTTTCAAAGTTCTGTCAATGCTATACTTTCTTCCATCCTCCCATGTAAAAAATATGGGAACCAGCTGTCCGTCTTTCCGAAACTCTGCTACTACATCTACATATACTTTGTTCATGCCGACACCCCACTATAAAATCTCAATTGCTCTTGGCGATGCCGGGATTCTGCGGATATATCCATTTAACTCCAACTGTTTGATTCTGGAAAAAGCAGATGATGTTGATCTTTAAACCATTAGTACACCATTTTTTCATCAAGATACGATAAATTACGACAAGATACGATAAGTACAAAATTTCCAAAAGCCGCACAAATACTGTATTTCCGGGCTTTTCCGCCTTTCTGTATGATAAGTTAATAGAGTTTTCAGCAATCAACAAATCAACTTTTTCTAAGGTTAGGCGAAATTTTTCAACACAATACAGGTAAGGCAGTGATTTCACTCGTTGCCCAAATTTTGTGACATTTGAAAACGGCCACCCCTTTTGGATGACCGTTTCGTATCTGCGTATTTTATTCGGCAATACGTAACCGCTCTACCACAGTTTTTTGTGCCATTTTGTTATAGCAGACCAAAGGAACAATGGCTGTAATGAGGAGCTGAGGGATAATACAGAGAAATACCGGAAGCAGGGTAAAATGCCATGTAAAATAGGTTAATTCCACACCCATCATCCGAACCACCGTTAGACTTGCTATAACGGAAAGTATCAGAGAACCTAAAAGGCCCAAGATAGAATAACCAATCCCTTCATATATCAGTATTTGCTTAACCTGCCATCCTGTCATACCTACCGATTGTAGCATTGCAATTTCTCTGTATCGAGACAAGATAGACGTTGTTATGGAGTTGATAAAGTTCAGTATGCCGATCAGAGCCAATATCGCACAAAGAGTGCCGCCCACAAGACGGAACATATTGATCATCCTGTCAAAGTTCTGCCGCAGGGTCACTTTTGAAAGATAATCCAAAGAGGTGTCCGTATTTTTAGTGTAGTTTTTCAGCCAGTTTTCGGTTGCAAGCTGGTGTTCATGATCCACATTGAAGATTGTTTTCATGGCCGGCTGATCGGCGGGTACCATATTTCCCAAAAGTTCATTGGTCGGGAAAATATAGTCCAATCCCATGTCTACCTGCAAAGGAGTTTGTAATGCGCTTGGAATACGTACCACAGCCAGCACATCATACACTTTATTTGTACCATCAAGCTGTGTCACGCTAATTTGATCGCCCGGTTTATACAAGCAAAGAGAACCATCACCCATCATTCGCAATGGAGTTACATACACGCCGGTTCCGGCTTTCCACTGTTCCGTGTTTAGTTCACCGTCTAACACCTGTACATATTCTGTCGGAAAATCATCCAAGCCATATACATTCACACCATGTTCCTGTCGAACCCTATAATTTTCCAGTTCATTTGCAATATCACTGGAAGGAGCAGAGAGTTCCTGTAATCGGGCGAGGTCGTTTTCAGAAAGCGGCTGTTTGGAAGTCCATAAGTAGATATTTCCTATATCTTCAAGACCATTCAAACTTTCTGTCTGGCTAATAAAATCCTGGCTTACATTCGCTGTGTTATATGGCGCATAATTGTTAATTACTGTTGTATCGGAAACTGTAAAATCTGTAAGGCTGAAATCAGCCACAAACTTATCAAAGTCAAAGGAGGTCACATAGGTATAAACGCTATTCAAGAGAACAATACTAAGGACAAAAGACAAAGTAACGATCATTACTTTTTTCTTGTTTCGAGTCAGATTGCTCTTTGCCATCATCATTGTGCTGATATGCTTACTGCGTCGCTGCTTTTTCTTTCCACCAGTCTGTTCAATATAGTGCAGTGCCTCCATCGGAGAAACTTTAGCCGCCAATATCGCAGGTTTTTGACAGCTAATGAAAACTGTAATTGCAGAAAAGACAATCGCTACCAAAAAGATCAATGGATTTACCGTAGTAACGACCCTTATATCATCAGTTAGCATATTTACAATCGCAGGCAACAACAACCGACCAATCGGCCATCCCAACAATAGTCCAATAGGAATACCCATAAGAGATAGCTTAATTGCTTTTTTATAAACGATTTTCCTTATTTGTCTTGCGGTGGTTCCCAGTGTTTTCAACATTCCATAAAACCGAATATCCTGCGCGATAGAAATATAAAACACATTGTAGATTAGAAGATAACCTGCGATAAAGATAACCGCAATACCGGTCACAAGGGGCAGCATGGAAGAAAGATTGACCGTTGCCATTTGGTAAGCGTCGTTAATACTTACCCGTTCATCTAAACCGTATTTGGAAGTCACCTCTAATGCCTGCTTTTCAATATTCCATGCCGTAGGCATCATCATAACAGCATCAATATAACCGGTTCCAACAGGTGGGGTTGTTCCGTCCGTTTCCCCGTGGATGACCGGAGCTACCTGTTCCGCATATGCTTTGGATAATAGCATTGTTTGACGGTACGCCACAGCATCCCCATCCCAAATGCCGCAAAGCGTAAAGGTATCGGTAAATGTATCCGTATCGGTTGTAAAGGTCAACTCCATTTGTGTGCCGACTTTATCCGGCAGTCCCATCGCATCCAGAACAATACGACTGGTGGCGATCTCATTTTTTTGTTCCGGCAGATGTCCGGTATCAGGAGTATTAAAGGTCAGTTCCGAATAAGTTTCATCACCATATCGCAGTTCCGTCGGCGTCTTATTGAAATCATCTCCCACGGCATTTCCTATGATAATTGAATATCCGATGTCTTTTATTCCTGTATCCGATGATAGCTTCTCATATTCCTCCCAGGATAAACGCTTGATACCAGCATGGGCAGAAGTGCCGGTTGTCCTAATATTACTTTCCTGCATAGCAGTCTGCAAGCTAATGGCAATCGTAAACAAACTGGTAAAAAGCAACGTAGCAAGCATGATTGCCAATACCGCAATCGTATTTTTTTGAGCTTTCAACGAGCGCTTTGCCAGAAGTTTCAAGACAAGTCTGTTGTTATTCCCAAATAAAATATCCGTCATGTTTTCGCCCCCTTTACTCGGAAATCCGGCCGTCCTCAATACGAATAATGCGGTCGGCAAGCTGGGCAATCTCATTGTTATGAGTAATCATCACAATGGTCTGATGAAATTTCTGGCTGGTCATTTTCAAAAGACCCAATACATCGCTGCTGGTTCTGCTGTCAAGGTTTCCAGTAGGTTCGTCGGCCAGGATGATAGCCGGTTTAGAAACAAGGGCGCGGGCAATCGCTACACGCTGCTGCTGACCACCGGACAGATTGTTAGGCATACTGTTCAGCTTTTCATCGAGAGCCAGCATTTTCACGACTTCATTCATGAAATGCTTATCAACGGTATCACCATCCAGCTCCACCGGCAAAACAATATTTTCATAGACGTTCAGCACAGGAACAAGATTGTAATTCTGAAAGATAAAACCGATGTTGCGTCTGCGGAAGATGGTAAGCTGTTCATCCTTGAATTTCGACAATTCTTTTCCTTTTACTTTGATACTGCCGGAAGTTGGAGTATCCAAACCTCCCATCATATTCAGAAGTGTGGATTTTCCACTGCCAGAAGTACCAACAATAGCCACGAACTCCCCATCCTCAATGGAGAGGGTTACGCCATCCAGTGCTTTCGTAATATTGGGCTTTGAACCATAATATTTTTTTAGTTCAGTCGTTTGCAAAATGCTCATAAAGAACACCATCCTTTCTTTCGTTAAGCCCATTGTAACGACCAAACCTCACAGGAATGTCACGAGCTATAAATTATTTCTGGACAATTCGGTTCTAAATGTCATAAGCCTGTGACATTTATTCTTCGGCGTACTTACTCTGTTCTCGAAGCAGGAAAACAGAAAAGGTTGACCCCTTCCCAACCTCGGATGTTACCCGAATATAACCGCCTTGCAAGGTTACGATCTCACGAGCCAGATACAGACCAATACCAATTCCATCTACATCATGTACGATGTCCTCCCGATAGAACCGCTTGAAAATTGCCCCCTGATGCTGTTCTGAGATGCCAATGCCTGTATCAGCAATGTCAATTTTCACATACCTTTCCAGGCTTTCAACCGAAAACCGGATTTGACCGCCCTCCGGCGTATATTTCACCGCATTATCCAAAATGTTGAACAGCGCTTCACCTGTCCATTTTCTGTCATGAGAAACGATCAAGCTCTCCGGGCAGTTCACTTGAACATTGATCTGTTTTTTCTCGGCGTTAAGAAGGATACCTCCCAATGCGGCGGCAAGCGTGTCATAAAGCGGCTGGCTTTTCTTTTCCAGAGAAATGACACCTGTTTCCAGACGCGAGGTTTTAATCATAGCCTGCATGAGAAAATCCAGTTTATCAAGTTGGGTGGCCTGTGCTGTAAGAAACTCTTTTTGCTTTTGCACAGGGACTTCATTTTCAAGCAGGGTGCTGTTAATCATTTTCGAGTTCGCAATCGGGGTCTTGACCTGATGGGAAATATCGGAAATTAGTTCTTGCAAGTCAGCCCGCTCTTGTGCAATGCTGTTCTTGTTTTCCTGCATGACTTCATACAAACGGTTCAGCCGATATTCAATTTTATAGAAAAGGCTTTCTTCTTCCACAGTCTGTTTCGGCTGCATATTCCCGGACAACATATCATCCATCAAACTGCAAAAAGCATCAGAGAACATCGCCAATTTGCGGCGAACCAGCACCATAAAACAAATAGAGCAAAACAGCACAAAGATGCCGAACAATAGTACATACCAAACAGCGGTTATATCTTGGATCAACGCATATAAAGCCACTGAAACCGTCACCATTGCTGCTAGCAGGAGAACAGCTAAAAAGATACAGGCTTTGTTGACGGAAAGTTTTCGCACATTCATTTCAGCGCCCCTCCGATCCACATATAGCCCATACCATATACCGTTTTGATGTACTGACGGTCGGGTGTTTCGATTTTGTTTCGTACCCGGCTGATAGCCGCAGTCAGAGCGTGTTCATCCACAAAATTTCCGTCTGCGTCCCACAGTTTTTCCAACAAGACTTGCCGCGTCAAAACAATCTGTGGATTTTTCATCAGGATTTTCAAAAGTCGATATTCCAGTGGGGTGAATGTAAGTGGCTTTCCTGACAGGGCAGCACTCATCTCTGAAAAATTGATGGTCAGTGTGCCATTCTCATAAGTATCACCACCATATTGTTTTGTCAGCCGCCCCAGCACCACCTCCAGTTTCTTTTGAAAGACGCTCATAGGGAAAGGTTTTGTCACATAATCCTCTGCGCCCAGTTCATACCCTTTGAGCATATCGCTTTCCATATCATTTGCGGTCAGAAAGATAATAGCGGTATCGGGGCGGCGCTCTTTTACCTCCCGGCAGAAGTCAAAACCGTTCCCGTCCGGCAAATTTACATCCAGTACAATCAGGTTATAGTCCTGCTTCGTCAAGAAACTACTGGCCGCTGATTTTGTCAGTGCAGAATCAACCGCATAGCCCGCAGTATTCAAGTTATAGCATAAAGTATTATTCAAAAGTCGATCATCCTCGACTACTAAAATTCGCATGGTATCACACTCCTTCATTTTCAGTGTAGCATCCAAATGTCACAGAAACCTCACTGAGATTTGTTTTCTTTTCTCTAATGTTGCAGATATGTCGCATAACCACATTATAATCACCGAAATAAGGTTCATTTCATATGATATCATATATTTGTTCTTTGCTAAACATTCTTCCGGGACTTCGCATTAATAAATGCAAAATTTCAAACTCTATAAAAGATAAATCTATTTTTTCCTGCTTTCGAAATAATTCCTTTTTATTGTTGTTTTCTTCACATCCTCATTTTTCAATTTAGGAGAGCGCCGCAAGCGGTCTTTCCTATAACGTGAAAAATCGAGCAGAAAGCCTATTGTTAATCACTTTCTACCCGATTCTTCTATTTTCATATTTAACCTTTTACACTTCCTGCCGTTAATCCTTCAATAAAGAATCTCTGACAGGAAATAAAAACTACAAGTATTGGAATTAAGCTCAGTACAGAGAGTGCAAAAACATATCCCCACTGTGTAAACTGATGCTGTCCGAAAAATCCGGAAATAGCGATGGGCAATGTTCTTTTCAGATCGTCATTAATGACTGTATTGGCCCACGGAAATTCTTCCCATGCAGTAAGGAAATTAAAAATAGATACAGAAGCAATTCCTGGTTTCGTTAATGGAAGAATGATTCGGAAAAAAACAGTAAATACACTTCCACCATCTATATAGGTTGCTTCATCCAACTCCCCGGGAATGTTCTCTACAAACCCTTTTATCATGAAAGTAGAATAGGGAATAACCCATGCAACATAAAACGGAATTAACCCGCTTAATTTATTGATCACCTTCAGTTTGACCGCTAACTCATACTGGGGAACAATCAAAGTAGTCCCAGGTATGATCATGGTCAGCATGATAAACGTGAATAAGAACTTACGTCCCGGAAATTTAAACCTCGCAATACAGAATGCCATTGCTGCCGCAACAATTGCTGCTATTGTTACCGTCACAGTGGAAACAAAAATACTATTGATAAAATTGTTTCCGAACTTCTTTTGGTGCAGAATATACTGAAAATTTTCCAAGGTAATTTCTTTTATTTTTGGAAAAAATCTGGGAGGATATTCATATAATGCACCATTTGGCTTCAATGCAGTACTCAGCATATAGATCATTGGAAGAACAACAATGATAAGACCGAGAGTGAGGATTATGTATGTGATTCCTTTATAAACAGCTTTTTTGGATATCTTCAAGTTCCCCACCCCCTAATCCAGTTTACTGTGATCCATCATCCGGAATTGAACAACTGCCAATATTCCTAATACCACCGCAATAATAAAGGAAAGTGCTGCGGAATAACCAAATTCACCTGTACTAAATGCCTTATAATACATCCAGGTCAGCACACTTTCTGTTTTATGTCCTGGATTTCCATCTGTGATCATTTTAATCGATGTAAACACATTAAATCCACCAATGGTGAGCATTACCAGTGCAAACAGGATCGTTCCTTTTATGGAAGGAATTGTCACATAGATAAATTTGGCAATAGTTCCGGCACCATCTAATGCTGCAGACTCATATAAGTCTCTTGGAACAGTCTGTAAAGCAGCTAAAAAGACTACCATATTCCATCCGATTCCCTTCCAGGTTCCCAAAAGCATTGCAACGCTCATGCCGCCCCACCGACTGTCCAGCCAATGGATGTTTCCACTGATCAGATGTATTACTTTGGTAAGAAAATAGTTTAGCAATCCTTCCGTGTTAAAAACATACTTGAACACTAAGGATGCAATTACCCATGAAGTAATAACGGGAAGGTAATATGCCACTCGATAACTAATGGAAAATTTATTAATATTGTTTATGAGCATTGCGATCAGAAGTCCAAGTATCATTTGTGCTGGTACTGTTACCAATGTATACACAATGGAATTCGAAAATGACAGGTGAAAATATGGATCCGTTAAAACCTCTTTATAGTTGGCAAATCCGATGAACTCCTGATCAAACATAGAGCCAAAATCCCATTTGAAAAAGCTTGTGATAAATAATTTTACGATTGGATAAATGGTAAAGAATCCAAAAATCAAAATACCTGGAAGGAGAAGAAATCCAATCTGGATATTTTGGCTTTTCTTTGTTTTCATACAATCCCTCCCGTTAACTTAAGAATCTGTTCTATTATTCTTCTGCTAATAAAGCGTCTACTTTTTCTACTAGTTCATCCATGGCGTCCTGTGCGCTCTTTTCATCATTCATAACAGCGCTTACAGCAGTTGCCAGTTCGCTGTCGATTTCAGACCAGCAGGATACGGTAGGTCTGGATTCTGCGGATTTAATAGCCTCGATAAATGGTGCAAAATCAGCATTTTTTACGGTATCGCTTTCGAGAGTAGCTTTATTTACCGGAATCTGGCTGCATTTTGCCATTTCTTCCTGCGCAAACTCACCAGTCATAAATTTCATGAATTTCCATGCAGCATCTTTGTTTGCCGTATTAAACATGGAAATATCCTCGCCGCCAAGAACAGAATGGGAACCGCCCTCGCCTTCTGGCATTGGAGCTGTTGCGTATTCAAAATCTGGATATGAGCCTTCCATTTCAGAGATTTTCCACGGACCATCCATGATCATGGCATATCTTCCAGTTCCAAAACCATCCGTCATTGGGATATCTCCACTATTCCATCCAGTGATCGCACCTTCTTTATACAGATCCGCAAGTGTCTGGATTGCATTTACGGTTTCAGCGCTGTTTAAGTATCCGGTAGCCTTGGTCTGATCCTCATTGGTTATGGAACCACCCATGCTCCAGATAAACGGACATAAATTCCATCCTGCTAATGCTGGTTCATCATAGCCCCAGATCTGCTGGCCATTTTCATTTTCGCCCGCTAGCTTCTTGCAGTCCTCTATAAATTCATCCATAGTAGTCGGCGCAGAAAGTCCGGCATCTTCGAAGGCCTTTACATTATAAAACAGTATTTTCGTATTTGTATTTAACGCAAGTCCGTAAGTATCCTGTCCAATCTGAGCGGTACTCATCGCACTTTCCAGAAGACCGTCCGCTACTTCCTGATAATCATCCATCTCCTGGTTCAGAGGTACTAAAATTCCCATTTTTTCAAATTCAGGTACCCAGGCACTGTCAAGTCGTGCTACATCTGGAAGCGTCTCAGATTTGGCACTGATCAGGATTTTTTCATGAAGATCTGACCATTCATGAGAAACTGCATTTACCTTAATGTCAGGATTTTCTTTTTCAAACTCAGGGATCAAAACATTATTCAATGTCTCATTTTCGGCAGACTGTTCGCTGTAATGATGCCAGAAATTGATGGTAACCTCTTCTGCATAACAGGGTGCTGCACCTAATGCTGTTACACACATTGCTGCTGATAAAATGGTAAATAACTTACTGCTTTTTCTCATTTTTCATTCCTCCTGTTTTTAAAATGATGCCTTCAAATGCTCTCAATGATAACTTTAAAGCTCCCTGGCAGGAAATCATGTCTTCATTAAAATATCCTGCGTTTACCAGCTTTTCTGCCTGATAACTTTTTCCTGTCAATAAATCTTTGTACTCTGCAATCTTAAGAACGGGAAGCCGCACTTCAGTCGCTTCTTCTGCCACATTAATGAGTACATAAATTTGTTGGTTGTCTGACTGGCATAAATACCCGTATGTCATCTTTTCACATACAAGTGGTACAATGTTTCCTGTTCTTAAACATGGATTCTTTTTTCGGATACGGATTATTTTTTTGTAAAAAGATAATACATCTGCATTCTGTTTTGCGGGGTTCCATTCCATGCATCTTCTGCAATCGGGATCATTGTCACCATTTAAGCCAATTTCATCACCGTAATAGATGCTTGGAGCCCCTGGGAAACACATCTGGAACAAAGCGGCCAGTTTCAAACGGCGAATATCACCGCTGCAATTCCATAAAAATCGTTCCGTATCATGACTGTCCAGCGGCTGGAAAAGCGCCTGCCTGATTTCTTCCGGATAATGGGAACGCATCTGGCAAATTCTGTGGTTAAACATTTTTGCATCAATGCTGCCCCTGGCAAGAAAATCCCTCACACTATCCCGGAATACATAATTCATGATACTGTCTACGGATTTTTCATCCAGCAAGGAAAATCCATCTCCCCATGTTTCTCCCAAAAGGAGACAATCCGGATACGCTGACTTAATCCGATATCTGATTCTTGTCCACAAAGAGGGATCGATTTCATCTGCGACATCTAAGCGCCATCCATCAATATGATACTCGTTCAGCCAGAAGACCATCACATTGTAAATATAGGCCTGTACTTCCGGATTTGCCGTATTCAGTTTTGGCATATATCCATAGTCCCCGACACACTCATAAACTGCATCTGTTTCCGATACTTCTACAGGAAATTTTATGATATAAAACCAGTCACAATACCTGGATAATTCCTGTTTTTCAAGTATGTCCTGAAAGGGAGCGAAATGTATGCCACAGTGATTGAATACCCCATCAAGAACGATTTTTATCCCATATTTATGACAGGTTTCAACCAGTTCCTGAAATGTTTCCTTTGTTCCGAAAGAAGGATCAATCTCCAAATAATCCGTTGTAGCATATTTGTGATTAAAATCCCCTTTGAATATGGGATTCAGATACAGGCATTCCACTCCAAGAGAATTCAGGTATTCCAGATTTTTCAGAATTCCGGAGAGATCGCCTCCCATATAATTCTCTCTGTTAGGTATTGTTCCCCATTCCTGACAGCCAGAAGGATCATTAGAAGAATCCCCATTAGCAAAGCGTTCCGGGAAAATCTGATAATAAATAACTCCTTTTGCCCATTCAGGAACTTTTAAAACATTAGTTTCATTCGCATAGAGGAATTCATAAAATCCATCTTCTGGTTCGTTTTCACTGGTTTCCCATGCATTCTGGAAATAAATCTTTCCTGCGGTGTCAGTTAATCTAAAGTAATATTTCAAATACCTTAACGTATCTTCTGTAATCACTTCTGCTGTAAAATGATCTCTCACACCATCTCTAGTAACACGCTGCATAAGGTAACTGCTGATCTTCTCTGGTGAAGTTCTTGGAAAAATCAGCAATTCGCAGGTTCTAATATCACCTGCAGCGGCATGTATCGTCACCACCAATTTCTTTCTGCTGGCAAGATACACATCCGGATAGCCTGCATGATGTTGTACTGCCGGTATATTCATTTTTTCTCCAATTCTGCATTGGTTTTGATATCCTCACTCTATTATACCTTTCGAGTAGACAACCTAGGAATCAACTCAGTTGAAATTAGGTTCTCTCTTTGTATAAAGTTTTGATCTTTTATCTTATTTATCAAAACCTCTGCTGCCATTTCCCCAAGCTTGTAAGTATCGATATCCACTACAGTGAGCGGCGGATCCATATATTCTGCAAAGGGATAATTATCAAAAGTTACAACTCCAATTTCTGTGGGTACCTGCTTTCCAAGTTTTTTCAATGCCTGCAGAACCTGAAAGGCAATTATATTGTTGGAGCATAAAAATGCATCTACATGTTTATGTTCTGTTGACTCTATAATTTTTCTTTCCAATTCTTCTTCATTCTTTTCCTTAAAAATAATACAGGTATTTTTTCCCTCCAAAGCTTTCTCATAACCCTGGATCCTTCGTTTGGTAAACATGGCTTCCAGATCATCTGCCACATAAGCAATTTTTCGATAGCCGCATTTAAGTAAATGCTCGACTGCTTTTACGCCTCCCTGGAGATTATCCATATCTACCCAGTTCATGGTTTCATTTTTCTCTGATGTTTCTCCCATTACCACCCATGGAATGTTTTCATTTCTCAGGGCTGATAAAATATTCTGGTTCAAGTCTGAAGCTGTCAAAATTAATCCATCAACTCTGTGTCCAAAAATGAGCTCGCATGCAGGAGAACTTTTTTCTTCCACATCATTTGTGATCAGAAGACTGTATCCATTTCTCTGTGCTACTTTTTCCATTGCATAAACACTTCGCGTGAAAAAGGTATTGGCAAATGCATTTTCATTGTCAGCATCTACCACTAGCCCGATCGTAAGGGACTTTCCTTTCGCAAGGTTTCGTGCAAGGCTGTTTGGATGATAATTAAGCTCTTTCATTGCTTTATAAACTTTATTTTTCATCTCATCTGAAATTGGTGCAGTTCCATTGATCACTCTTGATACAGTAGATTGAGAAACTCCCACTTTTTTTGCGATATCATTTAACGTTGCCCCCATATACATCCTCCCTGATATAAGATTTTTTTCTGATTTTTATAGGATTCTTTACATTATCCGTGTTGTTGGTGTCATTATTATAACCTTATATCAGATATTATGCAAGCGGTTGCATTCCATGGTAAAAAAATAATTTTCTTGTGAAAACCTCCTTCCATTCACGCATTATGCAATCGGTTGCATAATGCGATTTAATATATGCGCTTCCTTTATGAAAGCGCTTGCATTAACTATGCTTTAGTAATACCACTTATTATTAGAAATGTCAATTAAATTTTAAAAGGAATTGATATTTTGTATATTACATACAAAAATTTGTTTTGATTTTTATAACATTATCGTTTTAATATATAGTATTTCGGCCTTATATGCTTAGCTGATTCAGCTGGTTTGATTGCTTTTTCAACTGCAGATTTTAATTTCGATTTTATATTTTTTAACATCGTTATATCTGCAATGTTTCCTTCAACAGCAAAATCAATGGCTCTTTTATTCTAATTGTCTCCCTTTATCCCAGCATAATATGCAAAGCCGATATTCTGATATTCATAATGACAACGTTGAAATGCTTGAACACATGCAGTTTCATTTTGTCCAAGTTGTTGCAGAAATTGCATAATCTCTTGAGTTTCCATTTATAAAAGGCAAGCCTAAAAAAGACCTGCCTTTTTATATTTTATTATTTTTTACAGTGCATATAATTTCTACCGATGTACTTCTTAATATGCTTATAATTTATATTCTTTATAAAGCTCCTCACGATACTCTTCATCCTCAGAGGCCTTCTCTGCATCCGAATAACGTTTGTTCTTCAGAAGAATATTCATAAATGTTCCTAAACGGTTTTCACTCTTTTTTTCGCCTTTTTTTTCGCCTTTTTTTATACCATTTTCCTCGGCATAGGAAATCATACTTAACATATCAGCCACCTCCTTTTGTCGGACCGGTTTATCAGAGTCCGGAATATATGATAATACTTTTTCCTGATTACCTGAAAACAATCCATATAAAAAATCAACGAGTCCTTTTTGATCTTGATTTTCTCCGCCAAGTCTTACGATGATTATTTCTATAAGGTCTGCTTCGGCAGTATTAATCTTGATATCTGGTCTTTGTTCAATTTGCACATTCCCATTTATTACGTCCATTTTAAACCATTAGTACACCATTTTTTCATCAAGATACGATAAATTACGATAAAATACGATAAGTACAAAATTCCCCAAAGCCGCACAAATACTGTATTTTCGGGCTTTTCTGCCTTTCCGTATGATAAGGTTTATTATTTTGCACAACTTTATCCATAAACGCAGAGAATCCCCGCCTAAAGGCGGAGGATTCTCCATATCATTCATATTTCCAATCGGTTCCCAGTCAATGCCTGTATGGTCAAAATCACCGGTCAGAAGAAAATATCAGATATCCTTTTCACAATTTCACCAATCACATTTATTACGGTCTTTGTTACAAGCACAAATCAAGTCAGGTACAATACCGAAACGTCTTATCTGTTAAAATCCTTGCAAAGATTAGTCCAAGCGGAAGCGATGCAATGATCAGAAGCGCAGCTGCAAACCAGGATGCAGAAACGGATAAGGACATGATTCCAAGGTTATAAAATCCACGGTATAAATAAAGCCCCGGTACCATGACCACAATGGAAGGCACTGTCACGGAAATCCTTGGATAACCCACCTTATTTTTCAAAAGGGAGGCAAGAAGTCCGGCTGTAAGTGCCCCTATAAATGCAGCTACTGCCGGAGGTAAAGCTACGAGATCCACCAGTTCAAGACGGAGGGTATTTGCAATTGCACCAAGTACTGCCGTAGAACAGGCAATCCTGACTGGGCTGTTAAACATGATGGAAAAACCGAACACGCCGAAAAAGCTTGCAGCAAGCCGTGTGAGGATCCACATTGCAGCAGACATACGGATCTTTATGAAATCCACTGGCTGCAGGTGAAGGAGCATAGCCATGATCCAGGCAGACATGGCGGCTACCAGAACAATGATCAGTGCATAAGTGAGCCTTTCCATGCCAGAACGCATATCCAGCTTTGCCAGGTCAATTCCGCTGGTAATAAAGGGAAAACCAGGGATGATAAAAAGCATGGCACAGATATATCCTGCTTCATGCTGAATGGAAATCCCAAACAGGATTTCCCCTAATTTCAAAAGTCCTGCATATACAAAGCATGCCAGAGAAACCGAGGAAACAATTCCAAGAAACAGGGTAAAATGATGCTTTGTTAATTTACAGCGAAAGAAATTTCCAAGTCCTGCGCCAACAAAAGCACAGAACATTTCTACCAGTCCTCCGCCCAGAAGGAAGGTAAATCCACAGCATGCAATGGCGGCAGCCAGCCCCAGGGCTACCGGGGAATAAAGGCCATGAATTCTTTCAATCTCATCCAGATAGCTATGAAGCTCTTCCCCGGACATATTTTTCCCCTCTGTTTCAAAATTGCGGATAAAATGCTCCAGCCGGTTCAGCTTTGACGTATTCACCCCTGTATTGGTAAGACATAACGACTGGGTAAATCCGTTTTCCCCATCAAAACAGGTGTACTCAATGGACATCAGCCCGATATCTGTGGTGCAGGTAA
The DNA here is from genome assembly GCF_964249465.1 of Ruminococcus sp. Marseille-P328. Lineage (NCBI taxonomy): Bacteria > Bacillati > Bacillota > Clostridia > Eubacteriales > Oscillospiraceae > Ruminococcus > Ruminococcus sp. Marseille-P328. Next base: position 2,349 of record NZ_CAXUBQ010000037.1, on the reverse strand, counting down.
TCCCCATCGCTTCCGCCAGGGCATTCATAGAGCTTCGGACTCTCCATGCTCCAGTTCCACAGGATAAAAACATAATCCCTACACGTCCTATAATGGAAGCCTTTTCCGTGATGCTCGCATTTATAACGGGAGTATTTTTGCCATTTTCATCGGTGTATTCATGCCACTCCACGTCCATGTGATTTTTTCTGACCCTCTCCAACTGCATAAAGCCACTTCCTTCAAAAAAGTCTCATTATAATTTCAGGCTGTCATTTCCAGCCTGTTCCATCATCCGTTCCCTGCAGGCAAGGACGATTCCATCAATTTCCTCCATGCGCTGAAGCATTTTCTTCTCAAACTCATGGATAGGAAGGAGAACGCCAAGCTCATCAAAGGGTTTATCGGGACTTTCTTTTTTTATACCGGTCTCCTGTCCATAGAATACGACGGCATGCGGTGCTGCCTGCTGGATTTCCTGGAAAGTCTTCCATACAACGGCATAAGTCTGGGCTTCTGTAAGACCCAGCTTACAGGTATCCGGGAGTGCATAAAGGATCAAGATTCCACGCTGGCGTTCTTCTTTTTCTTCTTTAATTTCCAGTCCGTCCGTGTAAGAATGTACAATGTCATATCCATCTGCAAGGTAAAGCCCGGACCTGGGTACACACTCATGCCTGTCAAATGTCTCTTTAAATTTTCCGTATTCATGAGCGGAAACCATCTTCCCTGTTTCTGGAATAAGCTCTCCTTCCACATTAGTAAGAAGAACCGGGTTCTCTCCTGCTTTTCCATGGAATTTTCTTGGAATCAGGTAGGCTTCGCGGAGCAGATCAAACATACTTTTGCCACACAATTCCAGAAGAAGAGCACTTACATCCCCGTTCTGGTAAGCGTGAAAGAGTACCTGCAAAAAGTGGTCCGGATCCTCATCCACCAGCATATGTTCATCGTCCAGATATTGGTAAAACACTTTCCGAAGCCTTCCTGATGCCTCCGGGGAAGCCAGGATTCTGGAAAAAATATCTTCTACAGCTTGTTCTCTTGGTAAAACTGTTTTCATACTAAAACGCCTCTTTTTCTGTTTGGATCATAATGAGAACTGTACCTGTCTCTTTTCGGGAGGGATTATAGCATTGTTATAGTCATACCGCAATAGGATGAGAGATTTCTTTTTCATATCATATTTTTATGTCTGCCATATCACAGACCGTTGTAAGTGTTTTCCATTATAAGTTTCCATGAAATAAAATTTGTGAAAAATACCGTATCTTATCATCGGTCCCCCAGCAGGTCATTCCCACCGCATCTGCCATTTCCTGGGCATCAACACAGTAGGCGGACAGGCAAGAATAGTGCCTGTAAGGACCAGCGGACATGATCAGCAGGTCGGTATTTCCAGATTCCATTATTTTAGAGGCCAACTGTTCGGTGAGTTTATTGTGCGCAAGCTTCGCCATTTTATAGTCCATATCCTTACTTTGTATCGTCTGTAGAATAAGCGCTTTTTCATAGGCAAATACCCTTTGTTTCATAGTTTCTACCGTTCCGCATTCAGGTGGACATGCTGGATTTACGTTGTAACATCCACACTGATTTTCTTCACAAAACTTTCGGTATTCCGGTTTGAATACGAGTTTTTTTGTGTCCATGATTGCCGTATTTGAAAAACCAAGTTTTTTCGCTTCTTTTATGTAATCCATAAAGTACTTTCTCCAAGTTTTTTCTAATTACCAAAATTTTTTCCATACGCTGTTTTTATACATGCCCTAATAGAATGGTATTTTTTAATTCCCTTGCCGCAGCTCCCATAGGATGCTGGCTGTCATACACCAGGCAGATCTGGCGCTCCGGTATTTCATCTTTTAATGGAATCTGTACGATCTCTTTTTTCAAAAGGGAAGGTGCGGCCATCGGCTGGGGCAAAAAGGCAAGCCCGAGCTCGCATTTTACCAGAGGCAGAATCTGATCCGCAGTGGCAGCTTCCGTATCCGGGGAAAGATCCAGACCATGTGATAAAAATACACTGTTGTAGAATTTATAGGTCATAGTTTCCCGCCCAAGAGAAATCAGCGGATAGTTCTTTACCTCCCGAAGGGAAAGCTCCTGACTGCTAAGGGCGGTAAAAGTAGTGCCTCCAACCAGAATCTCCTGAAACGGCATGAGCATGATCTGTTTCAATGGGAAATCCACCTCTGCCGGAGTGGAAACTACTGCAAAATCAATCTTTCCACTCTTAACTGATTCAATGGCTTCCGGTGTGGAATGGTTGTATAGCCTTAGCCGGATTCCAGGATAAGTCATGTGAAAACTTTTTAATTTATCCAGCAGGAAAATATTGAGGGCAGTTTCACTGGCACCGATGGCTAC